>CALDUQ010000030.1 GCA_937924845.1 uncultured Flavobacteriaceae bacterium
CTATCATATTATTAACTGAAAAGTGATTTATTAAGTTGCTAATTTGTTCAAAATATTCAAAGAGAAAATTAAACTCCTTTAAGCTACTCTTATTTAAAACTTGATTAAGTTTAATTCTTAAAAAATCAGCATAACCTGTAATTTCTTTTTTATCTGCAAATCGTTTTTGAAATTCACTCTCAATAAAATTTTTGGTAATATTGATTTCTCTTTTAAGTTTTGACTTTATTGAACCCTCAAAAGAAAAAGTAATATAGTCAGCTTGGATTTCTTCTTTATGATGGATATTAGGAACTTTAATAATATGATGTACTTTATCTATTTCTTCAATGTTATTGAAATAAAGTTCTTCGGTAATATTAGTATAAAATTCTTTTAAATCAGTATTAATTTCTTTTTCAAAATACCAATCAAAAAATTTGAATGGATTTTCTGCTGTACTTTCCATAACTCAAAATTATAAAATGTTTGATACTTTATAGCTAAATGTTTGACCTATGTTTGACCTAACAGGAAATTAAAAAGCCCTACATCTCTGTAAGGCTTTATTTTAAAAGTGGTCCCACATGGGCTCGAACCATGGACCCCCTGATTATGAGTCAGGTGCTCTAACCAGCTGAGCTATGGGACCAAAACCGAGTGCAATATTACTATTTATTTTATAACCTTACAAGAAATTATTTTGTATTTTCTTGACAAAGTTCAATCAAAACCCCATTTGATGATTTTGGATGCAAAAAAGCAATCAATTTATTATCGGCACCATTCTTGGGCATCTCGTTTATGAGCCTAAATCCTTTTGCAGCTAACCGCTTAATTTCTAATTCAATATCATCAACAGCAAAAGCTATATGATGAACCCCCTCCCCTTTTTTAGCAATAAATTTAGCAATTGGACTATCTTGGTTTGTTGCTTGTAATAATTCAATCTTATTAGGGCCACATTTAAAAAATGAGGTTTTTACGCCTTCACTTTCAACATCTTCAATTTTATAATACGCTTCGTCAAAAAGTGCTTCAAAAATCGCGTTTGAGGTTTCAAGGTCTTTAACAGCAATGCCAATATGTTCTATCTTTTGTATCATACCACAAATTTACTTTAAAAGTAAAAGATATAAAGTATCGGTGTAAAAATCTTATTTTTGCACTATGGAAAGTAACAGGCAAAAAAAAATAGGCGCTTTAATTCAAAAAGATTTAGTTGATGTACTGCAAGGCTCAGCAACACAAAGCGGCATGCGTAACATTATCATATCGGTAACTAAAGTAAAAGTAACCGTAGATTTATCAATAGCAAAAGCATATTTAAGTATTTTTCCTATTGAAAAAGGAGAAGAATTATTAGAAGGCATTAAATCAAACGCTCCATTAATAAAGCACGAATTAGCACAACGCACACGTCATCAATTACGTCGTATGCCGCAATTGCATTATTTTATTGATGATTCGTTAGAGTATATTGACAATATTGATCGCTCATTAAAGGGGTTAGACAACCCAATCGAAAACCCTGATTTACTCGAAAAACGTAAAAAATCATAATTGAATTTTTCGCTATATATCGCCAAACGCTATCTGTTTACTAAAAGCAGTAATAATGCTATAAATATTATCACAATTATAGCTGCATTTGGCATTATAGCAGGTACAGCTGCCTTATTTATAGTACTGAGCGGTTTTGGTGGATTAAAAACCTTTAGTTTGGCGTATATTTCGTTTTTAGACCCCGATTTAAAAGTACAAATCAATAAAGGCAAATCATTTGAATTGACCCCTGAACAAATTTCTCAGCTCGAATCAAACCCCAATATAGCCTCATACACCAAACTTATTGAAGAGCGTTTAATATTAAATTATGGCGATAAAAATGAAATTGTTAACGTAAAAGCGGTAGACACTAACTTCCCTTTAGCAAGCATTGAGCATATAATCGATGAACAATCAAATTGGATGCTACCAAACACCGATCAAGTGGTAGTAGGGTCAAAATTAGCCTACAAGCTAAATCTAGGCTTATACGCCTTTGATAAAGTACCAATGCTTTACACCATAAAGCCTGGCAAAGGTCAAATTACAAATATTAACACCCTTACCAAACGTTTAAAAGTTAATAACGTTGGTACATTTTCAGTAAACGAAGATATTGATAACGCCACAATTTTTGCTAATATTGAGAGCCTACAATACCTTTTAGATTATAATGCCAATCAAATAACAGCTATCGATATTCACCTTAAAAATTTAAACACTCTCGAAACAACCAAAACGCAACTACAGTCTATTTTTGGTGATAACTTTACAGTTAAAACACGCTTACAACTAAACGATGCGCTTTACAAAATGTTAAATACCGAAAATTTGGCAGTATACCTCATATTCACACTCATACTAGTTATAGCATTATTTAATATTATCGGCGCAATTGTTATGATGATTTTAGATAAACGTAAGGATTTAGCAACGCTTTTTAACATGGGTACTACACTACACCAAATCAAACTAATTTTCTTTTTACAAGGCACATTAATGACTATTATTGGCGGTAGTTTAGGTTTAATTTTAGGCATAATCATTGTAATTTTACAACAACAATTTAATTTAATTTACCTACTACCAAGCGTACCATACCCAATGGAGTTTAAATTATTAAATATACTCGTGGTGTTTTTAACAATAAGTGTATTAGGTATTTTAGCCTCGCGTGTTGCTACAGCTCGTATTAATAAAAATTTACTTACCTAAATTTATGTAAAACAATGTGTTAAAATGATTTTTAGATTGCTGCTAAAGCAGAATTTATGGTAAAACCTAATTACACATCAACGATACAATAGTTTACAAAACTGATTTAGTAATTTGAATTTAAAAAATTAACCCAACATCAATTTTGCCTTTTTAACCGCGGCAACTAACACATCAATTTCTTCTTTAGTGTTGTAAAATGAAAAAGATGCACGTACCGTACCCGGAATTTTATAAAAATCCATGATAGGTTGTGCGCAGTGATGACCTGTACGAACTGCCACACCTAGTTTATCTAAAATGCTACCAATGTCATAGGGATGAATACCATCAATATTAAATGAAATTACAGCAGTTTTACAATCGGATGCACCATAAATTTTTAACCCATCAATTTTAAGCAATTCGGCTGTGCCGTATGCTAATAATTCGTTTTCATAAGCCGAAATGGTATCAAAACCAATGCTATTCATGTAGTCTATTGCTGTAGCAAAAGCAATACCGCCACAAATATTGGGTGTACCAGCTTCAAATTTATGCGGTAAACCAGCGTAAGTTGTTTTTTTAAACGTCACCTCAGCAATCATTTCGCCACCACCTTGATATGGTGGTAATTTATTAAGCCATTCCTCTTTTCCGTAAAGAATTCCTACACCTGTTGGTCCACAAAGCTTATGTGCCGAAACCACATAAAAATCGACATTTAGGGCTTGTAAATTTGGTTTAATATGCGGGGTTGCTTGCGCACCATCAATAAGTACCGCCGCACCAACTTGATGGGCTTGTTTTATAATATCTTCAATTGGATTAACCGTCCCCAACGCATTAGACACGTGGTTTACAAAAACTAATTTGGTTTTATTGTTCAGCAAAGCTGAATACGCCTGCATATCTAGCTCACCAGCCTGCGTCATCGGAATGACTTTAAGTACTGCTCCCGTTCGCTCACAAAGCATTTGCCAAGGCACAATGTTACTGTGATGCTCTAAAGCCGATACAATAATTTCATCTTCCGCTTTTAAAAGCGAAGAAAAACCGTTTGCTACTAAATTAATGCCATGTGTTGTGCCCGATGTAAAAATAATTTCGTGACTATGTTTGGCATTAAAATGTGTTTTAAGTGTGTTTCGGGCATTTTCGTAAGCATCGGTAGCTTCTTGGCTTAACGTATGCACACCGCGATGTATATTCGCGTTATAACGCGAATAATAATCAACTATAGCGTCAATAACAACTTGCGGTGTTTGCGACGTTGCTGCATTATCAAAATACACCAAAGGCTTACCATTTACTGTTCTAGAAAGTATAGGAAAATCTTGACGTATTTTTTTGATATTAAGCATCTGTTAATTACATATTTAAATTAAAGGTCAAACCCCATATTTACACCCAACTTGTTGGCTATAATTTTGTTGATTCGTGTTTTAAGTTCATTTATTTTAACAGAATCTAACACATTATTACTAAAGGCGTACATTAATAACGCTTTAGCTTCTTTTTCGGCAATACCACGAGAGCGCATATAAAACATTGCGCTTTCATCTAACTGACCAATTGTACAACCGTGAGAACATTTTACATCATCTGCAAAAATTTCAAGTTGTGGTTTTGTATTTATAGTAGCTTTGTCGCTTACTAAAATGTTATTGTTTGATTGAAATGCATTGGTTTTTTGAGCTTCTTTTTCAACTACTACTTTGCCATTAAAAACGCCTGTAGCACTATCTGCAAAAATACCTTTATAATCTTGATGACTTTCACAATTTGGCTCAATATGGTGAACTAGGGTGTTATGGTCTACATGTTGTTTATCACCAATAATAGTAATTCCTTTAAGGATAGAATCCATATACTCCCCATTTTGATAAAAATTAAGGTTGTTACGTGTTAATTTTCCTCCAAATGAAAAGGTGTGTACCGAAGCTACACTTTTTTGTTGCTGATTTACAAAAGTGCTATCAATTAATGAGGCGTTTTCGTTATCATTTTGTATTTTATAATAATCAACCATAGCACGGTTTTCAGTAAAAATTTCTGTTACAGAATTTGTTAATACTGGGTTACTCGTTAAACTTTGGTGACGTTCTATAATTTGCACATGTGCATTTTCTTCGACCACAACCAAATTACGTGGCTGAATCATTGCAGCGGCTTCACTACCTGTTGAGAAATATACAATTTGTATTGGTTTTTCAACCAGTATGTTTTTTGGTACGTGTATGTAAGCACCTTCATTTGTAAACGCTGTATTTAATGATGTTAATCCATCCTTAGCAGCTATTTTGTTAAAATAGTTTTCAATTACAGGTTGATACTTTGGTTTTGTTAATGCTGCCGACATTAAACATACATCAAGTTTATCGTGGGTAGTTTTTGATAAATGAGCAGAAAATACACCATCAACAAATACAATTTTGTAAGTTTCGGTATCATCAATAAAGTATTTTTTTACATCTTTATATTCAATAACGTTTTCCTTATTAAAACTCACGCTATAATCATGTTTTAACACACTATTTAGCGATGTGTATTTCCAAGCTTCTTCGCGCTTAGACGGAAATCCTTTTGCTTCAAAATTTTTGATGGCCTCATTTCTAATACCATGCACAAAATCATTGGTATCTACTTTGTTTTCAAATGCTAAAAATGAGGTGACTAATTTATCTTTTAAATCCATACTGTTCATTATTTTTTTTAGTTTACTGTTATTTTTTAGATGTGTATCAAAAAAAACACTTTAAACTAACTCTTGCTTAATCCAATCGTAACCTTTTTCTTCTAGCTCTAAAGCAAGCTCTTTTGTTCCTGATTTTACGATTTTACCATTATAAAGCACATGAACAAAATCTGGAACGATATAATCTAATAAACGTTGGTAATGCGTTATTACAACTACAGCATTATCTTTACTTTTTAATTTATTAACACCATTTGCAACAATACGAAGTGCATCAATATCTAATCCCGAATCGGTTTCGTCAAGGATGGCTAATTTTGGCTCAAGCATTGCCATTTGAAAAATTTCATTACGTTTTTTCTCACCACCCGAAAAGCCTTCGTTTAATGAACGTGACAAAAATTTACGGTCAATTTCTAAAAGATCGGCTTTTTCTTTAATTTTTTGAAGCATTTCCTTAGCAGGCATATCTTCAAGTCCTTTTGCTTTACGCGTTTCATTAATCGCTGTTTTCACAAAATTTGTTACCGATACACCAGGAATTTCAACAGGGTATTGAAACGACATAAACACGCCTTTATGTGCGCGCTCTTCAGGGTCTAACTCTTGTAAATCTTCGCCATCAAGGCTAATTGTCCCGCTTTCTACTTCATAGTCTTCTTTACCTGCTACAACAGATGCTAAAGTACTTTTACCAGCACCATTTGGCCCCATTATTGCATGTACTTCTCCCGGTTTAACCTCTAGGTTTATCCCTTTTAAAATTGCTTTTCCTTCAACACTTGCGTGTAAATCTTTTATTGTTAACATAATGTTTAAATTATTCTAGAGTTTAATTTTTAATAGTATTTAAGCGGTTTAATTTTTAGGTTTTAAAACGCTAACTATTTCTGTAATTTTAATAGTATTTGCCCAACCTTCTTCGTCGGCTTTCTTTGGAGTAATGTCTCCTTTAATTTGAACCAGAACGGCATCCATATCTGATTTTTTATATTTTTGAACCAATGCATTTAGCTCATGCATTTTTTTGTCAACAATTACACCGTAAACTTCAGCATTTGCTGTAAACACAGCAGCATCGGCATAATATAAAAATTCGCCTTGTAATACCGACGCATCTTTTACTGTAGTCAACTTAGCGCTTGCTTGGGGTTCATCATTATTGCCGTTCATTTCCTTTTTGCAAGAAAACATGATTGTTAAAAAAAGAATACTTATAAATAAATGTTTCATAAACTGAGTTTAAATAATTGATTACCCTACCGAACCTTCTAAACTAATTTCCAAAAGTTTTTGAGCTTCAACAGCAAATTCCATTGGTAATTTATTTAATACTTCTTTACTAAAACCATTTACAATTAAAGCAATGGCTTTTTCGGTATCAATACCACGTTGGTTACAGTAAAATATTTGGTCTTCTCCAATTTTACTTGTTGTTGCTTCATGCTCTACTTGAGCCGATTTATTTTTTGCTTCGATGTACGGAAATGTATGCGCGCCACACTCATTACCCATTAACAAACTATCGCATTGCGAAAAGTTACGTGCATTGGTAGCTCTTGCGCCTATTTGCACCAAACCTCTGTAGCTATTTTGCGATTTTCCTGCAGAAATTCCTTTAGATATAATAGTTGATTTTGTGTTTTTACCTAAATGAATCATTTTGGTACCTGTATCGGCCTGCTGGTAATTATTGGTAACTGCTATTGAGTAAAATTCACCTACCGAGTTATCACCTTTTAGTATGCATGACGGGTATTTCCAAGTTACAGCACTACCCGTCTCTACTTGAGTCCATGATATTTTAGCATTGGTTTCGCACAAGCCTCTTTTGGTTACAAAATTGTAAACCCCACCTTTACCTTCGGCAGTACCAGGAAACCAGTTTTGTACGGTACTATATTTAATTTCGGCATCATCAAGGGCTATAAGCTCGACAACAGCAGCGTGCAATTGGTTTTCGTCACGACTTGGCGCTGTACAACCCTCAAGATAAGACACATAACTACCTTGGTCAGCAATGACTAAAGTTCGCTCAAATTGTCCAGTTCCGGCTTGATTAATACGAAAATATGTCGATAATTCCATTGGGCATTTTACGCCTTTTGGGATGTAGCAAAACGATCCATCACTAAACACAGCCGAGTTTAAGGCTGCATAAAAATTATCTTTGGTAGGTACTACGGTGCCTAAGTGTTTTTTTACAAGTTCGGGATGCTCTTTAATAGCCTCCGAAATACTCATGAAAATAATACCCTTTTCAGCCAACGTATCTTTAAACGTTGTTGCTACAGAAACCGAATCAACTACGATATCCATCGCGATGTTATTCATTTTCTTTTGTTCATCTACCGAAATACCTAACTTTTTATACATTGCTAATAAATCTGGATCAACATCATCCAATGTTTTGTTAGGATCAACTGCTACAGGTG
>CALDUQ010000031.1 GCA_937924845.1 uncultured Flavobacteriaceae bacterium
TATGATTGGGCAAACTGTAATTAATATCAATGCAGGAGGTAGAGGCCGTTTGTCTGGTGTGATGATGGCATTAACTTTATTAACCTTTATTTTATTTGCCGATAAATACATCGAGCAAGTACCAATAGCAGCGCTTGTAGGTGTTATGTTTATGATGGTAATCGAAACTTTTGCGTGGTCTAGTTTTAGGATATTAAAAAAAATACCAAAATCAGATGCTTTTGTTTTGATAATGGTTTCGGCAGTAACCGTATTTTTTGATTTAGCAATAGCTGTTTTTGTTGGTGTAATTATCGCGGCTCTTGTTTTTGCATGGGAAAATGCTAAAAAAATTAGAGGGCGAAAACGTATTAAAGAAGACGGTACAAAGGTTTATGAAATTTGGGGGCCATTATTTTTTGGAAGTATACAAGCGTTTAATGATAAATTTGATATCAAAAATGATCCAGAGCATATAGAAATAGATTTTATTGAATCTAGGGTTTCAGATCATTCTGCAATAGAGGCTATTTTTGCATTGGTAGAAAAATATAAATCCGAAGGTAAAAAAGTGACACTAAAGCATTTAAGCGAAGATTGCAAAGTGTTACTTTATAAAGCTAGCCCAATTTTTAATGAAGTTATTGAAGAAGCTATTAATGACCCAAGATATCACCTCGCTGCAAATCCAGAGGCATTTACAAAGCCTTTAGCCGATTACAAACTATAAGCATTTTATTACAGATGTCAAATAATTATATTACACTTACTTTACTTACTCTATATGTATTAGCAATAATTATTGTTGGCATTTTTAACAGAAAAAATGAGAGTAGTGAAGCGTATTTTTTAGCCTCACGTAAACTGCCGGCATGGTTATTAGCTATTACATTTATAGCTTCATGGTGGGGAGGTGGCTCGGCAATAGATATGGTTGATCATGCGTATGTAAACGGAATGAGTTCATTTTGGGTATACGGAGTTCCCGTTTTGCTATCTACATTTTTAATGTTAATTTTTGCAAAAGGTATTAGAAATATTACTACAATATCACAGCCGCAATTATTGGCCGAACGATACGATAATAGGGTTGCACTACTACAAACTATATTTATTATCATTTTTATGGTAATCTCTACTGCGGTACAAATTATAGTTGTGGCGCGATTTTTTCAATCGTTTTTTAATATCAGTTATGAGGTTGGAGCAATTATAGGGCTTTCGATTGTATTATTATATTCGTTTTTTGGAGGGTTTAAAGGTGTTGTTCTTACAGATTTATTACAGTTTTTCTTCTTTTTATTTACAGCTATTTTTTTATTTTATATTGCTTATGATAAATCAGGAGGTATAACAGCGGTTAATAATTTGGCTTCAGAGCAAGGTAAAATAGGTTATACTTCGTTTTTTAATGATGTATCAAGTAATTTCGCATTTGTAATAACTTTTGGTACAGCATGGATGATACAAGCTAATGTATGGCAACGTATATCTGCTGCAAAAACAGCTAGAAGTGCTCAAAAAATGATGGTATTTAGCTTTATTGCTTTTATACCATTATACCTTATGGTAACCTATATAGGTATGTATAGCTCGGTGTTTTATAGCGCAATTCCTAAGGGAGGCATTGTACCAGATATGGTTAAACAATTAAAAAATCCGATTTTGAGTTCAATCATATTTGTTGGTTTATGTTCAGCAATTATGTCTACAATGGATTCACTTTTAAATACTGGTGCGCTTTCATTAACAGTAGATATTTATAAAAAACATATTGCGCCACAATCAAGTCCAGCAAAGCAAGTTAGTGTTGCGCGGTTATCAACTATAATTGTTGGTTTATTATCTTTATTTATTGCGCTTAAAATCGATTCGGTTTTAACCATTTCTTGGATAGGCTCTGATTTTTTAACAACAGGTGCGTTTATCCCGCTTATACTTGGTTTTATTTGGGTACGAGGTACTGCTCCTGCTGCTGTAGCATCAATGTTATTTGGTTTGATGTTTTCATCATATAATTTAGCAGTTGCGCTTGGTTTCAATTTACCAATAGCTTGGAAAATTGCGTCAATAAAACAAGTAGCCATTGGTATGACAGCTTCACTTGTTATTTATATTGTGGTAAGTTTATTAACCAAAGGTGATGTTAAAAAAAGCAAAGCATTTATAACTAAGGCTAAGCTTTTAGGCTAAACTTTTTATAAGTCCATTTGTAATGGCAAAATATAACTGTAAATTATAAAGCGTTAGTCGTATAGTCCTTATTAGTTATTTTGAAATTTACACGAAGGTTTAAGGCTTATTTAATAAAAAATAAGCCTTAAATTTTTAAGTAAATAAACTTTGCTTTTACACGTTTAATTGTAAAAATAAAACAGGAGTTAATTTGTTTTTTCAGGAATATTTTTTAAAACTTCTAAAACAAAATTCCAATATTTCTTAGCTGATGAAATGCTAGCACGTTCATCTGGCGAATGTGCACCTTTTATGGTTGGGCCAAAGCTAATCATTTCCATATTTGGGTAGTTGGTGCCTAAAATACCACATTCTAAGCCAGCATGGCAAGCAGCTACTTTAGGTTTTTTTCTGTTTAAGGTTTCATAAACTTGTTCGGTTACTTTAAGTATTGAAGATTGCATATTAGGTGACCATCCTGGGTAATCGCCAGAAAATTCAACTTTTAAATCGGCCAACTCAAAAGTTGATTTTAAAGTGTTTGCTAAATCATGCTTAGAGCTTTCTACAGATGATCGCGTTAAGCAACCAATATGTATTTTTTCATTAGCTACAATTACTTTTGCAATATTGTTTGAGGTTTCTACCAAATCAGGGATATCGGGACTCATACGATACACGCCATTACACGCTGCATAAATTGCCTTAATCAACTTATTTTGGGTGTTAAACGGAATTACTTTTTTTGGTGATTTGCATTTAGTAATGCTAATTTCTAATTCAGGTTCAAGAGTTAAATACTCAGCTTTAATTGCATTTGCAATTTGTGTGGTTTGGTCAATAAAAAAGTCGACCATAGTTTCGTCTACAGATATAATTGAAAAACTTTCACGAGGAATAGCATTACGTAAACTCCCACCGTCAATTTCAGAAATTTTGATTTCTTCTTTATGACAAACGCTAAATAAAACACGGTTCATAATTTTATTAGCATTTCCAAGCCCTTTATAAATATCCATTCCTGAGTGTCCGCCCTGTAGTCCTTTGACTTTTATTTTATAGCCAACCGAGTTTGGCGCTGAAGATACTTCTTTATATGTCAATTTAGCAGTAATATCAACGCCACCTGCACAACCAACGCCTATTTCATCGTCCTCTTCTGTATCAAGGTTAAGTAGTATATCACCATTTAATAAGCCGCCTTTTAACCCCATTGCGCCTGTCATGCCTGTTTCTTCATCAATAGTAAAAAGTGCTTCAAGTGTTGGGTGTTGTATGGTGTCGCTTTCTAATATTGCCATTATTGTTGCTACACCCAAGCCGTTATCAGCACCTAATGTTGTGCCATTAGCTTTAACCCAGTCATTTTCAATATACATCTCAATACCCTGAGTTTCAAAGTCAAAATTGGTATCGCTATTTTTTTGATGTACCATATCAAGATGCGATTGCATAACAATGGCTTTTTTGTTTTCCATGCCAGCAGTTGCAGGTTTTCTAATAATTACGTTACCAACGTCATCAATTATGGTTTCTAGGTTTAACTGCTCACCAAAATTTCTCATAAACTCAATAACGCGTTCTTCTTTTTTTGATGCTCTGGGTACTGCGTTTAAATCAGCAAATTTATTCCATAATTGTTTAGGTTCAAGTTGACGTATGTTTGAGTTCATAATTTTAAGTGTTTTAATTAAAAATATTTAATTGTGTTGGTTACTATTAATCTTTATGGATTATAAAAATACAAGGACGCTTATGTAAATCAACCTTGTGGTGTGACCACTCCTCTACTGTTAAGGTTTTTATGTATTCCGTATTTAGTGTAAGATCACAGGCAATACAAACTCGTGTTTGTTTATTTAAAGTGCTACAAATAGCTTCAAGCATTTTATCATTTCTATAAGGTGTTTCTATAAATATTTGAGATTGATTTCTCTCAAATGAAATACGTTCGAGTTGTTTTAAAAACGCTTTTTTTTCTTTTTTATCGATGGGTAAATAGCCATTAAATGTAAATCCTTGCCCATTCATGCCCGAAGCCATTAAAGCAAGTAATATAGATGATGGCCCTACTAATGGTATAACTTGAATGCCTTTTTGATGGGCTATTTTTACAACATCAGCTCCAGGATCGGCTATACAAGGGCAGCCAGCTTCAGATAGTAATCCTACATCAAGACCTTCTAAACATGGGTTTAAAAACGACGGAATTTCAGATGCGTTTGTAAACTTATTTATTAAATTAAACTGGAGTGTTGGTTGTGATTTTTCAGAATTTACAGCTTTAATGTAGCCGCGTGCTGTTTTTTCATTCTCAACAATATAATGGTCAATTAAAGCAATTATTTTTTTTAATGATATTGGTAATACCTCCAAAGGTGGATTATTACCAAGTCGGGTTGGAATTAAATATAATTTACCTAGTTTTTTCATCGTTTAATAATTTTTTTGAGAGTATATCACATGCGTTTTCGAGCATATTGTATACGTTATTAAATCCATCTTCACCGCCATAATAAGGGTCGGGCACATTAATGTTTTTGCCAGGAAACGATTCGTTTAAAATCAATTTCACCTTTTTTTTATCAGTATTAAAACGCGATAACGCTAATATATTATTATAATTTGAGGTATCCATGGCAAAAATTAGGTCATAAGTATCAAAATCACTTACAACAAACTGTCTGCTCTTTTGTTTACTGATATCAATTTGATGTTTACGAGCAATTTTTATAGATCTTAAATCGGGAGCTTTTCCTAGATGATAATTTGCTGTACCTGCCGAGTTTATTTCGAATTTTGACTTTGGTAATTTTGATTTTAAAATGCCTTCGGCTAATGGTGAGCGGCAAATATTTCCTAAACAAACCATTAATATTCGAGTCATACGAGTATGGTGCTTATTCGGATAATTTTTTAGTTAAATCCTCAACATATTTTTTAAACTGTTTATCTGTTGATGATAAATTATCTACAGTTTTACAAGCATGAAGTACAGTGGCATGATCGCGCTTGCCAATTTGTGAGCCTATACTGGCTAAGGAGGCTTTAGTGAATTTTTTGGCAAAAAACATGGCTAATTGCCTAGCTTGAACAATATGGCGCTTTCGAGTTTTTGACTGTAAAGTGCTAACATCCATTTGAAAATAATCGGATACTATTTTTTGTATATAATCAATAGATACTTCTCGTTTAGTGTTTTTTACAAATTGTTCAACAATTTCTTTAGCTAAAGGTATTGTAATTTCTTTTCTGTTAAAGGATGATTGAGCAATTAAGGATATAATAGCACCTTCAAGTTCTCTTACATTTGTTTTTATTGATTTAGCCAAATATTCAATAACATCATTTGGCATGTCAACACCATCGCGATAAAGTTTATTTTTAAGTATAGAAACTCTAGTTTCAAAATCGGGTGTTTGTAGCTCGGCCGATAACCCCCACTTAAACCTTGACAGTAGTCGTTGTTCAAT
>CALDUQ010000032.1 GCA_937924845.1 uncultured Flavobacteriaceae bacterium
ACATTTCACGTAAAAGGTCATTTCCTTCACGAGTCCTCTCTCCTACCCCTGCGAATACAGAAAGTCCACCATGACCTTTTGCAATGTTATTAATTAACTCTTGTATCAATACAGTTTTACCAACACCGGCACCTCCAAATAATCCAATTTTACCACCTTTTGCATACGGCTCAATTAAATCGATTACTTTTATACCTGTAAACAACACTTCGGTTGATGTTGATAAGTCTTCAAATTTTGGAGCCTGTCTATGTATTGGTAAGCCTGCATCACCTGCTTTAGGCAAATCTCCTAAACCGTCAATAGCATCTCCAATTACATTAAATAAACGTCCGTAAACGTTTTCGCCAATTGGCATTTGAATAGGTGCTCCCGAAGCATGAACCTCAACACCTCTACTTAATCCATCTGATGAATCCATTGCAATTGTACGCACGGTATCTTCACCAATATGTGATTGCACTTCAAGTACAAGTTTTGTACCATCAGCTTTATTTATTTCTAATGAATCGTAAATTTTTGGTAGTTCTGATCCAGAGTTAAACTCCACATCGATAACTGGCCCTACTATTTGTGCAACTTTACCTGTAACTTTAGACATTGCTTGAAAATTTATTATTTGATTTTTTTGCGCTGCAAAGATAGCCTTTTTAATTAAATTATAATTGTATTTGTTTTAAAAAAAGACTTTCAAAATAACAACGCTTATTTTAGTTTTATTTCTTATCGATTTTATTATGCTATAGTGGTTAATAACCTATTTTTTTACGTACTCTTTTTAATACGTTATCGGCTATTAAAGTTGCTTTTTTTGCACCAATTGCTAATGCAGCATCAATTTCATGTATGTTAGCCATATAATAATTGTAGCGCTCACGCTGCGTTTTAAATTTTTCAACAATTAACTCAAATAACGCTTGCTTAGCATGACCATAACCATAACCGCCTTGCTCATAATTAGCTTGCATTTGCAAGGTTTCTTGCTCACTAGCAAGTAATTTATAAATAGCAAAGCAATTACAGGTTTCCCAATTTTTTGGGTCTTCTAATGGTGTGCTATCGGTTTCTATACCCATTATTTGCTTGCGTAACTTCTTATCGGTTTCAAAAATATTTATGGTATTACCCTTGCTTTTACTCATTTTTGAACCATCGGTTCCGGGCACATACATGGTTTCTGTTTGAACGTCTGCCTCAGGAATCACAAATGTGTCACCAATTTTAGAGTGAAATCGAGATGCCACATCTCTTGTCATTTCAATATGCTGTAATTGATCTTTACCCACAGGGATAATATTAGCGTCATATAATAAAATATCAGCCGCCATAAGCATTGGGTAAGTAAACAACCCAGAGTTTACATCCTCTAATCGATCAGCTTTATCTTTAAAGCTATGTGCAAGTGTAAGGCGTTGGTACGGAAAAAAACAACTTAAATACCATGATAATTCTGTTACCTGCGGAATATCACTTTGTCGATAAAACACACTTTTATCAACATCTAACCCAAATGCCAACCATGTTGCGGCTGTTGAGTATGTGTTGTTTTTAAGGGTTTCTCCATTTTTTATTTGCGTTAGCGAATGCATATCTGCTATAAATAAAAACGAATCGTTTTTTGGATTGTTACTCATTTGTATTGCAGGCATAATTGCGCCTAATAAATTACCTAAATGAGGTGTGCCTGTGCTTTGCACACCTGTTAAAACTCTTGCCATAAAAAAATATTATAGTTATAAGGTGGTGAATTAAAAAACAAAGGTAGTTGATTTATAAAAAAAGGTCGATAAATTTATTTAGTTTTGATGTTATGAAGTTAATTAAATATCCGTTTTGGTTTTTTTATAGGATTTGGTTTTACAGCTTAATAGCTATTGTTATCATACTACTGTTTCCTTTGCTACTAATTTCTATCTTGAAAGAAAAATGGTATCCTTTCTTTTTTAAGCTTGCTCGTTTTTGGGCAAAAATTATTTTGATTGGCATGGGCTTTAGATATAAAATAAATCAAATTCAGGCGCTTAAAAAAAACAAAAGCTACATGTTTATTGCAAATCATACTTCAATGACCGATATAATGCTTATGCTTGTATGTATTAAACACAACCCCTTTGTATTTGTTGGCAAAAAAGAATTGTCAAAAATTCCGTTATTCGGTTTTTTCTATAAGCGCACCTGTATTTTAGTTGATCGCAGCAGTGCCGAAAGCCGAAAACGCGTATTTAAACTAGCGCAACAGCGTTTAAATTCAGGCTTAAGCATATGTATTTTTCCTGAAGGCGGAGTGCCAAATGATTTAAATTTAATTCTTGACACTTTTAAAGATGGCGCATTTAGTTTGGCTATAAATCATCAAATCCCTATTGTTCCTTTAAGCTTTTTAGACAACAAACAACGATTTCCTTTTTCGTTTTTTAGTGGTTCACCAGGTCGTATGCGCGCAACAATTCACAATTTAATTACAACAAAAGGCATGGATTTAAAACAAAAAAAAGCACTTAATACAACATCAAGAAACGTTATATTAAGTGCTTTGAAGCAAAATAATTAAATACTACAATGCTTATTTATTAATTTGAACTTGCATTGGGAATGGTATTTCAATTCCAGCCTTATCAAGCTCAACTTTACAATTTTCAACAGTTTGAAAATATACATCCCAGTAATTTTCTGGAGTAGCCCATGGTCTAACTGCATAATTTACTGAACTATCAGCCAATTCACTAACATTTACTGTTGGTGCTGGTGTTTTTAATACTTTTTCTTGGCTAGTCATTGCACGCATTAAAGCCTCTTTAGTTGCTTTAATATCTGCTTCATAAGCTACACCTATAGTTAAATCTACACGAAGTTGACCTAATTGACTATAGTTAACTATTACACCGTTAGATAACGCTCCATTTGGTAAGATAATTTCTTTGTTTTCTGGAGAACTTAATTTTGTTGTAAAAATTTGAATTTCATTCACAACACCTAATTGTCCGTCAGCCTCAATAAGGTCACCAACCTTAAAAGGCTTAAATAACATAATAAGTACACCGCCTGCAAAATTAGAAAGCGAACCTTGTAATGCTAAACCAACTGCCAAACCAGCTGAACCTAAAATAACAGCAAATGATGCTGTATCAATACCTAAGGTACCTAAAATTGTGATTATTAAACCTACAAAAAGTAATGTGCTTATAAAGTTACTCAAAAACTTACTTAATGTATCGTCTACATTTTTATTCTTTTTTAGTAAACTCTTAAAAAGTTTAATTACTTTTTTAATCACAAATTTACCAATAATCCATATAGCTAAAGCAGCTATTAATTTTAGTCCGTATTCCGATCCTTTTTCGATGGCCAGATCTATCCATTTTTCCATAATAATTTTTTTATTGTTTTATGTAAATGTATAACTTTAAGTGAATTATTGTAAAATATTTTTTTAAAATTAAACCTCATTATGCCGAAAGCACTTAATTTCATGGTCATTGACCATTCTTATGCTTTGTCTCGTCTAAAAAACAACTGCTCAATCTATAAAAATGACACAAAAACACTACGTTTTACAACAACTGTTTACTCAATATATTAAATTGTTTTTTATGCTTTTTCCAGTTTACGCCTTTCTTAATATCGTTATAAACATTTTTAGGGTATTCTACCCAGTCAAAAATAAAAAAATCTCCTTTTGGACTAATAGCTATAACATAATTCGACTTAAAATCAAAAGCAGTAATTTTACGTATTAACTTGTAATTATCTTTTTCCCATGTAAGCTTTTTAAACGCTTTTGGATGACCGTTATTAAATTTATAAAAATGATATACATTAGAATGTTTATATTTAGAAAAAGTTTTTCGACAGTTTTTTCCTCCTCTTATAAAAGTCCTATGCGTAATATCATGTCTATGTCCTCCGCCTTCTAATTGAATTATTTTTTCCCGCCTAGGAAACTGATGCACCGCTTTTAAAGTATCTATGTAATGTATAACCATTGTCTTAGTAGTATCAACATGATTCCTTTTATTTATTAGTTTAAACAACTGATTACGTTCTTTATCATTAATTTCTCCAAACAAATATGAACGCCTTGTCTTCAACACAACAATAGTATCCAGATCATACATTGTTGCTCCAAACAAGGAAGAATTAACCTTTTTGTAAAAATTATCTCTGTGAATCTGTTCGCCAGAAAAATTAAAATATATCGTATCCTTTTGCTGTGAAAAACAAGAATAACTAATGATAAAACATAGAAAAAAAACCGTATTTAATTTAAACATATTCATTTTTAAAATTAAACCTCATTATGCCGAAAGCACTTAATTTCATGGTCATTGACCATTCCTGTAGCTTGCATGTGCGCATAAACAACTGTTGACCCCACAAATTTGAACCCTCGTTTTTTTAAATCGGCACTAATTTTATCGCTTAATTTAGTGTTTGCTGGCGCTTCCTTATAATATTTTACTTTGTTTTTTATTGGTTTATAGTTTACAAATTTCCAAATGTAATCACTAAAACTACCAAATTCGTTTTGAATTGCCATAAAAGCTTTAGCATTAGTAATTGTGGCGTTAATTTTTAATTTATTTCTAACAATACCTTTATCTTGAAGCAAACTATCTATTTTATCTTGAGTATAGCCACTTATTTTTTTATAATCAAATCCATCAAAAGCAGCTCTGAAATTTTCTCGCTTTCGCAGAATTGTAATCCAACTTAGCCCCGCTTGAAAAGTTTCTAAAATCAAAAATTCAAACAACAAGTCGTCGTCTTTTACAGGTACGCCCCACTCTAAATCATGATACGCTTCATACAACTCATCTCCTTCACACCAACCACACCTATGTTTTGCCTCCATACTATTTTGTAATTTTTTAGGTTAAATATAGACATACTTAATTAGTAACCCAATTTTAATTTATGAAAGCTATAATTACCCAAAGTTTAAACAACAGCATGTCTTATCAAGACTACAAAACATTAGTCAAGCAAATGGTGGCAAAAAACTCAACCACAGGCGATTTAAAAAATGAGGCCATGGCCGAGTACACTAAGCTAAATGATAAACGCATGAAACGTTGGGATAAAACCATAAAACTCACCGAAGCTATTCAAGAAAAAGTAAAAAATTATAACAAAAAAATAACTTGGCTGGTTTTAACCGAAAGCTGGTGTGGTGATGCCGCTCATATTATGCCGGTAATGAACAAACTATCTGAACTTAATAACAATATTGATTTTAAAGTTGTATTGCGTGATAATAATGAGGCATTAATGAATTTATTTTTAACCAATGGCGGAAAATCAATTCCTAAATTAATAATGATTGACGATGAAACCCAAGAGGCTGTCAACACATTTGGCCCACGCCCATCTGAAGCTACAAAAATGGTTAACGATTATAAAAAAGAACATGGCACGTTAACACCCGAGTTTAAAGAAAATTTACAGGTTTGGTACAACAAAAACAAAGCGCAAAACATTATCGAAGATTTAACGGCAATGCTAAACTAGTTTATTTTATTTTCCGCTAAAGCGGAATGTAATTGAACCATTTTGTTGTGATTTTGACCTGTCAACACTAAAACGAGACGCCTTTGCATAGGTTATAGCTTGATCAATCAAACACGCGTTTTTTGATGACGAGCCTTTATTATACTTTGCATGCGTTACAAAGCCATTAGCATCAACCGATATGTTAATTATGATTTTACCTGCTGTTTCACACAAATAAACTGGGGGCGGTATATTAACCTTTGTTCGCCCACTTAAAGCATAACTTATCGAACTATTTGCATTGCCTTTAGAACTACTTTTTTGGTCTGAAATTAATTGATTAATCGCCTCAAATTGACTGGTGTTATTACGGTTAATAACACTATTTTTTTGAGTGATTTCACTTTCTTTTTCCGGTGTTTTTACTTTTGACGTTCTATTTGTAATGGTTTCCATATACGCGTCAAAGTCGTCATTTTTGCTAGCATTAGCCTCATTAAAAGCGTTATTACTAGTCGCTTTTTGGTTTAAGGCTTCATCTAGTTCGCTTAACGTTTCGGCTAACGTTTGTTTTTTTTCGTGCACATCTTCTGCTTCAGAAACTAACTCGTAATACGTTTCTGTTACAAATGCTTCTTGTTGTTTTAACTGAAAAATAAAAACAGATAACACCACTGCAATTGCAATAAGCAAGGTTAATAAAAAAGCTTTATGTGAGTGTGACGCTATCAATTTATTGCATTTGATTTTAAACCACCTATAAATTTTTCAATACTAATAGCCTCAGAAACATCAAAATTTCCAATTTTTGTTCGGCGTAAAGCCGATAAATGTGCTCCCGAATTTAAGGCTTTACCAAAATCGTAAGCTAATGAACGGATATAAGTACCTTTACTGCAAACCACTCTAAAATTTATGTCATTACCGTCAATATGGGTGATTTCAAATTCTGATACGGTAACTGTTCGGCGTTTTATATCTACGATTTTCCCTTCACGAGCATATTCATAAAGCCGTTTACCGTCTTTTTTTAATGCCGAAAAAACTGGTGGTTGCTGCATAATTTCACCAATAAATTGCTGCGTAGTGCTTTTAATAACATCGGCAGTAATATGACTTGTAGGAAAAGTACCGTCAATTTCGGTTTCTAAATCATACGAAGGCGTGGTTGCTCCTATTGTAATAGTACCGGTATATTCTTTAACTTGGCCTTGAAAGCCATCAATTTGTTTGGTCATTTTACCCGTACAAATTAGCAATAATCCTGTAGCCAAAGGATCTAAAGTACCCGCATGACCTACCTTTATTTTTTTAATATCAAAAGCCTGACGAATTTCCCATCGCAATTTATTAACCACCTGAAAAGACGTCCAGTGTAAAGGTTTATCAATAAGCAGTACTTGCCCTGCTTTATAAGTATCTCCAGTCATAAATTAATTAATTAACGCAACAACAATAGCTATAACGCCCACAATGGCACAATATATCGCAAAATAAGACAACTTACTATTTTTTACCAGTCGTATCATTAAAGTACAAGCAAACAAACCTGTAATAAATGCAGCGATAAAACCAACACCTAAAGCAGTAAAGTTACCACTGTTATAATTAATATCACCACTTAAAACGTCTTTTGCAATTTTTCCAAATATTAATGGTACTACCATTAAAAACGAAAATCTAGCTGCTTTACTTTTATCATTTCCTAATAATACAGATGTTGAAATTGTTGCGCCAGATCGTGACACACCTGGCAGCATGGCGATAGCCTGCGACACACCAATAATTATGGCATCCTTAAATGTTACATTTTTCCCTGTGTGTTTTGCCTTTTCGGCGAAATATAATAAAGCCGCAGTAATTAAAAGCATACAGCCAACCAACAGTATATTGCTTTCAAAAAGTGCATTTAATTGTTCTTCAAAAAACAAACCAACAAAAACAGCTGGCAACATTGATACTATTATTTTAGCAATAAACTGAGTGTCCTCATTCCATGTAAACTTAAACAATCCTTTAATAATATCTAAAATATCTTTTCTAAACACTACTATTGTACTAAGCGCTGTTGCAAAATGAAGCACTACTGTAAATAGCAAACTTTCCTCAGGGATAGCATTATCATTTAATAAAGCTTTACCCAACTCTAAGTGACCACTAGATGACACGGGCAAAAACTCGGTTAACCCCTGAATGATACCTAATAAAATCGCATTAATTAAATCCATAGTGCAAAAATATTAAAATTGCAACGGTTTTATGCTGGTTAAAAATTTAATTTTAATAAAGTATTTTTAAAAAACAACAACAAATTATTAACAACAAAAAACTGTGTTTACCTTACTTTTTTTATGGCATCCTTTGGTATACTTGACCTCGTCACAAAATAGCCATATGTTGATAAAATTGTTAAGAAACTATTCCCGTTTTTTGCTAAAATTTTGAAATAAAACGTGATATTTGAAGTGCTCAAAATAACAAAAAACAAAAAAGATAAATGCATATAAAACAGATAGTTAAACGAGATTTTACAACCAAGCCTTATGTGCAAAGTAAAATTACTAGCGCTATTTTAAAAGCTATGAACGCTGTCGAAAATGGCACAATGGTCGATGCCGAACATGTTTCAAAAAGTGTAAACGCAATCTTGTTAAAATTTAAAGCTCAAGACGAAAATTACACACCTACTGTCGAAGCCGTTCAAGACGCTGTTGAAAAAGCTTTGATGGAAAACTCATACTTTGATGTTGCCAAAGCCTATATTTTATACCGTAATGAGCAAGCAAAAAAGCGAAAAACTAATGTGTTTGAAAAACGTATTAATTTAAAACCATATGAGTACCCTCAATTATATGATTACGTATCAGCAATAAGGCACTCATACTGGATACACACTGAGTTTAACTTTACTAGTGATGTGCAAGATTTTAAAACACGCTTATCTAAAACCGAACGTAGCGCTATAAAAAACACCATGTTAGCAATTTCGCAGATAGAAGTTTCGGTAAAATCATTTTGGGGTGACATTTATCACAAAATGCCTAAGCCCGAAATAGGCTCTGTTGGCTCAACATTTGCCGAAAGTGAAGTGCGCCATCATGATGCATACTCACACTTGCTAGAAGTATTAGGCTTAAATGAAGAGTTTAAAAACCTAAAGAAAAAACCCGTTATCATGAAACGAGTGCAATACCTTGAAACTGCACTTAAAAACTCAAAAAGTGAAGACAATAAAGCCTATGCCGAATCGGTGCTTTTATTCTCACTTTTTATTGAACATGTGTCACTGTTTTCTCAATTTTTAATCATCATGGCGTTTAACAAACATAAAAACATGCTTAAGGGCATTTCTAATGTTGTTGAAGCGACTTCAAAAGAAGAACAAATTCATGGTGATTTTGGCATAGATATTATAAAAATAATTAAAGATGAAAATCCTGATTGGTTTGATGAAAACTATCAAACCATGATACAAAACATGTGTCACGATGCATTTGAAGCTGAAAGTGATATTATAGATTGGATTTTTGAAGATGGTGAGGTAGATTTTTTACCAAAAAACGTAATAAACGAATTTATAAAACACCGATTTAACAACTCTTTAGAGAGTATTGGTATTGAAAAAATATTTGAAATTGACGACACCTTATTACAACAAACTGAATGGTTTGATGATGAAATTATTGGCACAAAACACGGTGATTTTTTTGTAAAACGTTCAATCAATTACAGCAAAAGAGTACAAAGTATAACCGAAGACGATCTTTTTTAAATGGCACAACAACAAACCAAAATGAATACAACACAGCTTGAAAACAACCCTACCACTAACGAATCACTTATTGAAGCTAGAAAAAAATCGCTAGAAAAATCAAAAACAATAAGTGCCAATGGTTTTGAATGGCTAACAGAAAATAGCCGAAAATTTTTAGCTTCAGGCTATTTAACCAAAGGTGTAGGCCCAGAAGAACGAATTAGAGAAATTGCTGATCGTGCTGAACAGATTTTGAAAATTGACGGCTTTGCTGATAAATTTTACGGCTACATGTCGCAAGGTTTTTACTCATTAGCATCTCCTGTTTGGTCTAACTTCGGAAAGAAAAGAGGGCTACCAATTAGCTGTTTTGGATCACATGTTGATGATGACATGGGTAACATCCTTTACACACAATCTGAGGTAGGAATGATGTCAAAACTTGGTGGTGGTACGTCGGGTTATTTCGGAAAAATACGCCATCGTGGTGCCGAAGTTAAAAATAACGGACAAGCCTCGGGTGCTGTTCACATCATGCAGTTGTTTGAGTCAATGGTCGATGTTGTTAGCCAAGGCTCGGTGCGCAGAGGACGTTTTTCGCCTTACTTACCAATAAGCCACCCAGATATCGAAGAGTTTTTAGAAATTGGAACCGAAGGCAACCCAATTCAAGGCCTTACACACGGTGTAACCGTTAGCAATGAGTGGATGCAAGAAATGATTGCTGGCGACTCTACAAAACGTTCAATTTGGGCTAAAGTATTACAACGTCGTGGCGAAATGGGATACCCATACGTGTTTTTTGAAGACAACGCTAATAATGGCGCTCCACAAGTTTATAAAGACAAACAGTTACCAATTTATGCAAGTAACCTTTGTACAGAAATTATGTTGCCTTCGGATCATAACTGGTCGTTTGTATGCGTATTATCATCAGTAAATGTTTTACATTATGATAAATGGAAAGATACCGATGCTGTAAAAACTATGGTGTACTTTTTGGATGCTGTAATAACAGAATTTCTTGAAAAGCTAGAATCATATAGAGATTCGTCTGATAGAGAAGATAGGCAAACCTTCCTGTTTATGGAACGTGCGTATAATTTTGCAAAAGACAACCGCGCATTAGGTTTAGGCGTTTTAGGATGGCACTCATTATTGCAATCAAAAATGTTGCCTTTTAACAGCCAAGAAGCTTATAATTTAAATAGCGAAATTTTTAAAACTATAAAAGACAAATCGTATCAAGCTTCGGCCGAATTAGCCGATTTGTTTGGTGAGCCAGAAGTTTTAAAAGGTTACGGCCGTCGTAATGCTACGCTAAACGCTGTAGCACCAACAACATCATCAGCTTTTATTTTAGGACAAGTATCACAAGGTATCGAGCCAATTTGGTCTAACATTTACGTTAAGGATATTGCTAAAATTAAAACCACTATTAAAAACCAATATCTTGAGGCTTTACTTGAAGAAAAAGGTCAAAACACAACCGAGGTTTGGAGAAGTATAAGAGATTATGACGGATCGGTACAACATTTAGAGTTTTTAACACAAAACGAAAAAGATGTGTTTAAAACTTACTCTGAGATTGACCAATTAGATATTGTATATCAAGCTGCAAACCGCCAACACCATATTGACCAAGGGCAATCGGTAAATATTATTGTGCACCCTGATATGCCAATTAAGGAAATTAATAACATCCATATTAAAGCATGGGAAATGGGATTAAAATCACTTTACTACCAACACAGTATGAATGCGGCTCAAAAATTCCGCCAGAAAAAAGAATGTGCAAGCTGCGAAGCTTAATCCATAAAAAAACCGATTAGTTTTAAAACTAATCGGTTTTTTTATGTTTGATTATTAAATGTAAAGTAATTAATCTTTCTTTTTCTTCTTAAACAAACCATTAATTAAGTTGGTTGCTTCTTTTTTAATATCAACTTTTGTTGAATCGTTTGTGGTTGCTTTATCTTTTGCTGTTGAATTACCAAGCAAACCGCCTAAAACACTTCCTAATTTATCTTTACCTTTTGTAATGAGTTTTTGTTTTTCAATTTCAACCAATTGGCTAGTTAGGTTGGTTACAGCCGATTTTAAATCGGTTGTTACAGTTGGCGCAGTAAATTTACCACCAATTGTGGCGGTAACTGGTATGGTTAAATTTGAAGCCTTTGGATCATTTATTTTACCAATAAGTTGATTTACTTCACTACCTAAGTATTTTGCAGGTACATCCATCACAACATTATACGACATTGATGTATCAAAACCATGCGACCCAACAACCGCAATAGGAATATCTTTATAATGTAATTTAAAAGGTTTAACGCTTACTTTGCCTTCGGAAAAATTAAGTTTTGTCGATACTTTATTGAGCTCTATTTTATCAAAATCAATAAATTTTAATTTACTACTTAGTTCGTTGGTAATTTTATTACTCACGTCACTATTTAATGCTGCTGCCAATAACTCAGCGTTTGAACTACCCGAAACCGTACTCAAATTTGGAGTAAAATCATTTTGTAATTCCCCCGAAAGGGTAATATCCGTATTAAGTTTTCCTTTTAATAACCCTGCAATTGGTGCTAAAACTTGTAATAACTCCAACCCTTTAAACGATTTGGATACATCAAATTTACTAGCATCAAAACTCATTTTAAAACTTGGTACCTCTGTTTGCGTATTTACATCGCCATTCATGGTAATTTTACCATCAAACAAATTACTTTCCATATTGGTTATTGTTGCCGTTTGCTCTTTAATACTAAGGTCGCCGTTTACGTTTGTAAGCACTAAATTATCATACAATACAGTATTGGCTTTCGCCGAAATTTTACAATCTAAAAAAGCAGGTATTTTTAAGGCGCTTGCGCTAGTGGTTGTAGTTGGTTCTGTCGATTTAGTTGCCGTTTCCTTTGTCATAAAATCACTAACAGCAAAGGTGTTTGAGGTTAAATTAAAGTTGCCTTTTAACGTTGTGTCATTAAACATAAAGGCTAATAAATTACTAATTTGTCCTGTGGCTTTAAAATCACTTTGTCCAGTTTTTGCATCAAAAGCATCTAGTTTTACTATACCGGGTTTAAAGTGTATTGTTGCTTTTGCAATATGTATTGGGTTAATAATTTCATCAGAGGAGAAAATAAAATCATCCAATTGCAAACTCCCTTCATTTTTAATACGTTCATAACTACTGTTTTCTAAAGCATCCATATCAAAACTAGAGTTGATGTTGGCCTTTAAAATACCACTTAACTCCTTTTCTAGTTCAATAGGATAAGCTTTGCTAATGTTTCCTAAATTTAAAGTGCCGTTTAATTTTGAATTGACCGCTATATTACTTGATAAATTTTTTATCATGGCAGAAGCTCTAAACACATCTTCATCAATTTTAAAATTAAGCGTTTTAACATCTACATAAGTATCGTTTACATTTCCTGTTGTGTTAACTATAGAGGTATTAATAATTATATTTTCAACACGTTTTGGTAAATTTGGATATTTAAACGCACTATTATTTGAGCGTATATTAATGTTTATTTTAGGAATACTGTTTTTTGAAATAACACCCTTTACATCTCCTTTAATTTTAAAATCACCCGAAGTTTGAACGTCGTCCAAATTTTTAGCATAGGATTTTGGCACAACAGCCAAAAAGTTTTTAAACGACGACTCGGGGTTGTCAAAATGTAAATCTATAATTTGAGAAGTATCTTGCAATTGCACAAACCCATCAAAATGCAAAGGCAACTGATTAATATAAGCCTTATTATCTTTAAATGTGTATTTGTTGTTATCAAGATCTAAATCAAAAATTGCATCTAATTTTATGCCTGTGTTACTTAAATACGTGGTACTATCAATCTCAAAACTTACATTGGCTTGCGTTTTAGTTTCCATTTGAGTAGACTGCGATGAAAACAAACCTTTGCCCGAGTGATTGAGTTCGGTAACATGAACCGTTGTGTTTGTAACATCATCATGATACGTAAATACACTGTTACTAATGCTATAATCCTGTATATTTATTGCCAAATTACTTTTAGTCTCTTCGCTATTGCCAGGTGTTGAGGCATTATTTGTTTTGGAAATATCGTAATTTACATTGCCAAACTTATCTGCCTTAAGTGCAATTAAAGCTTCATTTATAGCTATTGAATTCACCTGGACAGGTGCATCCTTATAAAGTGCTAATACGGATTTTAAAGGTATTGTAAATGAAATTTGCTTGATCGAAGCTAAGTTTTCATTTTTAAAAGGCTTAAAAGTAGTTATTTCAATATCATTTATACTCAAATTTGCCTTCGGAAAACTACTAAAAAAACTTAAATCAATATCGCTAAAATCAACCTTAGCATTAATGGATTTATTAATTTCGGTTTTAACCAAAGTTTGCAATTGACTTTTAAATAAAAATGGCGTTACTGCTAATAATACAACAACTCCTAAAAGTGTGATTATAATAATTTTGAATACTTTTTTCATTACTTAGTTTTTTGTGGTATTATCAAAAAAATCAATTTTTAGTAAATATACTAATAGACCATAAATTATTGCACAACAAATTTGAGTTTTGTGAATAAATATAAATGACAAACACAAACTAAAACCATTTTGTTTTGTTAATTTGAACTCAAATTATGGCTCAATACAAAACAATATACATTGCCCTTGGCAGTAATAAAGGCGACCGATTTAAACATTTACAAAATGCTGTTAACCACATTTTTAATACCATTGGCACTGTAAAAGATATTTCAAAAGTGTACGCCTCAAAAGCTGTTGGGTTTAATGGTGATGATTTTTTAAACGCCTGTATAAGCCTAACTACCAACATGGCAGATGCTATTGTAATGGATAAGTTGTTACAAATAGAACGTAAAATAGGTCGAATTAGAACCGCAAATACAAATACGTATCAAGCAAGAGTTATTGATTTAGACATTATTTATATTGACAACTTATGTTTAAATACAGCTCATTTACAAGTACCACACCCATTAATGCACTTACGTAAATTTGTTTTAGTACCATTAAATGATATTGCATCAAACGTTTACCATCCAAAATTAAAACAATCTACACAACAATTATTAAACAATTGTACTGACGATAGTAAATTAACTTCACAAAATATTTGGCTAAAAAACCCATCAAAGCAATTTGATTTTTCATCACTAAAATATATTGCTATTGAAGGTAATATTGGCGCAGGCAAAACAAGCTTGGCTACTAAAATTGCACATGATTTTAACGCAAAATTAATTACCGAACGTTTTGCAGATAACCCTTTTTTACCTAAGTTTTATGCAGACAAACAACGATATGCCTTTACTTTAGAAATGTCGTTTTTAGCCGATCGATACCAACAAATTACAGATGATATTTCGCAACTCGATTTATTTAAAGATTTTATAGTAAGTGATTACGACATCTTTAAATCTTTAATATTTTCAAAAATTACATTGGCTGAAGACGAGTTTAAACTTTACCGTAAGTTGTTTTATCTTATGTATAAAGAGGTTAAAAAACCAAATCTTTATGTGTATTTGTATCAAAACACTAAACGCCTTCAAGAAAACATTAAAAAACGAGGCCGAAGCTACGAGCAAAATATTGCCGAAGATTATTTACAAAAAATAAACGCAGGCTATCTTGATTTTTTAAAAAAACAAACCGACTTTAATGTTAAAATTATTGACATTTCTGACAAAGATTTTGTTGAAAACCACGCAGATTATTTAAGTATTGTTAATGAAATTTGTAGTTAAAATCAATTAAGTTTATAAGTAAACCCAATAGTTGGGCCAACACCCGAGTATAAGTTATTTATCCTATTTGAAGTGATGTTTTTTGTGCTGATATATGGGATTATGATTTCTAAACCAAATTTATCGTTAAAATAATAATTACCACCAATACCAATATTTAATACAGAAATTCCACCACTTCTGTTTTCATGAGCTAAGTTTCTAAAACTATTATCATCGGCATCATATTTTATGGTTCCAAAACCAAAGCCAATTTCACCAAACACTCTTATCTTTTGCTTGTTTATAAAATTATTTCTTAGTGTAGGAACAATAGCATAAGAATTATAAAACGAATCTACGCCTCCAATTTCTAATGCATTTAAAGTGGCGTAAGAAAAATTTAAATCAATTGAGGTTTTGTCTGTAATAAAGTAGCCAAACGTGGTTTTAATAACTAGACCGTTTACACCACTTTCGAAGCCTTCGGAAGAACCAAATAATGGTAAACCCGAAACCGTTAATTTTAAATCATTTTTTTTAGACTGTCCAAATCCACTTAAAACTCCTAAAAACAGAAGTATAGATGTTATGATGATTTTTTGCATTTTGTTGATGTTTTAAAAGTTATAGAATACACCTCATCAATAATCATACCTTTTTAACATTCTTCTTCTTTACAAAAAACAAAAAGCATTATTTATTTCAATTACTCACTCAATCCATTCCAGCCTTGAGCTGTAATTTCAACAGCTGTATTGGCGCGGGTAATTAAATGGGCTTTTTCGTGCGCTTCTTTCATATAACCAATAACGGTTAAATTGGGATTTGCCTTAATTTTAGGATAATCGTCTTGAGCAATGGTCATTAAAAGCTCATAATCCTCGCCACCATTTAATGCTACTGTGGTGCTATTAATATTAAACTCTTCGCAAGTTGAAATGACTTGAGGATCTAATGGAATTTTTTCTTCATACAAATCACAACCTACTTTACTGTGTTTACACAAGTGTAGTATCTCTGACGATAAGCCATCGCTTATATCAATCATAGATGTTGGTTTTACTTCAAGATCCTTTAAAAGTTTAACAATATCTTTTCGAGCTTCTGGCTTAAGTTGTCGTTCAACAATATAAGTGTAAGGCTCTAAATCGGGCTGATTATTTGGGTTTACTTTAAACACTTCTTTTTCGCGTTCTAAAACTTGTAAGCCCATGTATGCAGCACCCAAATCGCCACTTACCACTAGTAAATCTTTTGGTTTTGCGCCGCTACGATACACTATGTCGTCTTTTTTGGCTTGACCAATAGCAGTAACCGAAATTAACAAACCTGAGGTAGATGATGTTGTATCACCTCCAATTAAATCAACGTTATAAATTTCGCAAGCAGTTTTTATACCATCATAAAGCTCATCTAAAGCTTCCAAAGGAAAACGGTTAGATACCGCAATCGAAACCGTAATTTGCGTTGCTTCGGCATTCATGGCATAAACATCCGATACATTAACCATAACTGCTTTATAACCTAAATGTTTAAGTGGCATATAACTCAAATCAAAATGCACGCCTTCAATCAGCAAATCGGTGGTAACAGTAAGCTGTTTGTTTTTGCATGTAATTACAGCGGCATCATCACCAATACCTTTAACGGTGGTAGATTGATTAATTTTAAAAGACGCCGTAAGGTGGTCAATTAATCCAAATTCGCCTAGTTTACTTAAAGCAGTACGCTGCTGGTTTTTATCTTCAATCATAATACAAAAATATAACCTTTTTGATATTATTTTTTAAAATACAATTAATATTTACGTGAAAAGAAATAAGGGTTGTACGAGGTTTTTAACATTTTATTAATAAAAAATATATATCTTGTACTTTTAAAATTTAAAACATCTTAAATGAAAACAACGATTAAACTATTTTTATTGCTGTTTACTGCTTTTACATTTGCCCAAACTACAATTAAAGGAAATGTAACCGATAATAACGGCTTACCATTACCAGGAGCTAATGTTATTATAGTTGGTACATCAAGCGGAACAGTTACAGATTTCGACGGAAATTACATTTTAAAAACTGATGCAAATGCACCTTTTAAGTTAAAGGCTAGTAGCGTAGGTTTTGAACCTTTAGAAAAACAAGTAACAGAAAACAATCAAAAAGTTGATTTTGCCTTACAAGAAGGCAATGAGCTTGACGAAATTGTAGTTTCGGCATCACGAACACCAGAGCGTGTTTTTGAATCGCCTGTTACTATTGAGCGTTTTGGTATTAAAGCCATTAAAAATACGGCTTCTGTCGATTTTTATGATGGGTTAGAAAACCTAAAAGGCGTTGATGTTAACACCAATAGTTTAACATTTAAATCGGTTAACACACGTGGGTTTGCATCATTTGCAAATACTAGATTTTTACAGCTTGTAGATGGAATGGACAACTCTACACCAGCGTTAAACTTCCCTATCGGAAATTTAGTTGGTCTTGTTGAAACCGATGTACAAAGCGTTGAGCTTTTACCAGGAGCGTCATCTGCACTTTATGGTGCAAATGCTTTTAACGGTATTTTATTTATGACAAGTAAAAGCCCTTTTGATCATCAAGGTATAAGCGTATCTTATAAAACAGGCATCACTTCTCAAGAAGTTTCGGGTGACAACCCATATAATGATGTCGGCATTAGAGCCGCATATAAGTTTAGCGATAAGTTTGCTGCAAAAGTTAATTTTGGCTATTTAAAAGGTACCGATTGGGGTGCTGCTAACACAGATGATCGTTTTAACAGAGGGTTTACTAGGGACGACCTAAACTATGACGGAGTTAATGTTTATGGTGATGAAGTGTCAACCAATATTAGAACCGCATCTGGATTAGGTATCATACCTGATGTTGAAGTAAGTAGAACAGGTTATAACGAAGCTGATTTGACAGAGTATAATGCAGAAAGTATTAAAGCTGATTGGGGGTTATATTACAGACCATGGGGCGATGATTTTGAAATTCAATACGTTGGTAAAATTGGTACTGGTACTACTATTTACCAAGGTGCTAACCGATATACTATTGATGGCTTTTTCCAGCAACAACATAAACTAGAAGTAAAAAACGACAACTTTTTCTTAAGAGGATACGTGGTTGAAGATAAAGCAGGTGACTCTTACGATATGGTGTTTACAGGTATTAACATTAACCGTGCTTGGAAAAGCGACGAAGATTGGTTTGGTGATTATATAGGTGCATATGCCGCACAAGCTTTAGGTGGAGCTTCTGTAGAAGATGCACACAGTTTTGCTCGCCAAGTTGCTGACGAAGTTATTGATCCTGATGGTGATGATGGAATAGAAAGATATCTCCCAGGCTCACCTGAATTTCAACAAGCATTTAACAATAGTATTAGTAACCCCGATTTAACAACAGGATCTCAATTTAAAGATAACTCAAAATATTACCATGCTAATGGTAACTACAACTTTTCACATTTATGGGATGCTGTCGAAATTCAAGTTGGTGGATCGTTTAGAGAATATGAGTTAAACTCATTTGGTACAATTTATACCGATTTTGATGGCCCAATTAACTACTCAGAATTTGGTATTTACACACAAGCTCAAAAAAATATAGATTTAAACGATAACGTATCAATGAAATTAACAGGATCTTTACGTTATGATAAATCTGAATTTTTTGACGGCTTTTTATCACCTCGTATCTCAACTGGTTTTACCATTAACAAAAACCACAACATTAGAGCATCGTTTCAAACAGGATTTAGAAACCCAACTACGCAAGATTTATTTATTGGGCTTGACGTAGGTAGAGCAATTTTAATTGGTGGTGCTCCAGATAACGGCGCAAGAGATATTAGAAATTACGATTTAAGTGCTACTGGGCAAGCAATTTTAGGCACAAGCTCTAACACAATTGATTTTGACGGGCAAGGTGCTTATAATAATTCGTTCTTAGCTTCTTCGGTTCAAGATTTTGTTGCCTCTGGAGATATATCTGATTTAGAGGTCGGAAATTCCTCATTAGCACAACCAGAACAAGTTACAGCTATTGAGCTTGGGTATAGAGGAAAAGTAAAAGGATTTACCATAGATGCCTCTGGATACTATAATATTTTTAAAGACTTTTTAGCTAACGAAACCGTTATCGCACCGTTTTATGGCGATGTAGGTTTAACACAAACATTACCAGATGGTGTTACCCCTGTTGCTTTAGCAGCTTTATCTCAAGGAGATTTCCAAGCTTACCAAACGTATACCAACTCAGATGCTAATGTAAACTCATTTGGTGCGGCAATATCGGTATCAACAAAAGTATTTAACGGGTTTGATTTAAGCATGAATTATACCTTTGCAAGACTTGATTTTGATGTTAATGAAAATCCAGATTTCCGTACTAATTTTAACACCCCAGAGCATAAAGTAAAAGCCTCTTTTGGTAAAACCAATTTATTTAAAAACTTTGGCTTTAATATGGCTTGGAGATGGAGTGATAACTACTTCTGGGAAGCAGCTTTTGGTGATGGCGAAGTACCTGCATTTCATACTGTTGATGCACAAATCAATTATAATATTGAAAGCTTAAAATCTACCATTAAAGTAGGAGCTACTAATTTATTAGGACAAGAGTATTTTACGGCATTTGGTACTGGTTTAATCGGTTCACAATTTTACGTGTCTTTAATCATTAATAATTAAACAACCCAAAAATCATAAATAATATGAAAAAGTTAAAATATATAATGTGTAGTTTAATTGCGGGTTCATTTATGGCCTGTGAAAACGAAACATTAGACGATTTAAGAGATCGCATAGCTCAAGAGGAAGTTGTTTTAGAGGAATTTACTTCGGGAGAAGCAGATTTTTCAACATTTGTATCTTTAGGAAATTCACTAACCGCTGGTTTTACAGATAATGCTTTATTTATTGCTGGTCAAGAAAACTCATTACCAAACATGCTAGCGACCGCTTTTGAAACTGACTTCAATCAACCTTTAATGAGTGATAATATTGGTGGAATGACCTTTGGAGGAGCCAGAATTTTAGAACCAAGGCTAGTTTTTAACGGATCGACACCTGCACCATTAGAGTCGTTAATAGGTGACGTTATGCCATCTACAGATGTAACCAATTTACTTAGTGGTCCTTTTAACAATATGGGTGTTCCAGGAGCACGAAGTTTTCATCTGCTATTTGATGGTTACGGAAGTCTTGCTAATTTAGCAACAGCAACTGCTAACCCGTATTTTGTACGAATGGCATCTAGCCAATCAGCGACAATGCTTGGCGATGCTTTGGCACAAAGTCCAACATTTATGTCACTTTGGATTGGTAATAATGATGTGTTAGGTTATGCCACTAGTGGAGGAGACCAAACACTAGACGCCATCACTCCAGAAACAACATTTAACGGGGCTATTCAGGCAATTTTTGCTTCTATTCCTGCGGACACAAAAGCAGTTGTTGCCAATATACCTGACGTAACAACAATTCCATTTTTCACAACAGTGCCTTACAACCCTGTTCCTTTAGATGCAGCAACGGCAACAGCTGTAAATTCTGCTTACGCAGCATATAACGGAGGTTTGCAAATTGCATTAATGAATGGATTATTATCAGAAGAAGAAGCTACTGCTAGAGCAATAAACTTTGAAGCTTCTGAAACAAATCCAGTTGTTATTGAAGATGAAAACCTGACTAACCTTGCGGCTTTAGGGCTACCTAGTATAAGACAAGCGACGCAAAGTGATTTATTAGTATTAACGGCGTCTTCATTTATTGGCACAGAAGCTGTTGAAGGAAATCCATTAAGCATAAATGGCGTTGCTGTACCTCTTGGTGACAGATGGGTGCTAACACCTACAGAACAAGCAGAAATTAGAACAGCAACAACAAGTTTTAACGCCACTATTGAAGCTGCTGCAACCGCTGCAGGATATGCTTTTGTTGATGCCAATGCTTTACTAACACAATTAGCCAGTGGTGGCATCACTGAAGGAGATTATTCATTAACATCAAGCTTAGTTACTGGTGGTGGCTTTTCTCTTGATGGGGTTCATCCAACGGCAAGAGGATATGCGTTACTAGCAAATAACTTTTTAAGAGCAATAGACAGCACTTATAACTCAAATTTTGAGGCTTCTGGTAAATTATTAGATTTAGGAAACTTTCCAACTAATTATTCACCAACGTTACAATAGTACAACCAACCAATTTTTAAAAAGCTCTGAAATCATATATTTCAGGGCTTTTTTGTTTTTATACAGCCTCAAAGGTTTTTCCTGGTAATGGTCTAACAACATCTTTTAGTTCCATTGTTAATAATAACGAAGCTAATTTATAGGTGGGAATATGTACCAAAATAGATAAAGCATCAAGAGTTAACTTACCTTTAAGGATTAGCATGTCATAAATAGCTTTTTCATCACCTTTTAAATCAACAAACATAGACTTTTGTAATGCCTTTGTTTGTTTTTTTAAATCCCAATTTAATATATAAGGTACATCAAGAGGAGTGGTTAAAACGTGAGCTTTATGTTGTTTGATTAAATTATTACAACCTATACTTTTTTTATCTGTAATACGGCCAGGTACAGCAAAAACATCTCTATTATAACTATTTGCAATATCGGCCGTTACTAGGCTTCCGCCTTTATATGCCGATTCAATTACGATGGTTGCTTGACTTAACCCAGCAATAATACGATTACGTTTTAAAAAATTGTTACGATCAAATTTTGACACACTTCTAAAATCAGTAAAAAAACCACCATTAGCCTCCATTTGAGACACATATTTTGAGTGTGGCTTAGGATACATGTCATTAAATCCATGAGCTAAACAAGCTATAGTTTGTAAACCTTGCTTAATCGCTGCCTTATGAGCAGTAATATCTGTTCCGTAGGCATAACCCGAAACAATAATGGGATTATAAACTTTTAAATCCTCAATTAATTTTTCGCAAAACTGAATACCTTGCGTTGTAATTTCTCTAGTGCCAACTACACTAATTATACGTTGGTTATCTAAATTAATCGCACCTCTTTGAAAAAGTAAAATCGGACTATCAACACAATGTTTTAAACGTTCGGGGTAAGCGTTATCTTTATAATGATTTACTTTTATATGATTTGCTTTTATAAACTTCAATTCGGTTTCGGCACTAACCAAATGAGTACTCGATTGTAAGTTTTTTATTAAAATACCTCCAATGCCATCAATTTTAATAAGGTTTGATTGCTTTTCATTAAAAACAGCCTCAGCCGAACCGCATGAACTAATTAATTTTTTTGCAATTACATCTCCTATTTTGGAAACATTTTGCAAAGCAAGTGTATAAAAAAGCTCATTATTAGTCATATATCAACAAACAGAATGTTGCTTAAAAATACTTAAAATACAGATTGAAACATATTTTTACTGGAAATTTTTTTATATTTGTACCTATGCGTTTAGATACCTACATAAATGACTTGCTTTACAGATACGATTGTGTAATTGTACCTAAATTTGGTGCATTTTTAACACAATATTCGTCTGCAATACTAAAAGAGGACACAAATTCATTTTTTGCACCGCAAAAAAAAGTGTCTTTCAATGAACAGATTAACACTAATGATGGCATATTAGCAAATTATGTCGCTGATGTTTTAAACATTGATTACACAACGGCTGTTGAGAAAATTAATGATGAAGTTAATCAATTAAAAACAAAACTTAACAACCAAGAAAATCTTGTTTTTGAAGGTATTGGTGAGCTTTCGTTTAACACCGAAAATAATATTTATTTTAAACCTTCAAATAAAACAAATTTTTTAGCAACATCATTTGGTTTAAGCAGTGTAAATACAACTAATATTACTAGAGAAACAACAACACAAAAGGCTGTTGAAACTGCAAAAGTTACTCCAGTAATTGCTATTGATAAAAGCAAACCTGCTCGTAAGTCATACAGAAATTATGCAGCAGTTGGGTTATTAGCATTAGGGTTGATTGGTATTGCTGGTTCAAAACTATATTTTGACGAAGTACAAAACCATAATGAAATTGCACAACAAGAAGCTAATAAAACGCTAGAAGCTAAAGTGCAAAAAGCCACCTTTATTATTGACAACCCATTGCCAGCAGCAACCATATCGGCAAGCAAACAAACAGGTAATTATCACTTGGTAGCTGGTGCTTTTAGAGTAGAGGAAAATTGCAATAAAAAACTTGAACAATTAAAAAAAGAAGGTTATAACGCTACACGTATAGGTATAAACAAACATGGGCTGCACCAAATTGCTTATGGTAGTTATAAAACACGTAACGAAGCGCAACAGCAACTAAACAAACTTAGAGCGTCAAAAAACATTAACGCATGGTTATTGTTTAAAAAATTAGACTAAAAAACTACACCGCTTTATACACTTTAAATTATTGAGCTTGGTGTTATTTTTTACACTGTACTGCCTTTTATAAAATTTACTTCAAAACTTTACAATGACTCGACACCCCGAAGAATCAAAATCTGTAATGACAGATTTAGTTTTACCTAGTGAAACTAACCCCATAAATAATTTATTTGGAGGCGAATTATTAGCTCGTATGGATAGAGCAGCTAGTATTGCTGCAAGAAGACATTCGCGACGAATTGTTGTTACTGCATCAGTAAACCATGTTGCCTTTAATATGCCTATTGCTTTAGGGAGTGTAGTTACTGTTGAAGCAAAAGTTTCGAGGGCTTTTAAAACCTCTATGGAGGTTTATATTGACGTTTGGATTGAAGACAGAGAATCTGGCGAATGCATTAAAGCAAACGAAGCTATTTATACATTTGTAGCCGTTGATGAAACTGGACGACCAGTAAAAGTACCCGAAATTAAACCTGTTACCGATCAAGAAAAATTACGCTACAAAGGCGCTTTACGACGTAAACAATTAAGCTTGGTATTAGCTGGAAAAATGAAACCTAATGACGCTACCGAATTAAAAGCATTATTTTTGGAGAGCTCATAGAATTTATTTTTTAGCAATATGCGTAATTTTAAACTCTACTCTTCGGTCAAATTTAGGATCACCTCCCAAAGGAAACTTGCGCTTTAAACCAATAAACCGCATGCGGTTATGTTTTACACCCCTAGCTACTAAATAATCAAAAACAAATTTTGCTCGAGCTAAGGATAAGTTTCGCTTTTTAGTTTTGGCATCAATAGCATCACGACTTTGATATGTGCAACAAACATGCCCTTGTATCGTGAAATAAATATTATCACGTTTTGCCATGATTTTGGCTATTGTATTTAATGTTTCGACCGATTCTGGTAATATATTGCTATAACCATTTTTAAAATATAAGTTTTGTAATGTAATTTTATCGCCAACTTTTAATTCACTTTCTAAACGTTTAAAAGTTTCATTTTCATATACCTTTTCTGTAGCTTGTGTTGCGTGTATTGTGTCATTAGCAACGCTATTTTGCGATGGTAATGGTACATCATAAGTTACTTGTATTTCGGTTTTTCGGTTTAATCCTCTAATTGTCGACACATTATCGGCTTTAACAACCTCAAGATAAACTTCGCCTTTACCATCAACATTTGTGATTAAGTTTGGGGCAATATCATGTTTTACAAATATATTTTTAATCGCTTTGGCGCGTTGTTTTGATAGGTTTAAATTATATGCAATTGAGCCTCTGTCATCACAATAGCCAAAAATTGCTATTTTTTTAACTTTTTTTTTATGGATTGTAGTAATAAAAGCTAACAATCGTGTATACTCAGTTTCTTGAATTTGATAACTATCGGTTTCAAAGTAAATTTCATGCTTTAATTCATTCTGCGAAAGCAAAATATGAGAACTTAGTGTTAAAATTACAACAGCAATTAATTGTTTCATTTTTTAACAGGCAATGAGTTATTTTAAATAATTTTTATATTTTGATTGATTGGCCAACACTTCTTTTGCAATGTTAATTTCTTCATTGTTAACCAAATAGTGCTGATATAAACCTTCACGATAAAAATAGCGCTTAACAATTTCAGCTTCTAATTCGCGTATAATTTGCTTTTTGTGTGCGCTTATATTATTAATTTTTAAATTTTTGATATCGTCTAAAACAGCTTTATATTTTGGCAATAGTTTTGTAAAAGTTTCTTCTTCTTCGGCCGCTTTTATTGCTTTAAGTAATGCTGTTTCGGTTTTGGTTTCAAAATTAAATTCTTTTGAAATTAAATAGTTTTTAAACGTTTGAAAATCTGAATCGGTAAATTTAAAATCTTCAATAGTTGCAAATTTATTGTTGTAATAAAATACAGTTGCAAAATCAAAAATATAATTGTCTTTAATTAACGCTTTTGTAACTGGTGATAATTGAGAGTCGTTTACAACAATATCGGGATTAACTCCTCCTCCATCAAACACCGAACGTCCGTTTTTGGTTTTAAACTCTTTAAAATCTGCTTTATTAGTACGTACTGCATTGCCTTGGGCATCTCGATTCCAATAATCAAGCGCTTGAATACATCGCCCAGATGGGGTGTAATATCTAGAAATAGTAATTTTAACCTGTGTGCCGTATGTTAATTTTTTTGGGCGTTGCACAAGTCCTTTGCCAAAACTACGTGACCCAATCACTACGGCACGGTCAAGGTCTTGTAAAGCTCCTGAAACTATTTCACTTGCCGAAGCACTGCCACCGTCAATTAATACTACAATAGGAATTTGTAAATCTAAAGGCTCATTTTTGGTGCGATAAATTTTGTTGTATTTTTTTACTTTACTTTTTGTTGTTACAACCAATTCATTTTTTGGCACAAATAGATTTACAATATTAATAGCTTCATGTAATAAGCCTCCTGGGTTACCTCTTAAATCTAAAATTATGTTTTCAGCGCCATCTGATTTTAGTTCTTGAAGTGCTTCTTTTGTTTCTGCAGAAGCTTTACTATTAAATTTAGACAGGGCAATATAGCCTGTTTTATCATTAAGCATTTCATACAGTGGCACAGCGTTAACTTCAACTTCTTCTCGAATAATTGTTGCTGTTTTGGTAACGCCTTGCCTAAGATAAGTCACATTAACTTTAGAGCCAGCTTCGCCACGTAATAAATCGCTTACATTATCTTTAAAATCAGCAATTGTAAACTCATCTATTTTAATTAGTTCGTCACCAGCTTTAAGTCCTGCTTGATCGGCGGGATAGCCTTTATAAGGTTCTACAACAACCATTTTACCATCAACAGTACGTACTCTTGCGCCTATACCAGTGTAATCACCTGTGTTATTAATTCTGGCTGTTTCTACATCTTGCTCATTTAAAAAACGTGTATACGGATCTAAATCGTTCAGCATATTTTTAATAGCTGTATTCATTAAATCGCCAGGATTAGTTTCATCAACATAATTCATGTTGAGCTCTTTAAATAAGGTGGTAAATATTTCTATTTGCTTTGCTATTTCAAAAAAATCGCTTTTAAATGCTGTACCTGTAAGTAAAATGACAACAGCCGCAAAGGGTATTATTAGTTTCTTTTTAAGATAGTGTTTCATCTATATTTAGATTTTCTTTGTGTGAGAATTTATCAAAAAGCTTATTCATTTTGTTTTGAATACCATTAAAGCTTTCTTTTTCTTTACCAATATACAAAATCATTAACGTGTATTGGTTTTTTGTATTGTTAAAATAATTGTGTTTGTTTAACCGATACGCTTCCCGTAATAATCGCTTTATTTTATTTCGTTGTACGGCAAGTTTAAACTTTTTTTTTGGCACCGAAAATCCGGCTTTAGCTTTAACTTGGTCGCTGAGTTTTACTTTAGCATAAACTAATCGTAACGGATAGGCTGATACCGATAAGCCTTCGGTAAAAAGTTGACCCATCAACTTTTTACTTTTTAATTTTTCTGTTTTTGGAAAATTGTAATTCATGGTTCTTAGACTTCAAAGGTAATTATTTAAAAAAAGAAAGCCTGTAAATCGAGATAGATTTACAGGCTTTATAAGTCTTTTTTTTATAATTTAAAGCGTGTTATTGCTTTTATCAATATCTGCTGTTTGGTTATTAGGGTCAATAGTTACTGACGCTATGCTAGTTTTAGCTTTATTGACTTCAAATGTATAAGTAGGTATTGCCCAAGCCCAATCATTTTCAACTATTGTGCTAGTGGCAACTGGCTTTTCACCACGCATCATTTGTAACGGAATATAATGCAGCTGTTTACTACCATCGGTATAAACAACCTCAACCTCAACAGGCATTGGCATTTTACCTATACGTGACAATGTTATGGCTGTTTTACCATCTTTATCCTCAATTGCGCTAACAGCGTAATCAATTGTTTTTGTGGTTTGTGTCCAATCCATTAAGTACCAATCTAACTCCAAACCACTTACAAGCTCGGCAGTATGCAAAATGTCATTAGGTGTGGGATGTTTAAATGCAAACTTACTAAAGTATGATTTAAGCGTATTTTTTAAGTTTTCTTCACCAATTATATATCCTAATTGTGCCAAAAACAAAGCACCTTTGTTATATGCCGCAACACCGTAAGCAAAATTTAAATCATAACGATCGGCATGAGTAGTTTGAGGCTCTTCAACACCACTAGTCGCTAATCTTATGTACGAATTATAAGTGTTTGCAAAAGGGGTTTTACTGTTTCTGCCAGAAATTTCATTTTCGGCAAGTGTACTAATATAAGTTGTAAAGCCTTCGTCCATCCACTCGTGTTTAGCCTCATTAGTAGCCAATAAAAACTGAAACCAATTATGAGCTAACTCGTGCGCTGTAACACCAAATAAGCTTTCAAACTTACGTTTACCTGTTATTAAAGTACTCATGGCGTACTCCATACCACCATCGCCACCCTGAATTACCGAGTATTGTTTGTATGGATATGTACCGATATGTTCAGAAAAATAATTCATCAACTCAACAGTTTTGGGTTGTAAATCTTTCCAGTTTTTTAAATAGTTTTCTTCAAGGTCTTTTTTGTAATAAAAATTAAGCATTGGCCCATTAGGTACTTGCAATTGATCGTGAATATAATCGGGGTCGGCAGCCCAAGTAAAATCATGAACATTAGGTGCAACAAAATGCAATGTTTTTTTATTTCCTTTTACTTTTGGTTCGCCTTGTAAATATCCTGTACCACCAACTACATATGATTTATCTATAGTGAGTTTTAAATCAAAATCACCCCAAACGCCATGAAACTCTCGTCCAATGTAAGGGTCGGCATGCCAGCCTTCAAAATCATATTCGGCTAATTTTGGATACCATTGTGACATTGACAAGGCAACACCTTCTCTATTATTTCTTCCAGAACGACGTATTTGAACAGGGACTTGAGCCTCAAAATTCATATTAAAAGTTGCTTTTTCACCAGGTTTAATTGGAGTTGCCAAATCAACTTCTAATATAGTACCAACGGTTTCATAATTTAATTTTTTACCGTTTTGTTTTAATGAGTTTACTTTAATGTAACCTATTTCATTGGGCTTTAAAGTGCTTATTCGGCTTTCAATAATAGGGTTTTCTTTTGTTCCTTTATTTACGGTCATTCTGCCATCAGGATCTTTTATGTTTTGTAAACGCACATCCATTTCGCTACCAGGCTGAAACGCATTAAAATATAAATGATAATACACCCGAGTTAAAACATCGGGTGAATTATTGGTATACTCTAAAGTTTGTTTGCCTTTGTATTGATAGGTATTAACATCCATATCAATAGCCATCTCATAGTTTACGTGCTGTTGCCAATACTTAGTATTTTGTGACGATACCACAAATGCTAATAAAAATATAGCTGCAGCAGTAAATTGTTTTAGGTTTTTCATTTTAAATATTTATTTTGATAATCTATCAGCCAAAACTAATGCGTTGTATGCGTTTGCCATTTTCCCTGATTTAGATAATGTACTAAATGGTTTAATATTATTAGCATCTCCTCCAACTACAACTTTAAGCGGAATTGGTAAGCCTGATTGTAAAATAATATTTTTAACTTGACTTGCTTTAAGTTTAGGATATTGCGACCTAATTAAAGCTGCAATACCAGCTACAGCAGGAGCTGCCATTGATGTGCCACCGTAAGTTTTGTACTCATTTTGTGGTGTTGCAGAATATATTTGTGCTCCTGGCGCAAATACATCAACATTATTTTGTCCGTAATTTGAAAAATTTGCCACCATTTCGCTACCATATTTTGGTGCTAATGCGCCTACGCGAATGTAAGTATCTGATATTTCATTACCATTTATATTATCATCAGGAAAATTAGGTGTTACATCAATATCAGCACCATCATTTCCAGCAGCATGTACAAATACAACGTCATTTTTTGCAGCATAAGTTATGGCATCTCTTACCCACTCACTTTGCTGTGAAAATGATTTACCAAAACTACCATTAATTACTTTTGCGCCATTATCAACCGCATAACGGATTGCTTTTGCAATATCTTTATCATATTCATCACCATTTGGAACTGCTCTAATAGACATTATTTGTACATTATTAGCAACACCATTAGCACCTTTGCCATTATTACGTTCGGCAGCAACAATACCTGCAACGTGTGTACCGTGGCTTTCAGATTTTTTAACTGGTTTTACATTACCGTCACCGTAACCTGGTTTGTCATTAAAATCATCTGGATTATCGCCAGTAGTACGTCCATTAAAATCTTTATTATAGTTGTAATTAAGCTGATCGGTAAAATGCTCAACAGCACCTTTTAGCTCTTCTACCCCTGCTTGTATACTTTCAATACCAAAAGCTTTCATTTGTGTGGCTGCTCCTTTATATTTATTAAGTGTTTCGTCGGTAGTTTCTAACGCATCGATATCGGCAAACGTATAATCATCTTTTTTAAAGTGCTTAGCAAAAGCTTTATCAGCCTCGTTTAGCGAATTATAAATTTGCTCATATTGTTGCTTTTTTTGTAACGCTTCGGTTCTAGTTTTGTCATATTTAGCTTTAGCTTCGGCATATCTTGGTATACTGGTGTCGCCTTTTGCTACAATACGTGTTAGCTCTAACTGCTCATTATAGGCTTTACCTAAAAAATTCCAGCCATGTATGTCATCAATATAGCCGTTTTTATCATCATCTTTACCATTGTTTGGTATTTCTTTGGTGTTGGTCCAAAGTACACCATCTAAATCTTCATGGTCAATATCAATTCCAGAATCAATTACTGCTACTATTGTAGTTTTTCCTTTTTTACCTTTAATAATTTCGGCGTAAGCCTTATCAACACTCATACCTGGTATGGTATCTTTAACGATATCTAAATGTCCCCAGGTTTGTTTTTCATTTGTGGTTAAGTCAGATATTTTAATTGGTGTGTTATCAATACTTTCAATAGGTGTTGAAAGTATTGGCGCTACAGTTCCACAACCAAATAACATGGCTGAGGCTGATACTACTGTAAAAATAGATTTGATTGTATTCATATAATTGTAGTTAATTAAAAATTTGATTGCAAGTAAATGTTTCGTTAAGTCGTACCCCTTTTTCGGTATGCTTAACCGTAATAATTTCGTTATGAGCGTCGTGCTCTAAAAAAAGGTAATAGTTATTATCGGCAGCAGTGTTTAAAAACAAAGCTTTTTCATCTAGCGTAAGCAAAGGCCTAGTATCATAACCCATTACAAATGGTATTGGTAAATGCCCTACGGTTGGTAATACATCTGCCATAAAGGCAATGGTCATGCCTTTATATTTTATTATAGGTAGCATTTGTTTTTCGGTATGGCCGTTGGCAAAAAACAAACCAAAACCTAATTCTGATGTTTCGGTAAATTGCGTATTTACATTTGATATAAATTTAAGTTGACCAGACTCTTGCATTGGCAAAAGGTTTTCTTTTAAAAAAGATGCTTTTTCACGATTATTAGGCTGCGTTGCCCATTGCCAGTGGTTTGCATTGGTCCAAAAATGAGCGTTTTTAAAAGCCGTTTCATAGCCTGTTTTATTAGCATTCCAGTTAACACTACCCCCACAATGGTCAAAATGTAAATGGGTCATAAACACATCGGTAATATCATCTCGATGAAACCCATATGCTTTTAATGAACTGTCTAGAGTGTCATTGCCCCAAAGATGATAGTAGCCAAAAAATTTATCTGATTGTTTGTTGCCCATTCCTGTATCAATTAAAATAAGGCGCTTGCCATCTTCAATTAATAGGCATCGTGCAGCAATATCAATCATATTATTGGCGTCGGCAGGATTGGTTTTTTGCCATAATGCCTTCGGAACAACACCAAACATTGCGCCTCCATCAAGTTTAAAATTACCAGAATTAATTGGATATAATTTCATACGTCCTGCAAATTACTAAAAAGTAGTACATTTTGTTACGATTGAAAACTGTTTTTTTAATTGCTTACCAAAGTTTAACATTGCTTTAAGTTCTTTTATACTTGCTAAACGCTCTTTTTGATATATTAAAACCGAATTACCCTTAGACTCTACATGATAATAAGGGTTACTTTCAAAAAAGTGAACGGTATCGTCATTAAAAAAAGCTTTTATTTCGATTTCATCTACGCCTGTTAATAAAAATCGTTTTGAAAAATCGGGATGATTTTTTAATGCAATATCATGAACTACAGTAAATGACTGCATTTTTTCTAAAAACCCCTCTTTGTCTATTGAAAATTTTGGTATTTGCTCTTCCAAATTAAATTGCAACATTGTAGATCGTACAACTTCTTTTGCAATGAACTCACCTTCAGAAAACTCAATATCAAACACATTTAATTCGTTTGCGTTATCAGATAATTGGTTGTAAATAAAGTTGATTTTTTTGGTTTTAAAATAATTGTAATCGTTTAAAAAGCTCGTGTTTTTTACCTTTTTTGTATTAAACACTAATTTATAATCTGTGGCAAGGGCTTTAAGCGTGTTTTGCCTTCGGGTAAGGTTACTGGCAAATATTTTGGCTACGGGTAACACGCGTCGTAACGCAAACGGGTGAGCCGAATCGGCATTATGCATATCAAGGCCTGTCACATCAAAATGACCACCCTTTTTTTGAAATAACTCCTGGTAGCTGTGCAAATTTTCCATAACAGTGTGGTCTACAAATTCGCATAGCGAAAAATCAACAATAACCTCTTTATTTTCAGGTATTTCGTCTAGTTTTTGTTTTAATTTAGTGTAATTTAAAAACGTACAATAGTGTTTAACGCTAACAAAATAATTGCCAACACCGCCCTCTTCTTTAAACATTAACACATTAGGTTTTAATATGTTTTTTAAAAACAAGCCCACATTTTTACTAATTACAAAATGTATAATTAACGTTACTAAAACACCAGCTAATATTCCTGTAATAAGTCCTATTTTTAATGTCACTATTAATGTTGTGAAAAATATAATTAATTGTTCTTTGCCAATGTTAAACACAGAAATCACTTTTTTTGGTGACGCCAATTTATATCCCGTAAACACTAAAATAGCCATTAATGCCGGTAACGGAATTCTAGTAAGTTGCGTACTAAACAGCATAATAAACAACAGTAAAAACAGGGCGTGAAAAAAATTTGCCGATCGGTTAGTACCGCCATTATTAACATTTACCGAGCTACGTGCAATTACGGTAACTACATTTAATCCGCCCAAAAAACCACTAACAATTGTTGCTAACCCTAGTGCTTTTATATCTTTATTAACGTTAGATCGTCGTTTTTCTGGATCTAACTTATCAACCGCTTTTATACTTAATAGCGACTCAATACTAGCTATTAAAGTTAATGCTAATACGCTACTAAAAAACGACCAACTAAAAACATTTGAAAAATTAGGTGTTGGTAGTTGAGTTACAATTTCATTAATTGATGGTATGCCCGAAATCATATACTGCGGATGAATTGGGTTGGGGGTTTTTAAAACCAATTCAACATAATAACTAAACCCAATAGACAATAATACAATCCACATTGGTGCAGGTATAAGCTGCAAGTATTTATTACGTATTTTGGGATAAAAAATCATAATTGCTAAACTTAACACACCTGCTATTGCTGCATAGGTTAAGCTTGAATCGGTATATAAAAACACTTGCTTTATCGTGTTTGGTATTTCTAATAAATAATCAACACTATTAGCCCTTGTAATTTTATTAGCAAGCATAATATGAAATTGCTTGCCTAAAATAATTAAACCAATAGCGGCCAACATGCCTTGAATTGCCGATGACGGAAAATAATTAGCCAATTTACCCAAACGCAAAAAACCTAATACAATTAACAGTAACCCTGAGCAAATAATCGCAGCATATGCACTATTTAAACCTAAGGTTGCTATTGCGATAAGCAAAACGCCTACCAACCCATTACCCGGACCCGAAATAGTTACATTACTACCTCCAAGTATTGACACCAACACACCACCCACAATAGCAGCAATAACCCCTGCAATTGGTGGCGCCTCACTAGCCATAGCTAAGCCCAAACCAAGCGGCAATGCAATTAAACTAACTACTAATCCCGAAAATATGTTTTTTGGCAAGGCTTTTATAAACCCTTTAGCTTGATTTGATTTATTACTCATCGTATAATTAACACATCGGTTGGTAATTCAGTTAAAATATATTCTATATCATGAGGGAAAACTCGATCCCAAAAAGAAGTTTTATTTGGCGCATTCATTATTAACAAATCTGCTCTAACTAATTGGGCATAATGCCCTATAGAATATCCACTTTTTCCAAAAATGGATTGTGTTGTAAAATTTGATTTTGATTTATAAACAGTAGGTATGTTTTCAATTATTTTATTTATCCTAGAGTTTTCTCTAAGCTGAATACGCTCTTTAACAATTGTTGATTTTCTTAACGATTTATCATCTTCAACATTAACATGCACTTGATGCTGACTAATTTCCTCTACAATAGTTAATTTTTTAGCCTCTAAATGATGACTTACATAAAAAGCCGACTCAATAGCTTGATGTGTTTTTGGACTTTTCAATCCGTTTACAACAATATGCTTACAAGGACTAGGTGCTACCGTCGGGTTAATTAACAATAACACCGAGCATTGTGCTTTACGTGTTATTTTTCGTGCAATAGAGCCCACATAATATTTTAGGATATTTTCTTTTTTTAAAGCGCCAATTACTAATAAATCGACTTTATTTTTTTTTGAAACCGATAAAATTACATCAACAGGTTTTCCTGTTTTAAAAACAACTTTGTATTGCAAGCCATTAGCCAAAAAAGGCTTTAATAAATTGCTAAACACTTCGTTTTTATCATCAGAGGCTTCGCCAACATGAATTAGCGTTAATTTAGAGTTAAACTTAATACACAACCTTGCTACAGCATTTAAGTTAGCGTTTAAATTAGGCGAAAAAGTAACCCCAATACCAATGTTATCAAATGGATTTGTTTTCAAACAAAAAAATTATAAAAGTGAATGCGAAAGATACAATTTTTTAAAAACACACCTATGGTCACCCCATACATTTTAACCAACAACTTACATAACTAATTAAGTTTAATTAACTTCGCCATCATAAAAATAACAAATGTCAAGAGACGAAATTTTAAAAAACCGTTGGGAAAGTGTTGTTACAAAACTATCAAAGCAATTTGCTGATGGTGACACGCTAGACTTAGACGCTATTATATATTTAATTGGAGTACAAGAGCTAGGGCAGCTTAATCGTAAATTTAAAAAAGATGATAAAGTCGCACTAATGCACATCGCTATTTGTAAACTTTTAGAACCTTATGGGTATTACAAGTTTGATTATTTTGATGATGATGGTTGGCCGCATTACTCGATTATTGAACAATTACCACCGTTAAAAGCAGGCGAACAAAGCGTGTTAATGAAAGAAGCCATTGTAACTTATTTTTTAGAATCTAAAATGATTTCATAAATTTTATGTAACTTTATAAGTAACTAAAAACTAACAACTTTGCATAAGTTTATTGTTTTTTTACTTATTACAACATACTCCATTGCGCAGCAACCACTCATAAAAGGCAGCGTTTTAGAGTCGGTTACACTTGCGCCTATTGAAAACGTTAAATTAACCCTAAAAAATACAACTCATAATACATTTACTAATATAAAAGGTGAGTTTTATTTCAATCAAAACATTCCGCTTGGCCCACATTTTTTAATTGTCACCAAACAAGGTTACATTACAAAGCGGTACCCTATTGTTGTAAACCAAAACGAAACGGTAGATTTGTCAGAAATCACCTTAACACATGACACTACCAATCAAGAAGAGGTGTTTACAATTGCCCTTTCGGAAGACGACCTTAATACCGACGACGAAGGCTTTACAGATAATATATCAGGCTTACTACAAGCTTCAAAAAATGTGTTTTTAACCGCCGCAGCCTACGATTTTAGCACCACGTTTTTTAGACCACGTGGCTTAAATAGCAACCATAGTAAAATGCTAATTAACGGCATTGAAATGAATAAGCAATTTAACGGCAGACCACAATGGAGCAATTGGGGCGGACTTAATGATGCCTTGCGGAACCAGGATTTTACGCACGGATTTGGTGCTAACGCATATTCATTTGGTGATATCGCTGGCACAACCAATCTTATTTTAAGAGCTTCAAAAAACCGAAAAGGCGGTCGTATTTCATACGCATCTGCAAATCGATCATATCAAGGTAGGTTTATGGCAAGCTATAATTCGGGCATATTAAAAAACGGTTGGGCATACTCCGTTTTAGCCTCTCGCCGTTACGGCAACCAAGGCTATATTGACGGCACGTTATATGATGCTAATTCATTTTTTACAAGTGTAGAAAAACAAATTAACCAAAACCATCATATAAATTTTGCAGGCATTTACGCTACCAATAAACGTGGCCGATCAACCGCAATTACTGACGAAGTATTTTATTTAAAAGGTAATCGCTACAATCCGCTTTGGGGCTATCAAAACGGAAAAAAAAGAAACACCAGAGTCCGTAACATTAACGAACCCATTATAATGCTTAATCATTTTTGGCAAATTACCCCCAAAATAAACCTCAACACCAATGCCATGTATCAATTTGGCACAATTGGTAATACTCGTGTTGATAATGGCGGCACACAATTATATATTGATCAAAACGGAACAGAAGTGTTTTTGGGTGGTGCCAGAAATCAAGACCCAACGCACTTCCAAAATCTACCTAGTTTTTTTCTTCAAGACCAAAACCCTACTGCCTCCGATTTTAGAAATGCATTTATTGCACAACGCTACTTTAAACAAAATGGGCAATTTAATTTTAACACCTTGTATGCAGCAAACGCACTACAAAACCAAAATAATAAAAATGCAACCTTTGTAATTCAGGAAGATATTAACCAAGACAACGTACTAGTAATTAACACCCTTATAAACGCCAAACTTAACAACAAACTACAACTAAATGGCGGGTTAAATTACAAGGCAACGCACAGCCAAAATTATGCCCAAATCAACGATTTATTAGGAGGACGTGGATTTTTAGATATTGATAGCTTTTTTGACGATAGCGAAAATACTATTGTTGGAAATGTAGCGCAAAGTGATTTACAAAACAGAAACCGAATAGTAACCAAAGGCGAACGCTATAAATACAACTATATTTTTAATGCTGCCGTTTTTAACGGATTTGCCCAATTACAGTATAAAAACCAAAAAATTTCTGGCGCTTTAGCAGCCCATATATCAAACACAAATTATCAAAGAAAAGGGCTTTATGAAAACGGAAATTATCCAGCACAGCTTTCATTAGGCAAAAGTAAACGTCTCAACTTTTATAATTATGGCGCAAGGCTAAACATGTTGTATCAATTTAACGGCAGGCATTCGGTTGGTTTAAATAGCGGCTATTTTACAAAAGCTCCCACATTAAGAAACAGCTTTTCAAACCCTAGGCAAAATAACACCATAGTTACTAACTTACAATCACAAAACACTACAAACCTAGATTTAAACTACATCTATCGCTCACCAATTATAAAAAGTACATTATCACTATATGGCATAAGTTTTACTAACGACACTGATGTTTCTTTTTATTTTACAGAAGATTTAGCAGGTTTGGGTGCCGATGGCAATGCCTTTGTGCAAGAAATTACAACAAACGTAAACAGGCTAAATATTGGGGTCGAATTAGGTGTTGAAGCACAAATCACATCAACATTAAAACTAAAAGCAATAGCAGCAGTTGGACAAAACACCTACGCCAATAACCCAAACATTTACTTAACTAGCGATGATTTTACTAATGAATTGCGATTTGGCAATGGCAAAACAAACCTTAAAAACCTACATGTTGCTGGTGGCCCCGAGCAAGCTTTTCAGCTCGGCTTTGAATATCGTGACCCAAAATATTGGACCATAGGATTAAGCGCCAATCATTTTTCAAACGCGTATATTGATGCAAGTGCTTTAGCAAGATCAGAAAATTTTACCTTAGATTTTGATGGGCTTCCTTTTAATAGTTTTAATAAAACCCAAGCAAATAACTTACTTAAGCAAGAGCAATTACCTAGCTATATGTTAATTAATTTAGTTGGCGGCAAATCATGGCGTATCGGCAAATATTATGTTGGCTTTTTTGCAACGATAAACAATGTACTTAATCAACTTTATAAAACTGGTGGTTTTGAACAATCACGCATTGCAAAATTTGACAGATTACTCGAGGATCAATCGCGCGAAAATGGCCCACTTTTTGGTAATCGCTACTTTTTTGGTAATGGCACAACCTATTATTGCAATTTATATGTACGATTTTAAACGAAACGCAAAATGAAAATACTCAAAAAAATAAGTTTAGGAATTTTATTATTAAACCTAATTGCTTGCGTACAAGATGATGATTTTAAAACACCCGATTTAACTATAATCGACCCCGATATTGAAGGTAATGTAATATCTATAAATGCAATTGCTGGACTTTTGGCTCAAGCCGAAAATAATAATGAAACTACATTTACTTTTACAGGCACTGAGCAATACATTGTTGGTTACATCACCTCAAGTGATGAATCGAGCAATTATTTTGAAGAACTTATTATACAGGATGCACTAGAGAATCCTTCCGCAGGCATAAAAATTTTAATTGATAGTAATCCATTATTTATAACATATGATATTGGCAGACGCTTGTTTATAAAACTAGATGGCCTAACCATTGGCAAAGCTAACGGTGTATTTGCAATTGGCATGCAAAACGGTTCAAGTATTGATAAAATCCCGGCGGCATTAGAGGCTGAGTTTTTAATTCGCTCTACAGAAAAAGGAACACCTGTTGCGCTAAAAGTTAATTTAGATGAACTAAATGAAGGCCTGCTTAACCTTTTTGTTTCGGTCGAAAACGCTCGCTTTTCTAGCACCGAAGTCATCGACCAACACTTAACCTATGCTGCCGAACCAACCGACCAATTTGACGGCGAACGAACACTACTAAGCTGTAATAGCAATTTACCGTTAATAGTTAGCACCAGTACTTTTGCCGATTTTAGAACTTTGCAACTCCCTTCGCAACAAGGTACTATTAATGGTATTTTAACTAAAGATTTTTTTGGAAACGCCTATAATCTCGTAATTAATGAACCAAGTAATATTAATTTTAATGAACCAAATAGGTGCGACACGCCCATTGTAAATTGCGGGGTGGCAAATTCCGTAGGCACAACAACTATTTTTTCAGACGATTTTGAATCTCAAACCAATAACCAATTAATTTTTGGCAATGGCTGGACCAATTACATTCAAGAAGGCAGCGAAGGTTTTGAAGCCTTTACTTCATCAAGTGCAAACCCCTCTATTGGTAAATCGGCACGAGTTGGCTCTAGAAACTCTGGCAACACAAGTTCAATCGCTTGGCTTATCACACCACAAATTAGCTTAAACAATGGTGGTGTTTTACAATTTATGAGTTCAAATAGTTTTGCTAACGGAAGCAATTTAGAAGTGCTAATAAGCAGTAATTGGGACGAGTCTGTCGAAACTATTACAACTTCAACTTGGTTACCTTTAGAGGCGGCTTATATTACTAGTGATGATGATTTTTTTGGCGATTGGTTTTCTTCTGGTTTAATTGATTTATCATGCCTTAACGGAAATGCGCATATTGCGTTTAGATATACAGGTAATGGCGACCCAAATTTTGATGGTATTTATGAGTTAGATGAGGTAAATATTACGACTAATTAAAAAATATTAACTTATACTTCACGTTTAACTATCATAAATTTTTAGTTATTTGTAGTAATATTATAAATTGTTTATGAAAAAAATCATACTGTTAGCATGTCTCTCATTTTTTGCTGTGGTTAATGCACAATTTGAAGGAAAAATTGAAGAACCTGTTACTTGGGAGTTTGCACATAAAAAACTAGATAGTAATACAATTGAATTAGCGTTTATAGCGACTATCGAAAAAAATTGGGCATTATACTCGCAGTTTATAGAAGAAGGCGGCCCTATACCAACATCGTTTACTTTTGAAAATTCAAACAATTTTGAACGTATTAATGCAGTTATAGAATATGACGAAAATAAAACCACAAAACACGACAAGGTGTTTGATATGGTAGTCGCCAAATTTTACAACAAAGCAACCTTTAAGCAACTTATAAAACTAAATACACCTAATGCTGTAGTAAAAGGTTACTTAACATTTATGGCCTGCGATGACTCTGCTTGTTTACCACCTACCGATATTGATTTTAACTTTAATTTTTCTAAAAATGCATCTGCATTAAGCGCAACCACTACAATTTCGAATCAAGATAGCACTAACGCAAATCAACAATTGTATGGTATGCAGCCTAACGACATACAATCTAACATTACGCAAATCAAACAAGAAAAATCACTTTGGCGCATTTTTGCGCTTGGCTTTTTTGGTGGGTTATTGGCCTTGTTAACACCTTGCGTATTTCCGATGATACCACTTACGGTTAGTTTTTTTACAAAAAGTAGCGGTCAAAAAGGCGGCACTACCAATGCTGTTTTGTATGGTGTATTTATCTTAGGAGTTTACGTGCTACTTAGCCTACCGTTTCATTTATTAGACTCGGTAAATCCTGATATTTTAAATGAAATATCAACTAATGTAGCTTTAAATATCATTTTCTTTTTAGTATTTGTGTTTTTTGCTTTATCGTTTTTTGGCTATTACGAAATTAGATTGCCATCAAGCTGGATGGATAAAACCTCAAAAGCCGAAAGTTCTGGCGGCATTATTGGTGTGTTTTTTATGGCATTAACCTTAGCCCTAGTTTCGTTTTCATGCACGGGCCCAATATTAGGCTCACTACTTGCTGGCTCACTAAGTACAAATGGTGGTGCTTGGCAATTATCGGCTGGTATGGCAGGATTTGGGGTTGCTTTAGGCTTACCTTTTGCATTGTTTGCTATGTTTCCTAGCTTGTTAAATAGGTTGCCAAAATCTGGAGGTTGGCTAAACACCACAAAAGTTGTTTTAGGGTTTTTAGAATTAGCTTTAGCATTTAAGTTTTTATCAAATGCCGATTTGGTTAAGCACTGGGGACTCCTTAAAATAGAAGTGTTTTTAGGTATTTGGATTATTATTTTTGCAGGACTTGCGTTGTATTTATTTGCAAAAATTAAGTTTCCTCATGATTCACCTATTAAAAAATTATCATTTTTTAGATTATCATTCGGTGTTTTAGTTGCTGCCTTTGTAATATATCTTGCTTCGGGTTTTAGACTACAGCACGAAATCAAAACATATAAACCCTTAACCTTATTAAGCGGTTTGGCGCCCCCAACAGGCTACAGCATATTATTTCCTAAAGACGCGCCAGGTAATTTAACAGCTTTTAAAAACTTGCAAGAAGGTATTGCTTATGCCAAAAGTGTTAACAAACCTATTTTGCTAGATTTTACAGGTTACGCTTGTGTAAATTGTCGTAAAATGGAAGAAAACGTATGGCCAAAACCACAAGTAAACCATTATTTAAAAAATGAGTTTGTATTAATTTCGCTTTACGCGGATGATAAAACAGAATTAGACAAAACCGAACAGCTACAAGTTAAACGTGCTAATGGCAGTACACGAAGGCTTAAAACTGTTGGTAATAAATGGTCGCATTTTCAAACACACTTTTTTCAATCAAACACGCTGCCGTATTATGTATTATTATCGCCTAATGGCAAGCAGGTATTAAATCAGCCTGTAGGCTATACACCCGATGTTAACATTTATGCAAACTTTTTAAAAAAAGGTTTAGACGCCTATAAAACAAAGTAAATATGGCTTTAGATGATTTAAAAAATAACGCCAAAGCTTTAAGCGATGATATACAAGATTATGTAGATAATAGAATTGCATACCTAAAGCTTAGTGCTTATAAAAAAAGTGTTTTAGCAAGCTCAGCTACTATTTACGCTGCTATAATTGGTGTATTTTTATTGTTTACACTATTGTTTTTATCATTTGCATTTGCAACTTGGTTATCTCAAATTTTAAAAAATGCTATTTATGGCTATCTCATTGTAGCCTTCATTTTTATGATTTGCTTAGTGTGTTCAATCTTGTTTTTAAAAACGCCAATACAAAAACTTATTCTAAGTAAATTTTCAAAACTATTTTTTGATGACAAAATATAACTCGTTTAAAAACATTGACACCGAACTTGCGCGTTTACAACAAGAAGGCGAAAAACAACTTGAGGTCATCAAAAACAAGTATATGACTATAAAAGATAACGTTAATATTGGTAGTTTAATCTTTAATGTAGTTACTAAAAATACAATTTCAAAAATTTCTTCTAAATTTAGGCGTAAAAAAAAACTTACAACTAAAACAACTTAAATAAAATGTTAAACGATTTTTGGCTCAATGTAAATTATGGCATTAACCATGTGCTAGATATAAACGGCTACGATCATGTGCTATTTTTAATGGTATTGGCAGTTCCCTATTTGTTTGAAAATTTTAAACGCGTATTGCTTTTGGTTTCAATTTTTACAATTGGCCATACCTTATCTTTAATTTTAGCAGCTTACAATTATGTAAACCTTAATGGCGACATTGTTGAATTTTTAATACCAATAACCATTTTAATAACAGCATTGTTTAATGTGCTTTATAACAAAAAGAAAACAAAACGTGGATTTTTAATTTTCACAACTTTATTATTTGGTATTATTCACGGTTTGGGTTTTGCTAGAGAGTTTAAAATGTTTGCAGGTGATGAAGTAAATAAGCCTTTATTATTAATTGAATTTGCTTTAGGCATTGAAATTGCTCAACTTATAATTGTTTTTGTTGTTTTGTTTTTAGGCCTCATAGCGCAAACTGTTTTAAGGGTATCAAAACGAGATTGGGTTATGGTTACTTCGGCCATTGTTATTGGCTTGGTTATTCCTTTAGTTTTAAACAGTGCTTATTTAAATTAAATGTATTATTTTGTCTTTTTAAATTTTAAAAAGCGACTCCTATAGTAATGCATAACGAAAAACAATTAAAATACGATAAAGCATATTTGCGCATCGCTAAAGAATGGGGCAAACTATCATACTGCAAACGCAAACAAGTGGGTGCAATTATTGTAAAAAACCGAATGATTATATCTGATGGGTTTAACGGCACACCAACAGGCTTTGAAAATACTTGCGAAGACGAGCAAAACAATACCAAGTGGTATGTACTACATGCCGAGGCCAATGCCATATCAAAAGTAGCTGGCTCAACCCAATCGAGCAAAGGCGCCACACTTTACATTACCTTATCACCCTGTAAAGAGTGTAGCAAATTAATATACCAAGCTGGCATTATTAGGGTTGTTTATAATAAATCCTATAAAGATAACTCAGGATTAGAGTTTTTAAAAAAAGCTGGCGTTGAGCTTATTAAAATTGAAGATTTTAATTAATGGCAATTAAAAAAAAATATTTGCCATTAATACTTGGTATAACAATGGCTTTAGGCATTTGTTTGGGTAATTATTTAAACTTTAACACGACCGCTAAAGTTAATAATAGCAAAAAAGAAAAGTTAAATCGATTAATTGATTTTATTGATTTTGAATATGTCGAAAACGTAAATACCGACAGTATTGTTGACGTTACGGTTAATAAAATTTTGAGTGATCTTGACCCACATTCTACCTATATTCCTCAAAAAAAAATGCAACAAGTTACCGAAAACATGAAAGGTGATTTTGTTGGTATTGGCATCAGTATTTTTAGTGTTAATGACACCATTGCTGTGCTTAGAACTCTAGAAAATAGTCCTGCAAAAAAAGCAGGTATAAAAGCTGGCGACCGTATTGTTTATGTTAATAATGATACTGTTTTTGGCAAAAATCACTCTGCAAGTGCATTTATAGAGCGTATAAAAGGCAAAAAAAGTAGTGCCGTAAACCTAAAAATTTTCCGAAAAGGCAGCGCTAACCTTATTGACTTTCAATTATATCGCGATAAGGTACCACTAAAAAGTATTGACGCTGCATATTTACTAAATGATAGTCTAGGGTATATTAAAATAAATCGGTTTGCAGAAAGTACTTTTGACGAGTTTAAAGTTGCATTAACCAATTTAAAAGCCAAACAGATAACTGGACTTGTTTTAGACCTAAGAAATAACCCTGGCGGTTTTGTATCTATAGCAGAAAAAATTGCTGATGAATTTTTAGAAGACAAAAAACTCATATTATTTACAAAAAACAAACAAGGTACAATTATTGAAACTTATGCGACTGCACAAGGCGATTTTGAATCGGGCCGTTTATTTGTTTTAATTAATGAAAAATCGGCTTCGGCTAGCGAAATTGTAGCAGGCGCACTTCAAGATAATGACAAAGGCACAATTATTGGGCAGCGCTCATTTGGCAAAGGACTAGTGCAACGTGAGATGGATTTGGGAGATGGCAGTGCGATTAGACTTACAATTTCTAAATATTATACGCCTACAGGACGATCAATACAAAAACATTACAAAAAAGGCGATTACGGTACTTATTTTAAAAATACTGATACTACATTACACAACTCAACCAAAATTAATGCCTTTGATTCACTTAAGTTTATTACTCCAAAAGGAAAAGTAGTATATGGAGGTGGTGGTATTGTGCCCGATATTTATAGTCCTAAACCAAATACAATACCTAATTTTATTAACCAAATTACAAGAACAAATGGGGTTATTGATAATTTTATATTTCAATACCTAGATAAAAAAAGAGCTGATTTTGAGCACTATACTGAATCTAAATTTGTAACAACATTTATGTTTAGTAACCGTATCATTTCAGAGTTTGAAACGTATTTAAATATACTTACAAACACTAGCGCCATACAAGTTAAAAAGCCTTATTTTGAATACGTAAAAAAACACTTAAAAGCAACTTTGGCGTTGCAACTATTTGGGCTTAATGCTTATACAAAAGTTATTAATAGTGATGACATTATGATTGCTAAGGTTTTAGAAATCACCAAACACTAATTTTAAAACAACTAAAACATACATTATCAACAAACAAAAACCTTATTAAACGTTTACTTAACATTTAATAAAAAAAAGAGGTTTAAAATATAATACGCTACTTACGCATTATTATTAAAACCTCTAGTTGTTAAAAATTTTGTTTGTTTTTTGTTGGTTTAAGCGCACTAAACCCTTTAACCAACAACTAAATTAGGTATTACCTAAAAAACAAAAAACATAGAATTTATATTCGCCTACTAACACTGTAAAAATAGTGGAATACAATACATATTCGTTAATTACACTTTATTCCAATTGAAAAGTACGGTTAAAAAATCGTCTTTTTTTCTGGAAGATACAGGTATTTTTTGTTGATTATTTAAATAAATAACTCCAGATTTATCATATTTATCAATGTACTTTAAATTTACCATAAACGATTGATGCGGTCTTGTAAAATTATTTTTAACCAGTTGCTTTTCAAATTCTTTCAAAGGTTTTGAAGCGATATGTTTTTGCCCTGTCGACATATAAAACGTGGTGTAACCTTTATTAGACTCGCAAAACATTAATGTTTTTAAATTAACAATTTGAAAACTGTCCTGCAAAGACAAAATTAATGTGTCTGACTCGTTATTAAATACTTGCTCTACTTTTTCGATTTGTAGTTTTTGATTCGCAAACTCGGTTACGTTAATTTTTTCTAAAGCCGCTTTAAGCTCATCAACATCAATAGGTTTTAAAAGATAATCAACCGCTCCAGCTTTTAGCGCCTGTAAAGCATACTCTTCGTATGCGGTTATAAATATAACTTTAAACTCTAAGTGTTGGGTTTTTTCTAAAAAATCAAATGCATTACCGTCCAAAAGGTTAATGTCTAAAAAAATAAGCTCAGGTTTACATGTATTTGTTACAACTACAGCATCTTTAACGGTATCACATTCCCCAATAATATTAATATTTGGCTTTAATTTATTTAAAAGGTTAATTAACCCTTTTCTAATATATACCTGATCTTCTACAACTAATGCTTTCATTACGTATTGATTGTTTTATAAGGAATTATTAAAGTAACCAAAGTACCTTGTTGATTGCCTGTTTTTATGCCTTCTATGGTAACACTTCCTTTTGTTTTGTAATCTTTAAATAACATTTGTAATCGTTCTGAAGTTATTGTAGTTGCTAGTGATTTTTTTGACTGATAAGTTGGCACGCTTTCTTTTTCATTAAAACCACATCCATTATCTTCAATTTTACAAATTAGTTTGTTTTGATGATTTTTTATATTAATTATAATTTGTTTTTCCTTTATACCTTTAAAGGCATGCTCAATTGCATTTTCAACAAATGGTTGTATTAACATTGGCGGTATGCTAACATTTATAGTGTCAATATTTTTATCAATTACAACTTTATAAGAAAATGAATCGTCCAAATTTATACTTTGAAGAATTAGATAATTTTTAATTGCCGCTATTTCTTGTTTTAATGGGACTTTTTTTTCTCTTGAATTCTCTAAGATAATTCGTAACAGTTTTGAAAATTTTGAAAGATAAAAAATAGACTTCTTAACCTCTCCGTTTAAAATAATACCTTGCAATACTGATAGCGAATTGAATATAAAGTGCGGCGTCATTTGCGAACGTAGTAATTTTTGCTCTAATTGAATTTCACTATTCTTGACCTTACTATTTCTTAGTTTTAATAAAAGTATAAACACACTTAGTGTAAGTGCCGAAATAATAAAAGCAAAGGCAATCCAAAATTTTTGAGTTTCGGATGTGACTAATTTATTATCAATCACCTTTACTTTATGTCTTAAGTTTTTTTCATGTTTTGCTAAATTGTCTAATTTAGTAAGTTTTTCATTCAATTTTTGTTTAAAAATTTTGTCATTCAATGCAAAAATAGAATCTAAACATGCTTTTGCTTGTGTGGTTTTATTTTGTTTTAAGTAAAGTTTGTAAAACCCTTCAAATACTATTTTTCGACTATTAAATGTAGTGTACTTACTCTTGGTGTTATACGCTATGTTTAGTTGCTCTTCAGCTTTCTTTTCGTTTCCTTTTGCCAAGTATATTTCAGCTATGTTGGTGTGCGGAATATCTATTAAATATGGAGAGTATGTTTTAAGGTTTTTGTCAATACGTTTATTAAGTAAAACTAATGCCTCATCCCATCTTTTAAGCTCTAGTAAAATGATTGCAAAATTGTTTAAAAACGTTGAGGTGTTTCTAAATTTTTCTTCAGTAATGCTATTATAAATAGAATATGCTTTTTCGTAGTTTTTTTTTCTAATATAAAAAGCTCCCCATTTAAAATATAATAATTGCAATTGAAAGGAGTCCTGTTTTCTAAAAGTTGATTTGCTGTCAATACAAAATTTCAACCCTTCGTCTACACGGTTTAAGTCAAAAAGATTTTCGGCCTTTAAATTACAAGCAATAACCAACTGACTTGTATCTTTTTCAGTTTTAAATGCTTTAACCAAACTATTTGATAATACTAATGCGTTAGAAAACTGCTCTAACCGCCCTAAACTTCTGGCAAGGCTAATTTTTTGTTGATAAGTAAGCGTGTCTTTTGATTTTAAATAATCAACAATCACTTGATATTGGTCTATTTGATATAAAGAGTCAATTTGCGACTGATTATACGCCCTATTACTTGTAGGTTGCGCATACACATAAAAAAAACTAAAAAAGAGTATAAAAAACAAACAATGCTTTATACGACAATGGTTGCCTGCTAAGCTTTTAATAAACATGATTGATGCTATAAGTGTAACTATATACAAATTACTTTTACATCAAATGTATTACTATTTATGAAAATTAAATAATTAAAAACGAACTGCCTTTTTAGATAAAATAGTTAACAAGTGTTACCTACGATTTTTACCCTTAAAGTTTGGCTTTATATACTGCCTCAAAAATTATAATGAACTATTTTTATTTATGCTTAGACTGCTTGTAGTTAATTTCTATTCGTTTTGAAATTCGTAAAATTGCCAAAAGCACAATAGCACAAAGGCCTGCAACAATAATCATCAAAGCGATAATACTGTCACCTATAAACGGGTTTTCTAAATCTACTTTGGTTATGTTAAATGCTATTAAAACAACAGCTAAAATGGTTAATATATATGTAAATAGTTTCATAATTATACTGTTATAAGAGTTCTTTTATATTTGAGGTAAATAATTTCACAGAGATTGCTAATAAAATAACACCAAATATTTTTCTGATAATTTGAATGCCGTTTTTACCTATAATTTTTTCTATTCGTGATGATGTTTTTAACACTAAGTATATCACTAAACAATTTAATAAAACAGCAATAATAATATTTTCAATTTGATGTACTGCACGTAACGAGAGTAAAGTTGTTAAACTGCCTGGGCCAGCAATTAAAGGAAATGCTAATGGAAATACCGTAGCAGTAAGTGTTGTGTTTTCTTCACTTTTATAAAGTGTAATTCCTAAAATCATTTCTAGCGCAATGAAAAACAAAATAAACGAACCTGCAACTGCAAATGAATTGACATCAATACCTATAATTGATAAAATGTTTTTTCCAATAAACAAAAAAACAACCATGATAGTTCCTGCTATTAATGCCGCCTTACCACTATTGATTGTTCCAACTTTTTGACGTAAATCAATTATAATTGGTATATTACCTATAATATCAATTACAGCAAATAACACCATAAATGCTGTAAGAATTTCATTAAAATTAAAGTTCAAAAACTCCACCTTTTTATATTTTTTTACAAATGTCGTTTTTTAAATTGATTTTTTTATCAGTATTAACCTAGTTTTTATAAACTCAATATAAACAACTATAAAATAGTTTAGTTTTATGTAAACTCTTAAGCGTGATTTCTAAAATCAATCTATCTTTGTAATATGTTTCAAATAGGAAAAACCATTGTCTCTGAAGACATCATAAAAAAAGATTTTCTTTGCAACCTATCGGCCTGCAAAGGCGCTTGTTGCATTGATGGTGATGCAGGTGCACCACTTGACGAACAAGAAGCTAAAATATTAAAAGACATTTACCCAAAAGTAAAACCTTTTTTACGAGAACAAGGCATACAAGCTATTGAAAATCAAGGCACTTCTATTTTATCTGATTTTGATGAACTTGAAACCCCTTTAATTGATGGAGCCGATTGTGCCTATGTCATTTTTGATGAAAACGATACTGCTTTGTGTGGCATCGAAGAAGCTTATAACCAAGGTGTTGTAACCTTTAAAAAACCTGTATCTTGCCATTTATACCCTATACGAACTAGAGATTACACCGAATTTTCGGCAGTAAATTATGACCAATGGGAAATTTGTGACGACGCTTGCGCTTTGGGCAAAGAACTACAAGTGCCAATTTATAAATTTGTAAAAGAGGCGCTTATTAGAAAGTTTGGTGAAGATTGGTATACCGAATTAGAGCAAGTTGCAAACACAATGACAAAATAAATATGGCTACAAACACCTCAAACTCAATTACGTTTTTTACACCTAATTTAAACACAAATTTAGAAATTCCTTTTTTTGATATCGGTATTTCAGCTGGTTTTCCTTCTCCTGCAGATGATTTTAAAGAACAACGCTTATCGTTAGATAACGAACTAATTAAAAACAAAGAAGCTACCTTTTTTGCCCGAGTAAGTGGGCAATCAATGATTGATGCAGGATTGGATGATAACGATTTACTGGTAATTGACCGAAGTTTAGAGCCTGCGCATAATAAAATTGCAGTGTGTTTTCTTGATGGTGAGTTTACCGTAAAACGCCTAAAAACTATTGATAATGTGCTTTGGCTTTACCCTGCAAACAAAAAATACAACCCTATACAAATTACCGACGAAAACAATTTTGTGATTTGGGGTATTGTAACTAGCGTGATCAAAAAAGTGTAGTTATAAGGAGCACAATTAAAAACTCATAAAAACCTTTTTTTTTATTTCACTAAAAAAGTTTAAACAATAATTATCATATGTGATATACTGAAATTTATTAGATTTGAGACTATTAAAAATAGTTATATATCATGAAAGATTCTAAACAGTATTCTGAACAGTTATTAAACTTTTTAGAACAAGCTAAAACTGATAACTTAAAAACTAAACACTTTTTACGAGAATATAATGGTTTAAAAATTAAAGTAAGTTTTGGGCAAGGTGTATCAGCTAGAATTCCTTGGATATCTTTTCTGAAAGATCCTTTTACAACAAGTGAAGGAATATATCCTGTTTATTTGTATTACAAAAATGTTGATAAACTTGTATTAGCTTTTGGTATTAGTGAAACTAAGAAGCCTCAATTTGATTGGGACTTAAAAAAGCCAATTAAAATTAAAACACACTTTGAACTTAATTCATTAAGAAAACCTGATAGGTATGGAGACTCTTTTGTATTTAAAATATATGATGTTAACAACCTTCCAAGTTTAGAAATATTAGATGAAGACTTAAATCAAATCATCAAAAAATACCATACAGTTATTGATGAAATGAATCATAAAATTGTTTCTCAAACGAATTTTAACATCAATCAATTCAAAAATAGTACAAATACAGCCAACTTAAAATATTCAGATCAACTCATTACCCGTTACATTTCTTCTTTAGCAACAAAACCATTTGTGTTGTTGAGTGGTTTATCGGGGTCGGGTAAAACCAAACTTGCACAAAGTTTTGCGCAATGGGTATGCGAGGACACCACACAATATTGTATTGTTCCCGTTGGTGCCGATTGGACCAATAGAGAGCCTTTGTTGGGTTATGTAAACGCACTAAATCCAGAAGAATACATTTTGCCCGAAAATGGAGCTTTAACGCTAATTATTGAAGCAAATAAAGAAGAAAATAAAAACAAACCTTATTTCTTGATACTCGACGAAATGAATTTGAGTCATGTAGAACGATATTTTGCTGATTTTTTGAGCGTGATGGAATCAAAAGATAAGTTTAAATTACATAGTTCTGATACATCGTTAATGGGCAATGAAAATATTGAAGTAGCCAAAGCATATCGTTGGCCTAAAAACCTATTTGTAGTAGGTACTGTAAATATT
>CALDUQ010000033.1 GCA_937924845.1 uncultured Flavobacteriaceae bacterium
TAATGAAATAAAAGGGCTGTCCTCAGTAATTTTTACAACAAATGCAGAAAAGTTGGCAGACGTTGATGTTTATATTGTAACAGTACCTACGCCTGTTGATCAATTTAAAACACCAAACTTAAGCCCATTAATACAAGCTAGCAAAACTATTGCCTCATATTTAAAAACAAACAACATTGTTATTTATGAATCAACAGTTTTTCCTGGTTGTACCGAAGAAGTTTGTGTGCCTGTATTGGAGCAATTTAGTGGTTTACAATTTAATTCAGATTTTTATTGCGGGTATTCTCCCGAAAGAATTAATCCTGGAGATGCGGTTAATAAAATTCATAATATCGTTAAAGTAACTTCAGGCAGCACGCCTCAAATTGCCGATTTTGTTGATGATTTATATAACGAAATTGTTTCCGTAGGCACACATAAAGCCTCTTCAATTAAGGTTGCAGAAGCTGCTAAAATTATTGAAAACACGCAGAGAGATCTTAATATTTCTTTTGTAAACGAATTGGCTTTAATTTTTGATAGGATGCAAATTGATACAACCGAAGTTTTAGAAGCCGCGGCAACCAAATGGAATTTTTTGCCTTTTAAACCAGGTTTAGTTGGTGGTCACTGTATTAGTGTAGATCCGTATTATTTAACATATAAAGCCGAACAATTAGGTTATAAACCTCAGGTTATATTATCGGGACGTAAGGTAAATGATGATATGGGTGTTTTTATAGCTAATAAAGTAATCAAGCTCATGATAAAAAATGAGTTCAAAATAAAAAATGCAAAAGTTTTGGTATTAGGTGTAACTTTCAAGAAAAATTGTGCCGATATTAGAAACTCAAAGGTGTTTGATTTAATAAAAGAATTACAAGATTTTGGTGTTAAAACAGAGGTTTATGACCCTTATGCTAGTTCTAAAGCGGTTTATGATAAAATTGGGCTAAATTTAATTACTCAATTAAATAAAACGTACCAAGGTATTATCTTAGCTGTTGATCATGATGAATTTAGCACAATTGACATTAAATCCATAAGCAGTTTATCAACTGTAGTTTATGATGTTAAAAGTATGTTGCCAAAAGCAATGATAACGGCAAGATTGTAAAACAAATAAATGAATATACTTATTACAGGCGGTGCAGGCTTTATTGGGTCTCATGTGGTTAGGCATTTTGTAAATACATACCCATCATATCACATCTATAATTTAGATAAATTGACCTATGCTGGTAATTTGCAAAATTTAAAAACTATTGAAAATGCTGCTAATTATACCTTTTTAAAAGGAGATATTTTAGATGAACAGTTTTTAATGGCTGTTTTTATAAAATATAAATTTGATGGCGTTATTCATTTAGCAGCAGAGTCGCATGTTGACCGTTCTATTACCGACCCTTTGTCTTTTGTTAAAACTAATGTTTTAGGTACTGTAAATTTACTTAATGTGGCTAAAAACACATGGCAATCTGACTTTTCAAACAAGCGATTTTATCATATAAGTACCGATGAAGTATATGGATCTTTAGGTGAAACAGGTTTATTTACAGAAACTACGGCTTACGATCCCAATTCTCCATATTCTGCATCAAAAGCAAGTTCCGATCATTTTGTAAGGGCTTATGGTGAAACTTACCAGCTACCTTTTGTGATTAGTAATTGCTCAAATAATTATGGTCCAAACCATTTTCCTGAAAAATTAATACCCTTATTCATTAATAATATTATTAACAATAAAGCATTGCCAGTTTACGGTGATGGTAATTATACTCGCGATTGGTTGTACGTTATAGATCATGCCATAGCGATAGATTTGGTGTTTCATAAAGGTAAAAACAAAGCGACTTATAATATTGGCGGTTTTAACGAATGGAAAAATATAGATTTAGTTAAGCTTTTGTGTCAATTAATGGATAAAAAGTTAGGTAGAACACAGGGAAGTTCTGAAAAGTTAATTACTTATGTTAAAGACCGCCCAGGTCATGATTTGCGTTATGCCATTGATGCTAATAAAATCCGTACAGAACTTGGTTGGACACCAACAGTAACTTTTGAGCAAGGATTAGCAAAAACGATAGATTGGTATTTTGATAACCAAGATTGGCTGGATAATGTGATATCTAAAGAATACTTAAATTATTACCAAAAACAATATAACTTGTAAGTTATGAAAGGAATTATTTTAGCAGGTGGCTCAGGTACGCGGTTGCATCCGTTAACATTGGCGGTAAGTAAGCAGCTTATGCCAATTTATGACAAACCCATGATTTATTATCCGTTGTCAACATTAATGTCCGCAGGCATTAAAGATATATTAATTATTTCTACTCCAAAAGACTTGCCGTTATTCAAAACTTTGTTGGGGGATGGCAAAAAATTAGGTTGTCGTTTTGAATATGCTATTCAAGAGGCTCCAAACGGATTGGCAGAAGCGTTTATTATTGGCGAACAATTTATTGGTAATGATAATGTAGCGCTAATATTGGGAGACAATATTTTTTATGGTAATGGTTTAGATCAGCTGCTTCAAAAAAATTCAAGCCCTAATGGAGGCGTTATATATGGTTATCATGTTAATGACCCTAACCGATACGGTGTAGTGAGTTTTGATGCCTTCGGAAAAGTAATTTCGATTGAAGAAAAGCCAAAACAACCAAAATCTAACTATGCTGTGCCAGGTATTTATTTTTATGATAATGATGTGGTGGCAATTGCGAAAAATATAAAACCGAGTCATCGGGGCGAATTAGAGATTACAGATGTTAATAAGGTTTACCTTGAAAAACGTAAACTAAGGGTTGCAATTTTAGACAAAGGTATTGCCTGGTTAGATACGGGTACATTTAACTCTTTAATGCAGGCGTCGCAATTTGTACAAGTGATAGAAGAGCGTCAAGGTTTAAAGATTGGAGCTATTGAAGAGGTGGCTTATAAAATGGGTTATATTGATAAAAATCAATTACAAAAATTGGCTGAGCCCCTTGTTAAAAGTGGTTATGGACGGTATTTAATGGGCCTTAAATAAAACAAAATGAAAGCTTTTGAAACCAAACTTAAAGGGTGTTATGTAATTGAACCGTCTGTTTTTAAAGATGAACGTGGATATTTTTATGAAAGCTTTAATCAACATAAATTCAATACTCTGGTTGGTCAACAGGTCAATTTTGTTCAGGATAATGAGTCGTATTCAACCAAAGGCGTCTTAAGAGGCTTGCATTTTCAAAAAGGAGAATTTTCGCAGGCAAAATTAGTAAGAGTGGTAAAAGGGAAAGTTCTAGATGTTGTTGTTGATTTAAGACCAAAATCGGTTACTTTTGGTGAGTATTTTTCGATAGAATTATCTTCTGTAAACAAAACACAACTTTTTGTGCCTAGAGGATTTGCACATGGCTTTGTAGTACTTAGTAATACGGTTGTTTTTTCGTATAAATGTGATAATTATTATAATAAATCTGCCGAGGGCGGAATTATTTATAATGACCAAACATTAAATATAGATTGGCAATTGGCAGAAAATAAACTGATTATTTCCGATAAAGATCTGGTATTGCCTAGTTTTAAGGATTTAAAATTTTAATCTCATTATGAAATATGTTTTAATTACAGGTGCAAATGGGCAATTAGGTTTAACGTTTAAAGATCTGGTTACTAATAATGATGAGTATACATTTGTTTTTAAAACAAAAACAGAATTAGATATTACTAATTTAGAAAGTATAAAAAAAACATTTGCAGAAACTAAATTTGATTACTGTATTAATTGTGCCGCTTATACTAATGTAGAGCAAGCAGAGCAAACACCAGAAAAAGCTTACCAAGTGAATGCCGCTGGAGTTAAAAACTTGGCGAAACTATGCGAGTTAAATCAATGCATTTTAATTCATATTTCTACCGATTATGTGTTTGATGGAGAAAAACAAACACCATATACGATAAACGATATACCAAACCCGATAAATGAGTATGGTAAATCTAAATTATTAGGAGAACATTATATACAACAAATAATGAGTCGCTATGTCATTATTAGGGCGTCATGGTTGTATAGTAAAAAACATGGCAAAAATTTTTATCGGACAATTTTAGCAAAAGCCTTAGCTGGTGAAGATTTAAAAGTTACTGACACTCAAATAGGCTCACCAACCCATACTGAAAGTTTAGTACAATTTATACTAAAAGATATTTTCCAACGACAAAAACCATATAGTTTGCATCATTTTTGCGATGCTAAACCCATGACATGGTTTGGCTTTGCTTATAATATTTTAGTTGAAAATAACTTAAATAGCAAAGTTAACCTTGTCAAATACAATAAATATAGTACTTTTGCTCAACGTCCAAAATATAGTGTTTTGGAGATCAACAAGAAACAAGCACTAGAATGTAAATAATCTTATGGAAAATTATTTATCAAATAAAAAAATAGCAATTATAGGGTTAGGTTATGTAGGATTGCCTTTGGCTGTAGAATTTGCAAAACAGTATGAAGTCGTTGGTTTTGATATTAATAAATCGAGAATAGAGGGGTTAAATCAAGGACATGATTCAACTTTAGAAGTTAGTGATGATAAACTTAAAACAGCTTTAAATCAGAATTCCGATCATGGTTTGTTGTTAAGTAGTGATCCTAATTCAATTGCAGGTTGTACAATTTATATCGTTACCGTACCAACACCTGTTGATAAAAATAATAGACCAATTTTAACACCTTTAATTAAATCATCAGAAACAGTTGGTCAGTTTTTAAAAAAAGAAGATATAGTTATATATGAATCAACGGTTTACCCTGGTGTTACAGAAGATGAATGCGTGCCTGTTTTAGAAAAAGTAAGTGGCTTAAAATTTAATCATGATTTTTATTGTGGGTATTCCCCAGAGCGTATCAATCCAGGAGATAAAACTCATACAGTTACTAATATTAAAAAGGTCACGTCTGGATCTACTCCCGAAATCGGAAAAATTGTTAATGACTTATATGCGTCAATTATTACAGCAGGAACACATTTGGCACCGACAATTAAAGTAGCTGAAGCGGCTAAAGTGATTGAAAATGCGCAAAGAGATGTAAATATTGCATTTGTAAATGAGTTGGCTAAAATATTTAATAAATTAAATATTGATACACATGCGGTTTTAGAAGCTGCTGCGACCAAATGGAATTTTTTGCCATTTAAACCCGGTTTAGTAGGAGGCCATTGCATAGGGGTAGATCCATTTTATTTGGCGCAAAAGGCACAGGAGGTTGGATATTATTCAGAGTTAATATTGGCAAGTAGGCGTTTAAACGATTCTATGGGGGAGTATGTTGCCACAGAGGTCTTAAAACTAATGGTTAAAAACGATATTGCTGTAAAAAATGCAAAGGTTTTAATGTTAGGAATCACATTTAAAGAAAACTGCCCTGATATTAGAAACACTAAAGCTATAGATGTATATAAGTCACTTAAAAATTACAATATGAATGTAGATGTATATGATCCTTGGGCTGATCAAAAGGAGGTCAGTAATACATTTGGATTTGACACCATTAATAAATTTAATTTAAAGTATGATGTTATAGTTCATGTGGTTTCACATAAAGATTTTTTAAAACTAGATTTAAAAAGTCTAAAAACCAATAAGGGGGTAATTTATGATGTTAAAGGACAATTGGCAATTAATTTAGTAGACAAAAGGCTTTAAGCTAAAATGTTTGTTGATTAATTTTTTTAAATGGTTTG
>CALDUQ010000034.1 GCA_937924845.1 uncultured Flavobacteriaceae bacterium
CAACTAGTTTTTTAATGCCTTGAAGCGGATTTGTTTTCTTTACAAAATACTTAAAAAATAAAGGTAAAAATAGTAACGGAATTAATTTTGTGCTTACAGAAAGCGCGATTGCAACGGCTGCTAATTTCCATCGGTTTTGAGTTAGTAGATATAGCCCCCAAATAATAAAGAAAATCATTACACTCTCAAAATGTAAATTACCTGTAAGCTCAATAATTATAAACGGATTTAACAAAAACCAAAATATGCGTTTAACTGGTAGTTTTAAATAATTTAATAACTTGGATCCAAAATAAAAAGTGCCAAAATCACTCAAAATAATTAAAACCCGCATAGTAATTACCGAGCCTAAAATATTGTTATTAGATATAAATGCCCCAATAGTAAAACATAGTTGGTTTATAGGTGGGTAATTTGTGTAATGGCTTGCGTTTAAATTGCCCATGCCTTCAAAAAGTTGTTGCGCTTCATTAACGGGGTAATGGCCAGCGCTTATAAAAGATATTACCGTATTTAAGTACGGGTTTAAGCCTTGTGCTAGCATCCTGCCATCCCATATAAATCGATAAAAATCTTGTGATAGATTTGGCGTAGCCATTAAAAACAAAAACCGTAAACCAAAACTTATAATTAGTAAATAGCGTACATGGCTGTGTTTGTTTTTAACAATAAAATAAAAAAGCGCAAATAGTGATACGTATATTAAAATTATTTTGGTGTGTTGGGCTCTTGTGGTGTCGTAAGCAAGGCATAGGTATAGTAAACTACTTAGTAGTACTAGTATAAAGTTGTAGTTGTATTTAAATAGCTTAGTAATGATGTTGGCTTTCTTTTTAATTCAAATTTAAGGACTTATTTTTTAGTGTTTGATATATTAATTTATGAATATGTAAAATGATTAATATTTAACAATAAGATTTAATATGTAAGATTTTGATATAAAAACCTATAATAAAGTACAGAGTTAATTAAAAAAGTATATATTTGATATTATGAATGTAAATAATAACTTTTTAATAATTTCTATAAGGGTAAAATACCCCCGCTGTCGCTAATCTTAATTTGTTAGTCGTTTTTGTTATTATTTCATTTTATTTCATATGTATTTTCTAAATCACTTTTTTAATTTATTTGTTGTTATTTTCTTAAATAATTTACAGTTTATGGCTATTTTTTTGCATCGTCGTCCGTAAGGGTGTACATGTATTTCCTGAATGGTAGGTGAGTCCTATTCTTTTTTAACAAATCAATTTTATTTCAATTTAAACTTAATACAATGATTATTGTAATTACAAACCGTTCGCATATTATTTACGCAAAAGAAATTTGTGATACCATAGCCGATGCTGCTAAGGTTCGTGGCACTGGAATTGCGAAACGTAAACCCGAGTATATCATAGAAAAAATACGAAAAAACAATGCGGTTATAGCTTTAGATGGCGATAATTTTGTGGGATTTTGCTACATTGAAACTTGGGATCATGGAAAATTTGTGGCAAATTCGGGCTTAATTGTTCATCCTAATTATAGAAAAAAAGGAGTAGCAAAAGCACTTAAACAGAAAATTTTTGAGCATTCTAGAGTAAAATATCCTAATGCAAAAATGTTTAGCATTACTACAGGATTACCTGTAATGATGCTTAATAGCGAATTGGGTTATAAACCCGTTACGTTTTCTAAACTAACAACCGATAAAATGTTTTGGGAAGGTTGTCAAACCTGTAAAAATTATGACGTCCTACAGCGTACTAATCAAACTATGTGTTTGTGTACAGGTATGTTGTTTGATCCAAACGAAACCAATAATGAAAATAATAAAAAGCAATAAATAATGAAAAAATTAGTCATCGCATACAGTGGCGGTTTAGATACCTCGTACTGTGCTGTAAGTTTATCAAAGCAAGGTTATGATGTGCATGCGGTATCTGTAAATACAGGTGGATTTACAGCTCATGAAATTGCTGTAATTGAAAAGAACGCATACAAAATGGGAGTGTCTACTTATAAAAATATAGATGCTATCGCTAAGTTTTATGACAAAGTAGTTAAGTTTTTAATTTTTGGAAATGTATTAAAAAACAATACTTATCCATTATCGGTTAGTGCCGAACGAATTGTACAGGCTATCGAAATTGTTAATTATGCAAAGCAAATTGGTGCAGAGTATATTGCGCATGGCAGTACAGGTGCAGGAAATGATCAAGTACGATTTGATTCAATATTTCAAATACTAGCACCGCATATTAAAATTATAACTCCAATACGTGATAATCAGTTATCAAGGCAGGAAGAAATAGCCTATTTAAAAAGTAATGGTATTGATTTATCTTGGGAAAAAGCAAAATATTCAATTAATAAAGGGCTGTGGGGCACTAGCGTTGGAGGAGAAGAAACGTTAACTTCAGATAAAAATTTACCAGAAACAGCATATCCTTCGCAGTTAGAAAACTCAACGCCACAAACGGTTAAGTTAACATTTAAAAATGGTGAGTTTGTGGCTTTAAATGATAAGGCACAATCTCCAATAAAAAATATTGAAACCTTAAATGAAATGGCTTCAAAATATGCAATAGGCAGAGATATTCATGTGGGTGATACTATTGTAGGAATAAAAGGGCGAGTGGGATTTGAGGCTGCAGCTGCAATTATTACCATTAAAGCACACCATTTGTTAGAAAAACATACGCTAACCAAATGGCAGTTACAACATAAAGACTACTTGTCTAGTTTTTACGGTATGCATATTCATGAAGGTCAATATTTTGAGCCTGCATTGCGCGATATTGAGGCGTTTTTACAAAACAGTCAAGATAAAGTAACAGGTGATGTGTTTGTAACTTTAAATCCATATCATTTTGTTTTAAATGGTGTTGAATCGGCTAATGATTTAATGCAAGCTAAATTTGGTAGCTATGGCGAAATGAATAATGGATGGACGGTAAATGAGGTTAAAGGCTTTATTAAAATCCAGTCAAATCAAAATAAAATTTATCAAAACGTACACAACTAATGGCTTTAAAAGTAGGAATAATAGGAGGTGCTGGGTATACTGCAGGCGAATTAATTAGGCTGCTAATTCATCATCCTAAAGTGCATATCGATTTTGTGTATAGTACATCAAATAGCGGTAATAAAATTTCGAGCGTACATCAAGATTTGGTAGGAAGTTTGGATTTAAAATTTTCATCACAAGTAAACCCTAATGTTGATGTTTTGTTTTTATGCCTTGGACATGGTAATTCTAAACGTTTTTTAGAAGCTAATTCTTTTTCCGAAGGCACTAAAATTATTGACCTCGGTAATGATTTTAGGTTAAACGGTAGTCATACGTTTAATGAAAAAAACTTTGTTTACGGTTTGCCCGAATTAAATAAAAGCAAAATACAATCTGCAAATTATATTGCCAATCCAGGGTGTTTTGCCACAGCAATACAGCTGGCACTTTTGCCTTTGGCAAATTCTAAAATGCTAAAAGCGGATGTGCATGTTACTGCTGTAACAGGAGCTACAGGAGCAGGTACATCATTATCGCCAACAACTCATTTTACATGGCGCGATAATAATTTTTCATATTATAAACCATTTACTCACCAGCATTTGGGTGAAATAAATCAATCTTTAAATAGTTTGCAAGATGACTTAAAATCTGATGTTGTATTTATGCCTTATCGTGGTGATTTTTCGCGTGGTATTTTTGCAACAGCATACACTAAGTTTGATGGTGATATTGATACTGTAAAATCAATATACAAATCATTTTATAAGGATTCTAAATTTACGTTTGTTACTGATGAGCAGATACATCTTAAACAGGTAGTTAATAGCAATAAATGTTTAATTCATTTGCATGAGCATGAGGGTAAATTATTAATTACAAGTTGTATTGATAATTTATTAAAAGGCGCATCTGGGCAAGCCATTCATAACATGAATTTAATGTATGGTTTTGAGGAAACAGAGGGATTACAACTAAAGGCAACATATTTTTAAAATTCAACAGGATAAAAAACAAAAAATGAAAATAGCAATACTAGGTACAGGAAATTTGGGCGAATCGATAGCTAAAGGTTTAATTACAACCGATGCCATTACTTCATTATACTTAACAAAACGTGATTTAAGTTCGATTTCAGAATATGGCGATTATAAAAATGTAGAATTAACAACTAGTAATTTACTAGCAGTTGAAAACTCAGATATTATAATTTTGGCTGTTCAGCCCGTACATTTAGAAAAAATTTTAAATGAAATTTCACCAGCATTAAACGACAAGCATATTTTAATATCTACAATAACAGGTTTTTCAATAGATAAAATAGAAGCCTTAGTAGGTCAAGACAAGTTTATTGTACGCGCTATGCCTAATACGGCTATTGCGGTAAATAAATCAATGACCTGTTTGTGCGCTAATGAAAAAGGATTAGAACGCATTAAAGTGGCTCAGGCTATTTTTAATAGATTGGGAACAACTATTATTATTAAAGAACGTTTAATGCAATCGGCAACAGTGGTTTGTGCTAGTGGTATTGCGTTTTGGATGCGATTAATACGTGCGTCAACCCAAGCGGCTATTCAGTTAGGTTTTGATGCTGACGAAGCCAAACAATTGGCTATGCATACTGCCGAAGGCGCAGCAAATTTGTTAGTAACCACTCAAAATCATCCCGAGGAAGAGATTGATAAAGTTACTACGCCAATGGGTTGTACTATTGAAGGTTTAAATGAAATGGAACACCAAGGTTTAAGCTCATCATTAATTCAGGGGATGATTGCTTCGTATAATAAAATTAGTAAAATTAAAACCGAGCAAATATGAGTTTGTTTAATGTTTATCCATTGTTTGATGTCACGCCTGTTAAGGCAAAAGATGTTTATGTTTATGATGATAACAATATTGAGTATCTAGATTTATATGGCGGGCATGCAGTAATTTCGATTGGGCATGCGCATCCGCAATATGTTAAAGCGATTACTAATCAAGTTAAGCAATTAGGGTTTTATAGTAATTCAATTCAAAATCCAATTCAGTTAGCATTGGCTAATAAGTTAAAGCAATTATCGGGATGTCATGATTACAACTTGTTTTTATGTAACTCGGGCGCAGAAGCTAATGAAAATGCCTTAAAATTAGCATCATTTCACACAGGTAAATCAAGAGTATTAGCGTTTAAAAATGGGTTTCACGGGCGTACTTCTGCAGCAGTTGCTGCAACCGATAACCCAAACATTATAGCGCCTTTAAATGCACAGCAAAACGTTGATTTTGTTGATTTGGGTGATTTGGAAACTACCGAAAAAATACTTAAAAAAAAAGAGGTTTGTGCTGTTATTATAGAATGTATTCAAGGTGTTGGCGGCTTAGATGAAAGTACAACACATTTTTACCAGCAACTGCAATTATTATGTAATACATATAATGCGTTATTAATTGTAGATGAAGTACAATCGGGTTTTGGCAGAACAGGCGATTTTTTTGCTTATCAGAAACACAATATAACGCCTGATATTATTTCTATAGCTAAAGGTATGGGTAATGGATTTCCTATTGGAGGCATTCTTATTGCTAATCATATCCAGGCAAAATTTGGTTTATTAGGTACTACATTTGGTGGTAATCATTTGGCATGTGCCGCAAGTTTAGCAGTATTAACTGTTATTGAAAATGAGCAGCTTTTGGAGCATGTAAGACAAATGTCGAACTATTTTATTGAACAAGCCCAATCGATTAGCCAACTAAAAACAGTAAAAGGCAGAGGTTTAATGTTAGGTTTAGAATTTGATTTTCCTATACAATCATTAAGACAACATTTAATTTATAAACATCAAATTTTTACAGGAAGTTCTAAAAACCCTAATTTATTAAGAATATTACCTCCATTAACTGTTAAAAAAGTGCATATTGATACTTTTTTTAATGCCCTAAAACACGAATTAAACGATGCATAAATACACTAGCGTTTTTGATATATTAGATGTTGATACAGCTGTAAAACAAGCTATAAGCTTAAAAAAAGATCCTTTTAAATATAATCATTTAGGTAAAAATAAAACCTTGGTGATGTTGTTTTTTAATTCGAGCTTACGAACGCGTTTGAGTACCGAAAAAGCAGCTCAAAACTTAGGTCTTAATGTTATGGTTTTAAACGTTAGTAATGCCTGGAAGTTAGAGTTTGAGGACGGTGCAGTGATGAATTTGGATACCGCCGAGCATATTAAAGATGCAGCTCAAGTGGTTTCGCAATACGCCGATATAATTGCTGTTCGAGCATTTCCTGAGCTGAAAAACAAAGCGATTGATGCCTCCGAACGAATTTTAAATAGTTTTGTTAATTACGCTACTGTTCCTGTAGTAAATATGGAAAGTGCTACCGCTCACCCTTTACAAGCTTTTGCCGACGCCATTACTATAGAAGAATTGAAACTTAAAAAACAACCAAAAGTGGTGTTAACATGGGCGCCTCACCCTAAAGCATTACCACATGCGGTAGCCAATAGTTTTGTAAAAATGATGCAACGTCTAGATGTTGATTTTTCGATAGTACACCCCAAAGGTTATGAGCTTGATCCCAAAGTAACTAAAGATACACCTTGTAGTTTTAATCAAGAAGCGGCTTTAGCCGACGCAGATTTTGTTTATGCCAAAAATTGGAGTAGCTATAAAAATTATGGGCAAGTAATGGTGCAAGATGAAAACTGGATGTGCACAAAAGCAAAAATAGCTAATGCAAAATTTATGCACTGTTTACCAATACGTCGAAATGTTGTTGCCGAAGACGCTTTGCTTGATAGTCAAAATTCGGTAGTGATACAACAAGCAAATAACCGAACCTTTGCGGCGCAATATGTATTAAAATCAATATTAGAACAACAATAAAATGCAAACTTTAAAAATCGTTAAAATAGGAGGTAATATCATTAATGATGAGGTAGCACTTCATCAGTTTTTAGATGAGTTTGCTTTACTTAAAACGCCAAAATTACTAGTTCATGGTGGCGGTAAACTAGCTACTCAGCTTTCAAAAACCATGGGTGTAGCCACTAAAATGATTGATGGTAGGCGAGTTACTGATGCCGCAACATTAGATATTGCTACTATGGTGTATGCGGGTAAAATTAATAAAACTATAGTTGGTTATTTACAGTCAAAACAATGTAACGCTATAGGGTTTACTGGTGCCGATGGAAATACCATTGTGTCTAAAAAACGAGCAGTAAATCCCGTTGATTTTGGGTTTGTTGGCGATGTAATTAAAGTTAATCCTAAAATTTTAAACCTCCTGTTACAGCAATCAATTACACCTGTTTTTTGTGCAATTACACATGATAAAAATGGACAGTTACTTAATACAAATGCCGATACTATTGCTGCTCAACTGGCGATAGCTTTGGTGAATACTTTTAAAGTAGAACTTTATTATTGCTTTGAAAAAAACGGTGTTTTGTTGGATGTAGAAGATGAAAACTCATTAATAGAAACACTTAATGTAGCTCATTATGAACATTTAAAACACAAACAGGTTATTTATGAGGGCATGCTACCAAAACTAGATAATTGCTTTAATGCGATTAAAAGCAGAGTTAATAAAGTAGGGGTAGGCCAACCTAAAATGGTATTTAAAACAAACAGTAAGTATACAAAAATCGAATTATAATGAGCGATTTAACAAAATTAACAACAAGTGCAATTAATTTATTAAAACAATTAATTGAAACCCCTTCGTTTTCATCAGAAGAAGATCAAACAGCACTATTGATAGAAAACTGGTTTACACAGCACCAAATACCGTTTACACGAACAAATAATAACGTTTGGGCCACCAACGCTCATTTTGATGCCAGTAAGCCTACGTTATTATTAAATTCTCATCATGATACTGTAAAACCTAATGCAGCTTACACAAAAGATCCGTTTAAAGCTATTGTTGAAGAGGGTAAATTATATGGCTTAGGTAGTAATGATGCAGGAGGATGCTTGGTGTCATTATTAGCAACCTTTGCTTATTTTTATAAATCAAAACACTTAAAATACAATATCGTTATTGTAGCTTCGGCCGAAGAAGAGAGTAGTGGCGATAATGGTTTAAATAGTATGCTTTCGGTAATACCAAAGGTAGATGTAGCTATTGTAGGTGAACCAACATTAATGAATTTGGCTGTAGCCGAAAAAGGTTTAGTGGTTTTTGATGCTGTGGTTACAGGTACGCCTGGGCATGCCGCACACCCAAATCCAGATAATGCTATTTATAACACAATTGAGGTGTTAAAATGGTTTGAGAATTATAAGTTTGAAAAATCATCAGAAGCCTTGGGTGACGTAAAAATGACCGTAACTCAAATATACGCAGGGAAACAGCATAATGCCATACCTGCCCAAGTTAATTTGGTGATTGATGTTAGGGTAAACGATAAATATACTAATAAAGAGATTGCTAATTTTTTAAAAGCAAATGCACCATGTAATCACATTGAGGCACGTAGTTTAAAATTAAATTCGTCTTCAATTCCTATAAATCATGAGTTGGTTAAAGCTGGTATTGCTTTAGGTCGCACAACTTATGGTTCACCAACATTATCCGATCAGGCATGCTTATCGTGCCCGTCGTTAAAATTAGGACCTGGTGATAGTACACGCTCTCACTCGGCAAACGAGTTTATTTATTTAGAAGAAATTGAAACGGGTATTAAAATTTATACCCAATTATTACAAAACATACTTTAATATGAAACTTTGGGAAAAAGGATTGTCGGTTGATGATAAAATAGAGCAATTTACAGTTGGTAATGATAGAGAAATTGATAGGCATATTGCCAAATATGATGTATTGGCATCTATTGCTCATGCTCAAATGCTTGCCGAGACTAAAATTATTTCTTCGGAAGAATTAAAACAATTAGAGCAGGGGTTACAACTCATGCTTACTCAAATTGAAACTAATAGCTTTGTAATTGAACCCGAATTTGAAGATGTGCATTCTAAAATTGAGGCTGATTTAACTAAAACGCTTGGCGATGTGGGAAAAAAAATACACACAGCCCGCTCTAGAAATGATCAAGTTTTAGTAGCATTACATTTGTATTATAAAGACAATTTGGTTGAAGTGATAAATAAAACAACAACGCTATTTAACACGCTGTTACAGTTAGCAAAAACACATCAAGATAAATTATTACCTGGCTACACACATTTGCAAGTCGCAATGCCCTCATCATTTGGGTTGTGGTTTTCGGCATACGCCGAATTATTAATTGATGATTTGTATATGGTACAAGCAGCCTTAAAGGTGGTTGATCAAAACCCTTTAGGTTCAGCCGCAGGCTATGGCAGTTCATTTCCTATAAATAGGGCGTTTACAACAAAAGCATTACATTTTACAGATTTAAAATACAATGTTGTTGCTGCTCAAATGAGCAGAGGTAAAAGCGAGCGTACAATAGCCGCTGCTTTGGGAGGTGTTGCTAATACGTTGTCACGATTTGCAATGGATATTTGTTTGTATATGAGTCAAAATTTTAATTTTTTAACCTTTCCAGATCAGTTAACTACGGGAAGTAGTATTATGCCACATAAAAAAAATCCAGATGTGTTTGAGTTAATTCGTGGTAAATGCAATAAAATACAGGCTTTGCAAACTGAAATGATTTTAATTACAAATAACTTACCTAGTGGATATCATCGCGATTTTCAGTTATTAAAAGAAAACACAATAGCGGCATTTTTGGATATGACATCTATTTTAGAAATTTTTGATTACGCAATACAGCAAGTTGAGGTTAAACATATTGACATGAGTGACGATAAGTATAAATACCTCTTTACGGTAGATAACATGAATACTTTGGTCGAAAATGGCATGTCATACCGTGATGCTTATAAGGAAATAGCCGAAAAAATAGCCTTAAATACCTATGCGCCCAATACATCTAAAAAACACACACACGAAGGGAGTATTAATAATTTGTGTTTGGATGAAATAACTCGTAAAATGAATTTACTCAACTCAAACGGTAAGTAGTTTAAAAAATGTAATAGCACTCAATTTTAGTATATACATATCTTTTGTAGTTCAATTCATAGTTAAATTTGAGCTACAAAAGACATGAATTTAAATAGTATTAAAAAAGTATGAACAGTCAATTGCATTTTTAATTGATTGGAAAGTCGTTTACTTTTTAGTGCTGTAATTTTTTTGACATGCAATGTAAAGTTTTAATATAATTTATAAGATTAAAATAAAACTCATAAGGAATGAAAAACAATCAATTTTGATATGTTTTTTATAAAATTGCGAAGTGATTGTAAGGTTTAATTTATGGGTATAAAAAAAGCTTCACATTTCTGTGAAGCTTTACTAGTAGCGGGAACTGGACTCGAACCAGTGACCTTCGGGTTATGAGCCCGACGAGCTACCTGCTGCTCTATCCCGCGCTATTGGACTGCAAATATACAACCCTTTTTTAATTCTGCAAGAAAAAAAATGATTTATTGTTCAATGCTCAAAATTTCTATAGATTGGAGGTCTAAATTTTCAAAATAGGGGGTAACTTGTATAGGGTTGCAGCATACCTCGCAATCTTCAATATAGGTTTGTTTAGTAACACTATAATCAAGTAACATTGATACAGTTTCCCAGCAATACGGACATTGAAAAAAATGTTCTAACATAGATTTAAAATTTATAATTAAGCAATTCACCACTAATTTGTAAAACTAATAATTCGGCTAATTTGGCATTATATTTAGCTTGAGTTTTACTTAGCTCTGTACTAATTAAGTTTAATTGTGATTGACGAAACTCCACAGATGATATTTGCCCAAGCTTAAATTGCGCTTTAGTACGGTCAAAATTATTTGTGGCAGTAGTAATATTATCTTGGCTTAGTTCAAATATTTTTAATTTGGTTTGGTAATCTTCCCAAGCATTATTAAAATCGCGCGTAATGGTAAGTTTTAATTCTTGTTTTTGTAACTCTTGATTGTTAAGGGCTATTTTGGCGTTTTTAATGGTGTTTACAGCTTGACCGTTAAATAAATTCCAGCTTAAATTAATGCCGCCCGATAATCCGTTTGATCTTGACGTACTTAAAAATGAAGCTTGGTTGTTATTATTTTGATTCCAACCGTATGTGCCTGTTAAATTAATTGTGGGTAAGAATGCCGATTTTTGCGAATTTAAAGTTAGCGTATTAATGGTAATATTTTTTTTAATATTAAGCAATGAAGTATTATTGGTAAGTGCTTTTTGTAATAAATCATCTTTATTTAAAAGCGCTAAAAAATCGACATTAGTATCAACTTCAAAATTGGCTTGTAACATGTTGCCCAAAATCACGTTTAAGTTACGTTTGGCAATTGCATAGTTTTGCTTTTGGGTAATTAAACTAATGCTATCGTTGTTTTTATCGACTTGAGCATTTAAAACTTGTAATTTGGTATTTTGCCCATATTCATACTGATAGTTAACGCGCTTAAGTCGATTTTGAGTAATATTTAAAGTTTGTTTTAAAACCTTTACTGTTTCGCCCAATTGTGCCACTTGATAGTAATTGGTAAATAGTTGAAAAATAGTGTTTTCAATGGTTTGTCTAGCTTGTAGTTCGGTAAGTTGGTGTTGGTTTTTAAGTAACTTATAATCATAATATCTACCTAAACCATCAAACAGTACATAATTTATGTTTACCGAGGCATTGTAACGTGAGCTTTTGGCATTATTTAGTGTAGTTACTTCGCCATTAGTAAATTGCGCTTCAAGGTTATCATTATTAAAACTTGCGCCACCTGTAGCCGATACTGTTGGTAAATATCCAGAATTTAAAAGGCTGGTATTGTTTTTTGAAATGTTGGTTGTATTGTTAGCTATTTTAATACCATAATTATGTTTTAAAGCAAGTGCTATGGCTTTATCTTTACTTATTAATTGTTGACTGCCTACGGAATTAAAAAATAATGTAGTTATTATAATTAACGTCAATTTTGTATTAAGCATGGTTTTGGTAGTTTTCTTTAACAACACGTTCAACTTCTTCTTTAGTGACTGTATTACCTGTATATAGCCATTTTATATGTTTTTTAACCCAGTTACCAAAAGATAAAAATATTGGTAAAACAATTAAAGTTAATACTGTAGCAAAAGCAATGCCGTAGGCAATAGATATAGCCATTGGTATTAAAAATTGAGCTTGCCTACTTTGTTCTAAAATTAATGGTGCTAAGCCTGCAATGGTGGTTAGCGAGGTTAAAAATATTGCTCTAAAACGTGATCGTCCTGCCTCGTAAATTGCCGTGTCAAAAGTCATTCCTTCTTTAAGGTTGGTGTTAAATTTACTAATTAGCACGAGCCCATCATTAACCATAATTCCTATTAAGGCAATAATGCCAAGCATTGAGAGTATATTTACAGGAAAATCATGCAACCAATGCCCCCAAGCTACCGCTGGTAAACTAAACGGAATTAACAACAAAAGCATTAAAGGTTGGCTGTAGCTTCTAAACGTAAATGCAATTACAATATAAATTAAAACTAAGGTGATAAGTCCAACAGGTTTAAGTGATTTTATAAGTTTGGCAGCTTCACGATTTTGACCTTCGTAAGATGGGGTAACGGTAGGGTATTTTGCTAAAATATTAGGCATAATATTATTTTGAATATTAGCCATAACATCAGTAGCACTGGTGGTTTTGTCATCTTTAATATCGGCCGATATTTGAATTTCGCGTTGTCCGTCAAGATGATTTATAGAAACATCACCACGCTCAATACTGTAACTTGCAATTTCTTTTAGCGGTATATTATTGCCATTAGGAAGATTTATACGCATATTATCGAGATAAGATAATGACGATCGATTTTTACGATTATAACGCACCCAAACTCTAATTTCATCTTGCCCACGTTGAAAACGTTGTACTTGATTACCAAAAAATGCCGATCGTATTTGGCTCATAACCGTTTGTAAATTTATACCCAATGCATAGGCATTGGCGCTTAAACTTAATTTAATTTCTTTTATGCCTAGCGGATCTGTATCTGTAATATCTTTTAATAAAGCGTTGTTTTTTAAAGCAGTTTTTAATTCGGTTTTAGCTGCTTTAAGCTCATTAATATTATTACCAAGTAAAGATACCGAAACAGGTGATCCACCAAAATTACCGCCACCGCCATAAACTAAACTTTCTACACCATAAACAGGACCAACAAGTTCACTAATACGTTTGGTTACTAATTTTGTTGTTATTGCATTTGGTCGGTCTTCGCCAGGTAATAAATTAATAGCTAGGTTAGCGGTTGATGAGCCTGGGCCAATGGTTTTAATCATGTTTTCAACCAAATGTTTTTGATTATCACCTATATATTTGTTGTTAATTTCATTGGTAGCAATAATAGCCTTTTGCTCAATTAATGAAATAATGCTATCGGTTACGGTTTCATTAGTTCCGTTAGGCATATTTAATGATATTTGTACACGGTCACTAGCTATTCTAGGAAAAAATGCGCCTCGTATAATACCAGCTAAAAAGCTTCCTCTTGTTAAAATTAAAAAAGAAATAAAAATACAAACTACAAATACTTTATAATTTAATGCAAAACGTAATACAGGGCTATAGGCTTTATCTCTTAGCCATTCCATAACTTGCGACCCTTTTGCGTTGATATATCGTAATTTTGAAAACACAGCAGTAATACCAGTTTTTGGTTGATTGTTTTGGGCGCGTAAAGCTTTTGAGTGTGCTAAATGGGCCGGTAATATTATTAAGGCTTCGACCAGTGATACTATTAAAGTAAGAATTACAATTACAGATACTTCGCCAAAAAAATTACCAATACGGCCGTCTAAAAATAAAAAGATGCCAAAGGCTAGTATGGTTGTTATAATTGCCGATAGGATAGAGGGTAATACCTCCATTGTACCATCAATAGCGGCTTGAGTTGGTGTTTTACCTTTTTCGTAATGTTGGTAAATGTTTTCGGCAATAACAATACCATCATCAACTAATATCCCAATAACAATTATCATCCCAAATAAGGATAAAACGTTTATAGTTACATTAAAATAGCCTGCAAAAACAAACATTCCTAAAAAGGCTACAGGTAATCCAAAAGCTACCCAAAATGCTAACCTAGTATTTAAAAATATAGATAAAAATAAGAGTACCAAAAGCATCCCAATTATCGCATTTTCGGTTAGCAAAGCTGTACGTTGTGTTAGGGTTTTAGATAAATCTCTAACTTGGTGCAGTTGCACATTGGTATTGGTGCTATTAAACGTTTTAATATAGGCTTTAACCTTTTCGGCAGAGCTAATTAAATCTTCTGTATTGGTACTAGTTACGGTAACGTTAACAGCTAAGTTGCCGTTAAAGTAACTGGCGTTTGGTGTTTCAGAAAACTTATCTTTAACACTAGCAATATCTTTTAATTTGATGTAGTTACCGTTAGCATTAGCTCGTACAATTAAATTAGAAAGCTCATCGGCATAATACGATCTGTTGTTTGCTCTTATTAAAAACTCTTCTGCCGATGTTTTTATAGTACCTCCTGTGGTAATTAAATTAGTTTGACTAATAGCTTGAGCAATATCATTAAAAGTAAGATTATAGGCAAGTAAAGCGTTTTCGTTTATAGCAATTTCAATTTCCTCATCTGGGTATCCTGAAATCTGAATTTGAGAGATGCCTTCCATCGCTCTAATGTCGTTTTCAACTTGCCTTCCAATGGACTTTAGTGTTTTTAGGGGTATACCTTTTCCGCTTATGGCAAAAGTAATTGTAGGTCGTGTGTTTTCACGTTTAGCAACCACTAATGGTTCCATGCCCGACGGAAATGAGGGAACCCTATCTACTGCATTTTTAATTTCAAGAAGCATAAAGTCAATGTCCTTCCCTTTTTCAATCTCAACATTAATGTTGCCCGAATTTTCTCTAGAGCTTGACGTTACACGCTCAACACCCTCAAGGCCTTTTAGGTTGTCTTCTATTTTAAGAATTATACCTTCTTCAACCTCAATAGGAGCAGCTCCAGGGTAAGTCACATTAATGCTAACAACATCAGTTTCTACCAAAGGAAAAAATGAGGAGTTTAATGATGTTGCACCAAATATACCAAATATGATAAATGCAATAATGACAACATTAACCGCCACGCTGTGCTTGATGAAATAAGCTAAGAGATTTCTCATTTATTTAGTGTCTTTTGTATTATTTGCGTCAAATACTTTAACAATCATTCCTGCAAAGGCACCTTGTAAAGGTTTAGATAAAATAGATGTGCCATTTGGTAAACCTTTAATAATCATTTTGGTGTCACTAAAATATACAGGGGTTACGGGTAATTTATCTAAAACACTATCGCGAACTATAAAAACGTTGTTATTGTCAAGTAATAAGTTTCGATTAATTTCAATGGCATTTTTAATTTTTTTTGTGTTTAGTTTAGCTTCTAAGTAAATGCCTTCTTTCAATGTTTTATCTGTTAGGTCTATAAAAACCGACACACTTTGTGTTGCAGCATCAACACTAGCATTAATGCGTGATACTTTTCCTTTATAGTGCTTTGTGTGTTCTAGGTTTTGCAAGTTAACCTCATCACCAATAGAAATAAAATTAATGTAAGATTTACTAATATTTACTTGCATCTCGTAAGCCGAATTGTCTATAAATTCACCTAATTTTTGATTGTTACGAATTAAGGTGCCTTCTGTTACTAAACTTTCGGTAAGTATGCCGTTAAAGGGTGCGGTAATTTTATATTTTGACAACCTATTTTCGAGGTTTTTAATATTGAAATATGCCGAATTAATACCTCGGCCTATCATAAAATAGTTTTCTTTATCAGACGTGGTTTTTGGTAAAGCACCAATAGGTGTATTAGTGCTAAAATTATTTAAATAACTGTTCCATTTTTTAAATGCCTCCGGAAAATCAAGCCTTAAATCGGGCATTATTGAGGCTAATAAGCTATGAAAATTACTTTTTGCGGCTTGTAATGAAGCTTTAAATTCGGTATTATCAATCGTTATTAGCACTTGTCCTTTACGATATGCCTGCCCTGTTTTAAATAATTTACTGCCAGGTTTAAAAATACCTGCCACTTCCGAAAAAATCTCAATATTGCGTTTAGCATTTAATACGCCATTTGCTGCTATTACTACTGGTATGTCACTATTTGTAACCTTTTTAGTAAATACAACTTTGTTTACTTTTGGGGCTTCAGGACGTTTTTTATTATTACTTTTTGCTAGTAATTGGGCCACATAAACTGATAATGCTATCAATACTAGTCCTATTATTGCAATAATTAGTTTTCTCATGTGTCGTAAAGTAAAAGTTAAGGTTTGTTTTTTTGACTCTATTTTTGTTAATAGGTTTAATTTAAATTATCAATCGCAAATTGTACATCTTCCCATTGCTTCATTAATTGTTCAAGTTTATCTTTTTTTGCTTGGTAATTTTTAAAAAAATTGGGTTCGGCAACAGTTTGGTCGTAATTAATTTCTAATTCTAAATCAATGTCTTTAATTTTTTTTTCGAGCTGATTAATGTCCGATTCAATATTGCTTAATTTATTATTTAAGCTCTTTATTTTTTTTTGATCCTCATAGCTTTGTTTTGAGGTTGGTTTTTCAATTTTTTCCTTTATTACAGTACGTTTTTCAACTTCTCTTAAGTTTTCAACATTACGTTGCTCTAAGTAATAATCAATATCTCCAAGATATTCTTTAAGTTTTTGGTCTTTAAACTCGTAAACTTTATTGGTTAGTCCTTTTAAAAAATCTCTATCATGCGATACTAAAATAAGCGTACCTTCAAATTTGTTTAAAGCGTCCTTTAGTACGTTTTTAGATTTAATATCTAAGTGGTTTGTAGGCTCATCCATTACTAATACATTAAGAGGCTGTAATAATAATTTTGCTAAAGCTAAACGATTTCGTTCGCCACCAGAAAGTACACGCACGTATTTATCAACCTCGTCACCTCTAAATAAAAACGAACCTAAAATATCTCTTACTTTACTTCGGTTAGTTTCATTAGCAGCGTCAATCATAATATCTAGTACAGTTTTGCTACCATCAAGATATTCGGCTTGGTTTTGAGCAAAGTACCCTATTTGTACGTTATGCCCCAGTTTTACTTCGCCATTAGTAGCCGTAACATCGCCCACTATAATTTTTGCGAGTGTGGATTTGCCTTGACCATTTTGACCTACAAAGGCAATTTTACTTTCACGTTCAACCGATAAGCTTATGGTATTTAAAACCCTAAGTTCGTCATAGTTTTTTGATACATTTTCGGCTTCAATAACTACTTTTCCCGGTGTAACGGATACTGGAAAACTTAAAGTCATCACCGAATTATCATCAGCATCAACCTCAATGCGCTCAATTTTATCAAGTTTTTTTATTAATGATTGCGCCATGGTGGCTTTAGAGGCTTTGGCTCTAAATTTTTCAATTAGCTTTTCGGTTTGGTCAATTTGTTTTTGTTGGTTTTTTTGCGATGCTAATTGTTGTGTTCGCATTTCTTCGCGTAGCACAAGGTATTTTGTGTATGGTTTTGGGTAGTCATAAATTCTACCCAATGATATTTCAATAGTCCTATTGGTTACGTTATCTAAAAACATTTTATCGTGCGATACAATTACGACGGCACCCGAGTAATTTTTTAAAAAGCCTTCTAACCAAATAATTGATTCAATATCTAAGTGGTTTGTAGGCTCATCTAAAAGTAAAATGTCATTTTTTTGTAATAATAATTTTACAAGTTCAATACGCATACGCCAACCTCCCGAAAAAGTATCGGTAAGCTTATTAAAATCTTCGCGTTTAAAACCTAGTCCTTGTAATATTTTTTCGGTTTCACCTTGGTAATTATAACCGCCCAAAATTTCGTATTGCTCTTGCACATCATTTAGGTCAATCATTAATTGGTTATAGCTTTCACTTTCATAATCGGTACGTTCGGCCAATTGCGTGTTAATGTATTCCATTTTGCCTTCCAAAATTTTAATTTCAGTAAAGGCTTGATACGATTCTTCTAATACAGTTCTACCTAACACAAAATCAATATCTTGTCGTAAAAACCCTATTTTTAAATCTTTATCTTCAGAAATTTGACCAGTAGAGGGTTCGATATCTTTTGATAATACTTTTAATAGTGTAGATTTTCCTGCTCCATTTTTACCAACTAACCCAACGCGGTCACCTTGGCCAAGCCTAAATGTTAAATCTTTAAATAAATCTTCACCTTGAAATGAAATAGAAACTTTGTGTATATTTAGCATAAATTTTTTATAATAATTATCTTTGATAGTGATAAAAGCTTTACAAAAATAAACATTTGTTATGTTAAAAAAAGGAAATAAAATATACAGTATTATTTCAGGGCATTGCCCTAAATGTCATCATGAGTCAATGTATGTTAAACGTAATCCTTTTAATATTGCAAATACACTAACAATGCATGAAAATTGCTCAAATTGTAATTTAAGATATAAGTTGGAGCCATCATTTTTTTATGGATCAATGTATGTTAGTTATGCCGTTGGTATTGCGTTTGCAGTAGCTGCTTTTGTTATATTAAAATTAGTATTAAATTCAAGTTTAGAAATAACCTACTTGGGCATTATTTTAACAATTGTTGGTTTTTTACCAGTTATACTGCGGTTATCACGTAATTTATGGATTAACATGTTTGTAAAGTTTGATAGTAAATACCTATGATTGGTTTATGGGTTGGTGTAGATGCGCATAGCGATTAATATTTACTTCATTGTTTAGTGCAATGTTGTTTTCAATAAAATCATATAATTTATTAGCAGCATATGGGCCAATCATTACGCCTCGTGTACCTAAACCGTTTAAAATATAAACCGGCTCATAAGTGGGGTGTTGACCTAATAATGGGCGCCTATCTTTAACTGTGGGGCGCATACCTGCTATATGATTAATCACGGTGTATTTACATTTTAAAAATTTATCGAGCTTACTTAATAATTCTTCCTTTCCTTTTGATGTTGTGTTTAAGGTTTTATCTTTCCAGTCATAAGTAGCACCAAGGCGGTACATATCATTGCCTAACGGAATTAAAAACACACTGGATTTTAAAACCACATCTAGTTTTAATTTTGGTGCATGTATGGTTATTAATTCACCTTTTGTACCATCAAGTGGTAAATAATTAAATAACGGATTGTTATTTACGCTATAACCTTCGGCAAATACAATTTTATTAGCCGTAATAGTATCATAGGTAATACTATTATTAGCAATTGATAGTTTAGTAAAATCAAACTGCTGTTCACTAATTAGTTGCTGCTGTTTTAAATATGTTCTGTATGTTGTTATAAGGCGTTTAGTGTCAATTTTACCTGTTTGTAGTACTTTACCAAAACCAAAATTGTTTTTAATATTTGGGTTTATTTCTTGTTCTATGTTTTGGGATACATAGTTTTCTAATAACGGTTTGTCTGATGTTTCAAACCAGTTGTTTTGTTCTTCTGTTGATGCAAATAAGCGGTAAACAGGTAATTTGTAATCTAATTTTACGTTTAGTTTTTTTTCTAAATTAGAGTACATTGGTAATGCAATAGCAAGTTGTTCTTCAGCTTTCCAAACTTTTGTAAATCGTTTTAGTACTAAAGGGTTGTATAAGCCACCAGCTACAACAGACGCTATATTGTTGTCATGATTATCTATTACTATGAATGTTTTGTTGTTAGATTTTAAAGTTTCACAAAAGGAAATTCCAGCTAATCCAGCGCCAACTATTATATAATCATACTTTGTTTTCATTTTGCTAAAATACAGTATAAAAAAAGCGTTAACAATAGTTGTTGTTAACGCTTTTAAATGGTTTTATTAATTTAGAGTTTAGTAATTCCACATATCTTGTTCAAAATCGCGAATTTTTTCTTTAATCCTATCCGATTCAAGTAATTGCATTAATGCATTATTATTAATGTATTCGTTAACCTTACGGTCACCTTGAACATTTTCTTCGCCATAAAGGTAACTTCCAAAACGACGTGAGTTTAATAAATGATCAAACGACATTGGTACGGCACTATTTTTACCATTAAAAACCTTTGCATTGTGAAGTAATTCTCTAGCATCAGGGTAAAACACCCAAAATAGCTCAACTAAATCTGGTTGCTCATCATCAAGTGTATTTACATCAGGTATTACAGGAGCAATACCTAATAATCGATATCTTAAATCACCCAAACGCTTATCAAAGTACCAAACGCCTTTTATTCGATATTCTACAACATCAGCTGCTGATATTTCAAGGCGATTAATATATTCTGGCGATACAGGTTCGCCAGCATTATATTGTTCAATGCCATAATCAGTGGTATCAACTCTTACTAAAGTCGCACCAATGTCTTTAAAAGTACGCTTAGTTCTAAAATTAGAATCGTCATACACATTTTCTAGAGTACCATCCTTAATAGCATCAGTAAAAACTTTATATAAAGAACGTCTATAATCAGCCACTTGCTCAGAATTTGTAGGATAGTATAACGGGAAATTTAAACGTTCGTCTAAAGGAATTTTTTCCCAAATTACATTTTTGTAAAGAATATCTCTATCATCTACATATCCATAATCTAAAGGCTTATCATTATCAAGTAATTGTTGCGCAGCACTTTTTACTCCAATACCTTCAGGTGATTTGGCGTTTAATAAATTTGATTGTGCTGTAGCTACCGTTACCGATAAGCTAAAAAACGTTATAAATATATGTTTTAACTTCATTGTTATAGTTTTAGTCTGCTAATTCAACAGATACAGGTGCTATTTTTTTAAGTCTAAGGTTAACTCCTTGCGCTTTAGCATCAATATCTCTAATTGTAACTGTAGCTTTACGCTTTGCCTTTTTTAAAGCAGTTTTAGCAGCTGCATTTAGTTTGTTTCCTCTTACTTTTACAGTTGGTTGCCCAGCTACTTTAAAGCTAAATCCACGTACAGAAATTGGTAAATTAAAGTCAAAATCTTCAAACTTTGCACCAATTGTTGATTGCGCAAGGCTACTACGAGGTATTTTATTAGGTGTTGTTTCACCTCTTACTGTACCGCGTGGTCGTGGTAAATCTTTTACTCTAAATGTTTTTGAGTCACTTACAGTACCACCATCAGCTGGTAATTTTGCAGATACATTAATTTTAACCTCTCTACCAGAAACAGCTGTAGCATCCATAATGTATTGCGATCCTTTAACCTTACGTAAGCCTGAGGCAGTTGCTCTAACATCAGAGTCAGCTACACCAGCAAATGAAATAGTCATAGGGTTTGGTACACCTCTATACACTACATTCATTTTATCAGCAGATATTGTAGCCGAATTTGGTTTGTTAATTACAGCGTATTCACTTTTAACAGGTATTTTTACAATAGAATCACCTTCTTTAAATTGAAGTTCTCCTATAATATCTTTTGATCCTACACCGCCAGCAGGGAATTTTAAATCTACCTGACCGTTACTTGTACTTTTTATATCGCGACCATTAATGGTTATTTTATCAAAATTTAAACTGTTGTCAAATTTTCCTAAAACGATTTTACCTGTAAAGTTTTCACCATTAAAAAACGCAGTTTTGTCTGGTACAACAATAGCTTGATATTTTGATAATGATAATTGCGCAGCTTGCTCACCAGCTAACATTGCCGATAATACTGCCGACTCTACAGCTTTAGCATCTGCTTGCATCTGAGCCATTTTTGTAATCGAAGCAATAAGCGGAAAACCTTTAAATTCAGCATCAATCCAAGCTTGTTTACCTAGTTTACCAACCTTTTTGTCATCTGTAGAAAACTTTTTTTGAACTTCAGCAACTAATTCAGGATAACCATCACCTAAAATATTTGCAACACCATCTCTAAATCCTTTAATTTGATTTAAAAACTCTTGTCCGTCTTCTTTTAATTTATCGCCAATAAAGAATTTTTCGTCAAAAAAATCACCTTTATCCATTTTTTCAGCAGGTAAATCACCGTTTTCATCTCGTTCGTATTTACTTGTTGAGTCGGTTTTTAATTGCTCGATGTAAGATGTGAATTTATCTGATAATAACTTTACCTGATCTGCTTTTGCCTTTAATGGGCCGTATTGTTTTGGTTGTTCATCAACTTTAGCAGCCAATGATTCCATAAATGAGTTGTTACGTGTGGTTGCAGTTTCGTTAGATTCTGTAAGCCTATCGTACATTGATCCAAAAGCTTGTAGTACTTCTTTAGACATATTTAATGCCAGCATCGCAATAAAGATGAGGTACATTAAATTAATCATTTTTTGCCTTGGAGTTTCTTTTCCTGATGCCATAAACTAATGTTTAAATATTAAGATTAATTTATAATTAGTTTTTGTTCATTGCAGTTAACATTCCGCCGTATACACCGTTTAATGATGACAGGTTTGATGCTAAGGACTGCATTTGCTCTTTTAGTTTAGCCGCGTTTTCAATAGACTCTTCATTGATTGCTGCTTGACGGTTTACGTTTTCTAACTGTACTTTATATAAGCTGTTTAAAGATTCCATTTGTGCAGCTGCTAGGGTCATTTCTTCACCATATTTTTTTGTTGCAGCGATAGAGTCTACAGTAGGAGAAATTCCTTTTGCAGCACCTTCAAAGTTTTTGATGCTAGCACCAAGGCTAGACATTAACTCGCCATCAATTTTAGCTTCCTTTAATAAATTGTCTAGTTTTTTAGATAATAAACCATCAGCATCGCTGTTAGATTCTGCTTTAGCTCTTTTCTTTGCTTGTCCGCCAGCTAACTCTGGGTAAGCTAATGACCAATCATATTCTTCATCTGGAGTTTCAAATGCTGATATTGCAAATACAAGTGCTTCAACAACTAGACCTATTGTTAGTACAAAATTTCCGTTAAGGAAACCAATCTCAAAGTGAGTGATTTTAAATAATGCACCTAATATTACTACAGCTGCTCCTAAGCCGTATA
>CALDUQ010000035.1 GCA_937924845.1 uncultured Flavobacteriaceae bacterium
ACAATAATAACTTTACCATTTCTAATATCATTAATGGCTTCTTCAATTGTATTCAATACTATATTTGACATTTATATAATTTTAGAGGACTAATTATTCAATTTTCGTTAAATCGTCTGTATTCATTTTTTTATTAAAAAATATCGCATAAATTATATAAAATGGTAAGCCAATTGCATAAAATAAAACAACATCTATAGTTTCATTTTTATTTAGTAGTTTTAAATAATTTTGCTTAAAGCTTTGCATTTTAAAAACACTTATTATATAAATTAAAAAGCTTAACACCCCTATTATAATCGTACTTATACCCAACACATTAAACCCTTTATCTTTTAATATTATCCCAATTGAAATTATACCAAAACTAAACACATAAAATACTAGTGCTAGTACTGAATACCCTTTACTCATAGAAAAAAATTGCAATGCATTAATGTAATTTTCATTTGCTAAATTACCTGCCTGATTTAACTCGCGTTTTGTATGTCCTCGTTTTTTCAGTATTTCTAATGCTGTATTTCTATGTGATATTTTTGAAGTATCGTAACGATGAAAATTTTTAACAATAGCTATCAATTTCTCATCCGAATACTTTTTAAATATTTGATAAGTTTCACTTTCTACAGGTAATACCGTTGTATCTTTAGAATTGATATAACTTGGTATAACTGGCGAAACTAATTTTAATAACGGCAGTAGCATTTCATGAAAATCTACAATACTGCGATCCTTTGTTGCTCTTGATGTAAAATATATACCAAGAGGCAACATTACAAAAGTTGATAGCCAGGTAGCAAAAACAGGATCCATACTTCCGTCTTTAGCTCCATTTTTTGAAAATAAGCCTATAAAATGGTAAATTAAAAATAATAATACCGCTATTATTATTGGCAAACCTATACCTCCTTTTTTTATCAAGGCTCCTAATGGTGCGCCTACAAAAAACAGTACTATACACATTATGGCAAATGCAAATTTTTCATGATATGCAATTACGTGCTTATTTAAGTTTCTGGATTGATTTGTTATACTTTTTTCCTTACTATTAAAAATTTGTATTGCAGTTTTAGTAGAGTTTACGGCTATATTTAATGCTTGCAATTTTTGTTTTGGCGTATCTAAAACGTCTAAAACATTAGCACTACCAAACACCTGTTTTTTTGAAGGTTTTATACCTTTACCAAACACGTTAATTTTTGAGCGATCTAACATGTTTTTTGACAATCCATTGTATTGAGTAATGCGCTTAGATTTAATAGTATCTATTTGAGACTTAAGTCCGTTTATACCTAGCATACTATGGTTTTGAACTTCGGTCTTTTTATCAAAGTCAACATCGTTCAATTCTTTCAAATCTATATTAAAATCATAGGTTTTAAATGGTGTTTTTATAAAGGCTTGGTTTTCTTTTTCAACATACATAAACCCATCATAAAGCACAAGTTTAATTATATCAGATGATTTATCACTAATAAACTCTCCTGTTTTAGAAACTATAATTTGTTTATTAGTTCTATCTGTAGATTTATCTTTTTTGTGAATCGTTACGGTTTTTAAAAACTCGCCTTTTTCACCACTTTTTTCTACGACCTTTATGTTAGTATCATCGCCTAGTTGGGTAAATTGACCTTCGGTTATTGCTGCCGATGGGTTGACTCTAGCTATATTTCTTCTTAAACTATAAAATTCAGCCTCGGCTGCAGGTATAACATCATTTGCAAAAAAAAATGTTACAAACGATAGTCCTAAAATAAAAACACTCAAACTTGCCATTGCGCGCTGTAATGATATACCTGTTGATTTCATTGCAGCAAACTCATAGTTTTCGGCAAATTTACCAAACACCATTATAGAGGTTAAAAGTATAGTAAGCGGTAAAACCAAGATGACTAATCTTGGCATAATAAGAACCAAAAACCTAAAAACTATATTAATGCCCAAACCTTTACCTGCCAATTCTTTAATGTGCAGCCAAAAGCCTTGCAAAATAAAAATAAACATTAGTATTATAAAAACACTAAAAAATGTTTTTAAATAAGATGTGAGAATGTAGCGATCTAATATTTTCAAATTGCAGCTTAATCTAAATTGTTAATATAATAATTGGCATATTTATTTTTATCAAAAGTAAATAACGTTTTAGATATAGGCTCATCTGTTTTAAAAGAATTTACAGTAAGTGTTGTTTTAGTACCACTTTTACCTATTTCAATCAAATTATAAATGTGTTTAGTTTTTGAATCTATCCCTAAAAGCACTTCTTTAATTTCTGTATTTGAATCTATTGGAGTTAATTTCACATATTGAATTTTTCGCCCATTTATATTTTGAATAATATCCATAGCTTTAACATAACCATTTTCATAAAAGGTTAACATTTTACTTGGTGTAATGGTGTTTTCATCGTCTTGAGTTCCTGTTGTTACAGTAATTTCTTCGTCTTCTGGGCTAATGTTATAGAGTGTCGTCCCATCATAAATACGTGTCACTCCCAATATATTTAATTTATATTTTTCACCTTCTAAAATCACGTCTCCACGTGTTTCTTGGCTTATGTTCTCTTCGGTATTATTAAGTACATATTTAAAATCTATCGCAATATTTGAATATCCCTTTAATTTTGCCGAAACTTCGTTAAGTAATTGGTCGGCTGTAGTTTGTGCATTTCCTAAACTAATTACACTTAATACTAATAATACTATGAGTTGTTTTTTCATTTTTATTTTTTTTCTAATTTAAACCTTCGTTAGCTAGCAATTGTTCAAGCGCAACTAAATCTGAAACTAAAACCTGCCTAGCTTTACTTCCTTCAAATTGACCTACAATTCCTGCTGCCTCTAATTGATCGATTATCCGCCCTGCTCGATTATAGCCAAGTTTTAGCTTACGCTGTAATAATGATGCTGACCCTTGTTGAGCTGTTACAATCACTTCGGCAGCATCTTTAAACAATTTATCTCTATCTGACAAGTCTACATCAATACTTGTGCCAGAATCTTCTCCAACGTATTCTGGCAATAAATACGCATCGGGATATGCTTTTTGAGCACCAATAAAGCCTGTTATTGCCTCAACTTCTGGCGTATCAACAAATGCACATTGTATACGTATTAAATCATTACCTTGGGTATACAGCATATCGCCTCGACCAATAAGTTGATCAGCTCCTGAGCTATCTAAAATGGTACGCGAATCAATTTTTGATGTTACCCTAAAGGCTATTCGTGCAGGGAAATTTGCTTTAATCATACCTGTAATTACGTTAACAGACGGACGCTGTGTGGCTATAATTAAATGAATTCCTATTGCCCTAGCCAACTGTGCTAATCTAGCAATGGGTAATTCTACTTCTTTACCTGCTGTCATAATTAAATCGGCAAACTCATCAACTACTAAAACAATATAAGGTAAAAATTGATGCCCATCATTTGGGTTTAATTTTCGGGCTTTAAACTTCGCGTTATACTCTGCAATATTTCTACAAAATGCATTTTTTAACATTTCGTAACGATTATCCATTTCAATACAAAGCGAATTAAGTGTATTAATTACTTTAGTATTATCTGTAATAATAGCCTCTTCACTATCAGGAAGTTTAGCTAAATAATGTCGTTCTATTTTATTAAACAAGGTAAGTTCTACCTTTTTAGGATCTACTAAAACAAACTTCACTTCAGCAGGATGCTTTTTATAAAGTAAAGAGGTTAATACCGCATTTAATCCTACCGATTTACCCTGCCCTGTGGCACCAGCCATTAATAGGTGTGGCATTTTTGCCAAATCAACCACCAAGGTTTCATTACTAATTGTTTTACCTAATGCTACAGGCAGTGCCATAGTAGACTTTTGAAACTTTTGCGAAGCAATTACTGATCGCATTGAAACTATTGTTGAGTTGGTATTTGGCACTTCAATACCAATAGTACCTTTACCTGGCATTGGCGCAATGATACGTATACCTAATGCTGCTAATGACAATGCAATATCGTCCTCAAGATTTTTAATTTTTGAAATTCTAACGCCTGCTTCGGGTACTATTTCATAAAGGGTAATTGTAGGCCCAATAGTTGCTTCAATCGAAGATATACCAATTTTATAATTTAAAAGCGTTTCAACAATTTTATTTTTGTTACTCTCAAGTTCCTCCTGATCTATTTTTATGCCTTCGGAATTATATTTTTTCAACAGCTCTAAAGTAGGGAACTGAAAATTACCCAACTCAAGTGTTGGGTCAAACTCTCCAAAATCAGCTACTAATTTATCTGACAAGTTTTGAGTTTCTGTTTTTTCATATTGCCCTGCATCATCATTAATTGCAAATTTTGTATCGTTCTCTATCGTTTCTTCTTCTTGAGCAACTTTAAAGTTAAGCCCTGAGTTTTTATCTGTATCGACAACAGGTGTTGTTTCTTTTTTTGGTGTTTTTGTTTCTATATCAACTTCGGCAGCTACGTTAAAATTAGATTTTATAGCTTCAGCTTCTTCCGTTAAGGCATTATCAACACCTACAAAAACTTCTTTTTGAGAAGCACTACTTCCAAATACATCATTGGTTTGACTAAGCCAACGTTTAATATCATCAACACTTACATCAAATCGAATTGCTAAATAAAATATTACCCCTAAAATCAATAAAAACACAGTGCCTATATTTCCGATATAATCCTTCAAAAAAATAGCCACTTCATAGCCAATAGTTCCTCCGTAAATATGCTTTTCAGAAACTATTACACTAAAAAATACTGCACACCAAAGTGCTATTAAACTACCCCAAAACCAATGTCGTGATAATTTTGATTTATTAATATCGAGTAAAACATAAACCCCAGATAAAAAAAACAAACCTGAAAAAATAAAAGACGAAATTCCAAAACCTTTGTATATAAAAATATAACTTAACCAAGCCCCCGATTTACTTAACCAATTATTAGCTTTTGCGTTTCGCGACGTAAACTCTGAAATAATACTTTGATCGGTTTCCCCTGTAAAGAAAAACGAAACAAATGCTATACATAATAAAATGCCCAAAAACAGCAAAAAACTACCCAAAACTAGTTTTTGTTGATTTGATATTTTAAATTTTTTGTTTTTTGTTTTTATATTTTTTTTGGGTCTTGTCATTTAGCAATATTCATTTTTTATGCAAAAATACAAATGAGGCATTTTAATTTTATAGTAATAGTGTATATATTTTTGGTGCAAAAATGATTAAACCAATACAAATAGCCCCTATCGAGGCAATTAATACTGCACCTGCTGCAATATCTTTAATCTCACCAATTTTTGAGTTTTGTTCGGGGTGAATAAAATCTAAAATAGCTTCTATAGCTGTATTTACCCCCTCAATACTTATTACCAAGACTATAGCTATTATTTGAAACAACCATTCTGTAGTAGAAATATTAAAATAACATCCCAACATAATGATTACAATAGATACAAAAAGTTGTGATTGTATACTTGCCTCGGTAGTAATCAATATTTTTACCCCTTTTAAAGCATATTTAACACTTTTTAACCTGTTTATAATAAATTTTGCATTAGCCATTAATTGCTTTTAATACAGCCTCATAGTTTGGCTCGTCAGCAATTTCACTTACTTGTTCGGTATGCGTTACAACGCCTTCTGGGTTAATCACTACAACACATCTTGAGTGCAGGTTTTCTAGAGCTCCTTCTATAATTTCTACTTGATATGCGTCATTAAAACTTGAACTTTTATAATCAGATAATGTCTCTACATTATCTAAACCCTCTGCACCACAAAATCGTGTTTGAGCAAATGGTAAATCTTTAGACACACATAGCACCTTAGTATTTTGTAATTGACTTGCTGCCGTATTAAATTGCTTGACAGAAGCTGCACACGTAGGCGTATCAACACTTGGAAAAATATTTAAAACAACAGTGTTTCCTTTATAATCTTCGAGTGTTTTTGTAGATAAATCAGATGCTGTTAACTTAAAATTTGGAGCCTTATCTCCAACATTTGGTAAGTTTCCTGAGGTTGCAATTGCCTGCCCTCCTAAAGTTATATTTGCCATAATTGTGTATTTTATTTTTGAAGTTCAAATTTAATATTTTTTATGCTAGTTATCAGATTTATTTCAAATAGAATTAATTATAGATATTTTTGATTGTATTATCAATATTATCAATTTAATTTATACAAAATACGACTTGTTTTTGTATAAATTTGTGTAAATAATTAAACGTAATTAACTAAAAGTCATATGAATTCAAGCAAAGGAGATAGCAGTAAATGCCCATACTTAGGTGGACAACACAAAAACAGTGCTGGCAATGGTACCGACAACAGAAAATGGTGGCCAAACGAGTTAAAACTAAATATTTTACGCCAACACGCTAGTAAATCAAACCCTATGGGTAAAGATTTTAACTACGCCGAAGCTTTTAAAAGTATTAATTACAATGCGTTAAAACAAGATGTAATTAACCTAATGACACAATCGCAAGATTGGTGGCCTGCTGATTATGGTCATTATGGCCCTTTTATGATAAGAATGGCTTGGCATAGTGCAGGCACCTATCGTGTTGGTGATGGTAGAGGTGGTGCTAGCACAGGCACACAACGCTTTGCTCCATTAAACAGCTGGCCTGATAATGGCAACTTAGATAAAGCACGCTTATTACTTTGGCCAATTAAAAAAAAATATGGCACAAAAATATCATGGGCCGATTTAATGATTTTAGCCGGTAACTGCGCATTAGAATCTATGGGCTTTAAAACGTTTGGTTTTGCTGGTGGCCGTGAGGACGTATGGGAACCTGAACAAGACATTTATTGGGGATCCGAGACCGAATGGCTTGGTAATGATGAGCGTTATACTGATCAAGAATTAGAAGGACATCTTGGGGCTGCACATATGGGATTAATTTATGTTAATCCAGAAGGCCCTAACGGAAATCCTGATCCTTTAGCCTCTGCAATTGATATTAAAGAAACTTTTGGGCGTATGGCCATGAATGACGAAGAAACAGTAGCACTTGTTGCTGGAGGCCATACCTTTGGAAAAGCACACGGTGCTGCAGATCCAAATAAATACGTGGGGGCTGAACCCCATGGCGCACCAATTGAAGAGATGAGCACAGGTTGGAAAAACAACTATAAAAGCGGTGTATTAGATGACACAATAACTAGTGGTATTGAGGGAGCATGGACTCCTAACCCAACAACTTGGGATCATGATTATTTTGAGGTTTTACTAAACTATGACTGGGAACTAACCAAAAGCCCTGCAGGTGCACACCAATGGACTCCAACACAAGCCTCTAATGCAAAAATGGCTCCAATGGCTGGCAATGCAAACAATAAACAAGCGTTGATGATGACTACAGCCGATATGGCTTTAAAAATAGATCCAACATACTTAGAAATCTCTAAACGTTTTCATAAAGATCATAAAGCTTTTGAAGCTGCTTTTGCACGTGCTTGGTACAAACTAACACACCGTGACATGGGACCTGTATCACGTTATTTAGGCCCAGAAGTACCAAAAGAAGAGTTACTATGGCAAGACCCTATTCCTACAGGCACAGTATTATCAAAAGCAGACATTACGCTTTTAAAAGCAGAACTAGCAAATTCTGGCCTTAGCATCCAACAATTAGTAACTACAGCATGGGCATCTGCATCTACCTTTAGAGGTTCAGATATGCGTGGCGGTGCCAACGGTGCTCGCATTAGACTTGAACCACAAAACCAATGGGCTGTAAATAACCCAGCAGAATTAAACAAAGTACTAGCAACCTATACTGCTATTCAAAACAATTTTAAAGGCAGTGTTTCTATTGCTGATTTAATTGTACTTGGCGGAAATTTAGGTGTCGAACTTGCTGCTAAAAATGCAGGACACAATGTTAATGTACCTTTTACTAGTGGTCGAGGTGATGCAAGCCAAGAGCAAACAGATATCGAATCGTTTACACATCTTGAACCATTAGCAGATGGGTTTAGAAATTTTATTAAAAAAGGAATCAAGCTATCTGCTGAGGAACTTTTAATTGACAAAGCTAACCTTCTAACGCTTTCTGTACCCGAAATGACAGTACTTATTGGCGGACTTAGAGTTATTGGCACCAATTATGATGGCTCAAAAACTGGTGTTTTTACCGAAAACATAGGCACCTTAAGCACTGATTTTTTTGCCAACATACTAGACTTTACCTACACATGGAAAGCCACATCTAGTAACGACACTTTATTTGAAGGAACAGACCGAAACACAGGAACAGTAAAATTTGTAGGTAGCCGTGCCGATTTAATTTTTGGATCAAATACAGAACTTAGAGCTATTGCCGAAGTTTATGCTGCTGCAGATGGCGAAACGTTATTTATAAATGATTTTGTTACTGCTTGGGCTAAAGTGATGAATTTAGATCGTTTTGACTTAAAATAGTTTTTATTACTAATGTATTAAACTAAAAAAGGCTACTTTAAAAGGTAGTCTTTTTTTTATGATAATTATTACCTTAAATTTATCTTAATTTTACAACCCCTATGAAGCTAAACATATCAAATACATTCAACACTAATTTACCTGCGGATGCTAATAGCAAAAATGAAACGCGCAAAGTGTTTAATGCCTGCTACTCAAATGTATTACCCAAAACGCCAAGCAATCCTAAGCTAATTCATACCTCTAATAATGTAGCTGCACTTATTGGCTTAACTAAAGATAACCTTAATTCTACATCGTTTTTAAACCTTGTCACAGGAGCTTTTGTTTACCCAAATACAACCCCTTATGCCATGTGCTATGGCGGGCATCAATTTGGCAATTGGGCAGGGCAATTAGGTGACGGCAGAGCCATTAACTTATTTGAAGTAGAGCATAAAAACAAACATTGGGCACTACAACTAAAAGGTGCTGGAGAAACGCCATACTCCAGAAACGCAGATGGCTTAGCTGTATTAAGATCATCAATACGAGAACACTTATGTAGTGAGGCCATGCATTATTTAAACATTTCGACCACCCGATCACTTTCACTTGCCTTAACAGGTAATCAAGTTTTACGTGATGTTATGTATAACGGTAACTCTGCCTACGAAAAAGGCGCTGTTGTATGCCGTATTGCTCCATCATTTATAAGATTTGGCAACTTTGAGATTTTTGCTAGCCGAAATGACACCAATACACTTAAAGCATTAGTTAATCATACTATCACACAGCATTTCCCTAATAGTAAAGCAAATACCAAACAAGGTTATCTTGACTTTTTTAAAAGCGTAACTAATCGCACACTAAAAATGGTAATAGATTGGCAGCGTGTAGGTTTTGTGCATGGCGTAATGAATACAGATAACATGTCCATTTTAGGACTTACTATCGATTTTGGCCCCTATGGCTGGTTAGAAGGTTATGATCACAACTGGACACCAAATACTACCGACAACCAATATAAACGCTACCGTTATGGCAACCAACCCAACATTGCACTATGGAATTTACTACAACTTGCCAATGCTTTATACCCTTTGATAGAAGATGCAAAAGCACTAGAAGCTATTTTAAACTCCTATAACGATGCATATCCTATTGCATATTTAAAAATGATGAGAGCAAAATTAGGTTTAACTACAACTGATACTGCCGATCAAGATTTAATTAATGAACTAGAAACAGTTTTACAATTAACAGAAACCGACATGACAATATGGTTTAGAAATTTATCCAACCTGCCCAAAGCCTACAAAATTACACCCAATAATTCCCCCTTAAAAACCATTTTAAAAGACGCTTTTTATACTCCCGAAAAGCTTAACAATGAAGTAACAAAAAAATGGCATATTTGGCTTCAAAAATACTTAATTCGCTTGCAGCGCGAACATAATTCCGACGGCAATAGAAAAAAAATTATGGATGCTGTTAATCCAAAATACGTACTGCGCAATTACATCGCTCAATTGGTTATTGACCAAGCCGACAAAGGCAATTACAATTTACTAAATGATATACATGACATGCTAAAAAAACCCTATGACGAACAACCAAACTACGAAAAATGGTTTACAAAACGCCCAGAATGGGCTCGACATAAAGTTGGTTGCTCTATGTTATCTTGCAGCTCTTAAACTATAATTTTATTTATTTTTGCACTATCATACAAACCTCTTAACTAAAAGCCTATTGCCATATATGAATACACTAAAATTTATTGTTTTATTGAGTTTAGCAATAGGTATTACAGCTTGTAATTCGGCTAAAACCGAATCAAACGATCACCTGGTGTTTAGGTATAATCAACATAAAAATATTGGCTCACTTGACCCTGCTTTCTCCAAAGATCAAGCTGATATCTGGGCAACAAATGCCTTATTTAATGGCTTAGTCGAAATGGACAAACACTTAAATGTTAAGCCATCAATTGCAAAACATTGGCAAATTTCTGATGATGCCCTTAACTACACTTTTACAATTAAAAACAATATTAAATTTCATAAACATTATTTGTTTGGTAAAGATTCAACCAGAAATGTTACAGCGCATGATTTTGAATATAGTTTTAATCGATTAGTAAACAAAAATGTAGCATCACCTGGTAGTTGGACACTAAATAAAGTGTCGGATTTTAAAGCTATAAACGACACTGTTTTTAAAATCAAACTTAAACAACCATTTCCTGCTTTTTTAGGTTTATTAACTATGAAATATTGCTCGGTTGTCCCAAAAGAAATTGTAGATTATTACGGTAGTGATTTTAGATCACACCCAATTGGCACAGGGCCTTTTTTATTTAAACGATGGGAAGAAAACATAAAGCTAGTATTTATTAAAAACCCCGATTACTTTGAATTGGATGACAAAGGTCAACAACTTCCCTATTTACAAGCTATTGCAATTACTTTTTTACCAGATAAGCAAGGTGAGTTTTTACAATTTATTCAAGGTAATATTGATTTTATTTCGGGATTAGATGCCTCCTACAAAGATGACATCCTAACTGCAAAAGGCGAATTACAAGTAAAGTATAACCCAATTATAAACAGTATTAGAGGCCCGTATTTAAACACCGAATATCTAGGGTTTAATATGGATTCAAAATTACCCGAGCTTAAATCTTTACTTTTAAGGCAAGCTATTAATTATGGTTTTGACCGCAAAAAAATGATGATTTACCTAAGAAACGGCGTTGGCTACCCTGCTAGGGGTGGTTTTATTCCAAAAGGATTGCCTGGCTACAACCCTTTGATTGGCTATAGTTATCAACCCGAAAAAGCAAAACAATTACTTGAAAAATTTAAAAAAACTACAGGTATAAATTCGCCCAAAATTACAATTACAACAACTAGTAATTACTTAAGTTTTTGTGAATACATACAACGTGAGTTACAAAAAATAGGCTTAATTATTAACATTAACGTTATACCCGCAGCTAGCCTTAAATCCGCGAAAGCGAATTCGAAATTAGATATTTTTAGAGCGAGCTGGATTGCAGATTATCCTGATGCCGAAAATTATTTATCCTTATTTTACAGTAATAATTTTACACCAAACGGCCCTAACTATACACATTTTAAAGATACTGTATTTGATCGTTTATACAAATTGGCTTACACCGAAACAAACCACGTTGTTAGAGCTAAACTTTATTCAAAAATGGATTCAATTGTTATAAAAAAAGCACCTATTATCCCTTTATTTTATGATGAAGTTGTTAGGTTTACTCGTAAAAACATTACAGGCTTAGGTATCAACCCTATTAATTTACTTGACTTAAAACACGTTAAAAAAGAAAAAACACAGCACTAATGCAAAAATTAAAACTAATATGGGACTTTAGAGGGCCTAATGCTGAGCACACGGCCAAACATCACGAAATTCATTTAAAAGATTTTATTAATATTGAAAAACCAAAATTAAACATCACAGGTCACCAAGTATTGTCAGACATGCACTCAATTGCATTTATGATTGTTTATGAAGATGAAATGAAAGCAATAAGGGATGCATTAAAACCACATAGAGGGCAACATTACACGCTATAAAATACTACTTTATTTAAACATTAAGGTAATGCCTGAAATTAGTAGTAAAACTAATATGCCTTTTTTTAGCACAGCTTCATCCAAAATTGCAAATAATTTTTTTCCAAGAAAGATGGCAAACATAAAAAACGGGAACACAAACATGGCGTAATACAGGTGTTTTTCGTTAAGTACACCAGTAACAGCTAATATTGGTAATCGCATAAATACAACAATACCTAATACACCAAATATAGTAGCTCTAAACACTTTCATGTTAGGCGCTAGGTTTTTTATAATTATAACATACAAAGGCCCTCCAACTGCAAAAACGCTGGAGAAAAATCCGCCAAAAAAACCAAAAACAAATTCTAAAAATTTAGATATACGTGCTTCCTTTTTTCCTAAATAATTATAAGTTACATAACCTACAATAAATATACCCAACCCTTTTTTTAAAAATAATGGGTTGCCAATTTTAAGAATCCAAACACCTACCAATAATCCTATAAGTGAAGGTATAATAATAATTTTAACGATAGATTTATCAATATTATCCCACTCTTTATAAACCATATAACAGCTAGAAAAACCATAAAATAAACTTACGTAAGCAACGGCATCTGGCAAATCCATCACAAAAAGCAAAATTGGCATTGCCACTAAAGCGCCAGCAAAACCTGCAACAGTTTGCACAAAAAAACCACAAAATATACCTATTGTTAAAATTAGTATTGCAAAAACTTCCATTTATAAATAAATCAAACAACAAATATAATTTTAATTATTACATCAAAATTTAAAAATTGATTTATATTTTATAGAATACTTATCTTTTACTTTAATTATTTAAAAGTAGACTAATAAATTTTACAGCACATTTTATTTGACAATCCCTTTTTTATTTAAATACCTATGGTAATTAGTCGCATTTTGATTGTGCTGTGCTAGTGTTTTGGCAAAATTATGATAGCCTGGCTTTTCAGCATTTGCTGCAAAGAAAAAATACGCATGTTTTTCATAATTTAAAACCGCATCAATAGCTGACACATCTGGCATTGCTATTAATCCTGGAGGTAAACCTGCGTATTTATACGTATTATAAGGTGAGTCAATAGCTTTATGTTTATTTAAAACACGTTTAATAATTGTATTTTTATATTCGGGTAATTGATAAGCCGAAAATTTTAAAGTAGGGTCGGCATCTAATGTCCAATTGTTATTTAATCGATTTATATAAACGCCAGCAATTCGAGGCTGTTCACTTTTTTGTTTAGACTCTTCATAAACAATAGAGGCAAGTGTCATAACTTCATTTTTAGTAAATCCTAATGCTTTTGCTTTAGCCGTTCTTTGCGTATTCCAAAAGGCATTATACTCCTTAAACATTCGTTTTTTAAATTTTTCTGCCGTAATATTCCAAAATACTTCATAACTATTTGGCAAATACATCCCTAAAGCAGTTTGTAATGTAAATTTATTTTTACTTAAAAAATCTTTAGCTTTAAATGCTTTTAGTAATTGTAAACTATCAGGCTCAATTTGTTTTGATATACGACCTGCCAATTGAGCCAATGTATTTTGGTTATTAAATGATACTTTAACAGGGATATTTTTACTTCTAATAGAATTAATAATTTCATTATTATTCATCCCTTTTTTAATTATGAATTTTCCTGCTTTTACATTACTTGTATATTTTTTTTGTTTTGCTAAGGCATCAAATGTTTCTATATCTTTTAATAGAGGTGCCAAATCAGATTTTACCTGATTGTAATCACTATTTGTATGTATATAAATATAAGCTTTATCATTATTAAACGCTGTATTTGGAACAAACATAACGTTATATATGTAGTATGAAAAGCAGCCTGCAATAACCAAGCCTATTAAAACAATGGCAATAAGTATTTTTTTAATGTACATGTGTATTTATAAGTTGAAGTAAATATTCGTTTTTATAGGTGTTATCAAAAAAAGTCCAGTCTTTTTTAAGACCGACTTCTTTAAATCCTTGATTTTTAAATAAATTTAAACTGGGTAAGTTATTTTCAGATACATTACAGTATAACTGATGTAAATTAAGATGCTTAAAGCAGTAACTAATTAATAACTTTAATGCTTCTGAGGCATAGCCTTTATTTCGGTTTATCTCATTTTTGATAAGCACACCAATACCTGCCTTATGATTTACAGGGTCAAAATCAAAAATATCGATTAAACCCATGGCCTCATTATTATAATTAGAAATTAGTAATCGTAACTGCTTAACTTCATAAATATCCTTATGAGCATTTTCAAGATATTGTGCTATCAAAAACTTTGAGTATGGTGTATTAGTACTACTTATTTCCCATATGGACTCATCGTTTTCGATGGCGTATATGAAATTTAAATCGTCAAGCTCTAAAGCTCTTAAATAAATATGTTGCCCTTTTAATGTTAACACAATATTTCGCCTTTAAATACCTGCTTTGCAGGCCCAATTAACCAAATATCTGTATAGATATTATCGCTTTTTGCAAATGACACTTGCAATTGCCCGCCCATAACGTTTAAATTTACAGCAAAGTTGTTTGTATACCCTTTATAATGCATAGCCAAGGCAACAGCAGTTACTCCTGTACCGCAGGATAATGTTTCATCTTCCACACCACGCTCGTAAGTTCTTACATTGAATGTATTGTCATTAACGTGTTCGACAAAATTAACATTTGTGCCTTCGTCAAAATATGGTGCTCCATAGCGTATACTGCGACCAACATCTTTAACATTAAATGTTTTTAAATCTTTTTTTACAAATTGCACATGGTGAGGTGAACCTGTATCTAAAAACATATGAGTATCATGATCTTCAACAGCATCTACGTCAAGCATTTTTAACTCGACGTTATCGTTAGTTATATTTGCATGATGCAACCCGTCAATAGCTTCAAAAACACAACTACCGCTAATCACTCCCAAATCTTTTGCAAAAGCTACTAAACATCGCCCTCCATTACCACACATGGTACTTTCATTTCCATCGGCATTAAAATACACCATTTTAAAATCATGAGTAGGATGGTTTTCTAACAAAATTAACCCGTCTGCACCAATGCCAAATCGGCGGTCGCAAAGCGTGTTGATTAACGCTGTGTTTGAGGTGTCAAATTTAGCAGTGCGATTATCAATCATCACAAAATCATTACCTGTGCCTTGATATTTATAGAATTGAATTTTCATTTAAATGTAATAGCTAAAGTATGTTTTCAAATTTACAATTTTGCTCTAAAAAAACACTTTGATTTAAAGCGTTTTTTTTTAAACAAAAAAGACCGTCAATTAAGACAGTCTTTTTTTATTTTAGATATGATGTAATACTAAATTTCTTCAGCATCTCTTAATCCTTGGATGTACTGAGCTTTTTGAATTTCAGCACGACGTTTTACAGATGGTTTTACAAACTGCTTACGCTTTTGTAGTTGACGCTTTGTTCCTGTTTTATCGAATTTTCTTTTAAAACGTTTTAAAGCTCTATCTATATTTTCTCCTTCTTTAATTGGTATTATTAACATAGTTCTTAACCTCCCCTCTTTTAGATTTGTGGCTGCAAATATATAAACTTAATTATGATTTAAACCCATAATTAAATTTATTTATTAATTTTTTATGTCGCGGGTTTATATTGCTTATTATCAATAACCATTTTAGCTATAATTTCGCGTAATATTTCTGATGTTCCGCCGCCAATAGGCCCTAATCTACTATCACGTAAAAGGCGAGCTAAAGGGTATTCTTCCATATACCCGTAACCGCCCAAAAGTTGTAAGCAGTCATAAATAACTTGATCTGCCATTTTTGTAGATTTTAATTTTGACATCGTTGCTTCCTTAACCACATATTCACCATCTCCCAAACGCTTTGCTATTGTATAATTAAACACTTTACAAACTTCTATTTCTGTAGCCATATCAGCAACAGAATGCCTTAAAACCTGAAATTTATTTATAGGCTGACCAAAAGCTTGACGCTCGGCAATGTATTGTTTGGCATAATCTAATGCAAATTCTGCCCGAGCATGCGCATTAACCCCCATAACAAGGCGTTCTAAAGCAAAGTGCTGCATGATGTAAGCAAAGCCTTTGCCTTCATCTCCCATTAGGTTTGCCGCCGGAATTTTAACGTTATCAAAAGCAATTTCACCAGTGTCAGACGCTCTCCAACCTAATTTATCTAGTTTTGTAGCTGATATGCCTTTAACATCTCTATCTACCACAAAAATACTCATGCCTTTATTTCCTAACTCTGGGTTTGTTTTGGCTGCAACAATTAAATAATCACTATAAACTCCATTGGTGATAAATGTTTTTGATCCGTTTAAAATATAATAATCCCCATCTTTAATCGCTGTGCTTCTCATGCCCGCAACATCACTTCCGCCAAAAGGCTCAGTAATACACAAACAGCCTATTTTATCACCTGCTATACTTGGCGTCAAATAGTTTTGCTTTATAGTTTCATCACCTTCTTTACTTAAATGGGTCATGGCTAAAAACGTATGCGCCCACATGGCTGCTGCAAAACCTCCCGAATTTATTTTTTGCAACTCTTCTAACCAAATTACAGTATAAAATATATCTAAATCTAAACCACCATATGCCTCAGGGTAAGCGATACCAAAATACCCCATATCACCAAATTTTTTCCAAATAAATCGCTCAATATGGCCAGTTTCTTCCCATTTATCGATATGAGGAACCACTTCTTTTTGCAAGAAATCTTTTAAACTTTCTCTAAACAATTCGTGCTCTTCTGTAAAATACATATTTGCCATATTATGTTTTAAATTTAATTGAGTTCCAAATATAATTTAATTATGTCTAATTTATCTATAGGAAAATCTTTAACTTTTGTTAATTCTTCAAACGTTTTATAACCATCTCTTAATGTACGTTGCTCAATAATATCATGTGCCAGCTCATAATCAATATGTTCAATACCCACCAATTGATTTTTTGTTACCGTATTTAAATTTAATTTAGTGATTAATCTTGGTGATAAAACAGGAAATTTAACTTTAATTTTTTCAATCACTTCTGGCGTTAAGCCATATATATTTTGCAACTGCACCCAATTTATAAAGCCGCCTTTAAATTTATTTCTGTAAGCAATAATACGCTTTGAAAGCACTTCGCCAACACCGTTTACTGCTTGTAATTGTTTGGCTGTAGCCGAATTTAACCCAATAGTTGCTTTTTGTTTTTTTTGCTGATTTATTAACGTTTTTGCCTTTTGTTTTTTTACCCATTCGGGGAATTTAAAAAATGGTGATATTTGATGTAATAAAGAGTCTGAAACCTGAGTAACGTTTTGAAATTCTTTAGCAGAATTAACCCATTTATTTTTTTTTCTAAACGCAAAAAGTCGATCAATTTCTAAGGTTGACATCCCCAAAGTATAGCCTTTATAATCGGTAATATAATTTGGATTAAAAGGGTATATTTTTGTGTGTGTTTTAGCTAACTCTATTTGACGTAACGAATCAATTTGCGTTTCAATACGCTTTAAATTTTCGTCAACATAAATTATTGGTGTTAGCGAAAAATCTACAAAAAAATAAACACATTGTATAATTACTATTAATACAATCAAAACAAGTACACAAAGTTGTTGCTGCTTTGAAAACTGAAATAGTAATTTAAATACTTTCATTTGTTAGCTGTATTATTCCATTTTTTTAGCTTCCTCCCAAAACACATCCATCTCATTAAGTGTCATGTCTTTTAATGATTTTCCTAATTGTTTTGCTTGTTGCTCAAGATACTTAAAACGTTTTATAAATTTTTTATTAGTGCGCTCTAAAGCATTTTCGGGATTCACACCTATAAATCTAGCATAATTAACCATAGAAAAAAACACATCTCCAAATTCACTTTCAATAGCATCAACATTATTATTATCAATTTCATGTTTAAGTTCACTTATTTCCTCTTCTACCTTATCCCAAACCTGATTTGCATTGTCCCAGTCAAACCCAACTCCAGCCACCTTATCTTGTATTCTGCTAGATTTAACCAAGGCTGGCAAACTTTTAGGAACGCCTTCTAACACGCTACTTCGCCCCTTACCTTCACTTAGTTTTATTTGCTCCCAATTTTTTTTAACATCCTCTTCATTTTCTACTTTTGTATCGCCATAAATATGCGGATGCCTTCTTATTAATTTTTCACAAATAGAATTTGCAACGTCTGCAATATCAAAATCATTAGTTTCGCTACCAATTTTTGAGTAAAATACAATATGTAACAACAAATCGCCTAACTCATTTTTTACCTCTTGCAAATCGTTGTCTAAAATAGCATCACCAAGCTCATAGGTTTCTTCGATGGTTAAATGCCTAAGGGTATGAAAAGTTTGCTTTTTATCCCATGGACATTGAACCCTAAGCTCATCCATAATTGTTAATAAGCGATCAAAGGCTGCTAATTGCGATGCTCTATCTGACATAATTTTTTATAAGTTTATTACTTTCTTTTTAGCATTTTCAAACTCAGTCACTATTTCATCAACAATAACTTTAACTGGTTGGATAGCTGTAATTAAACCCGATACCTGCCCTATTTCTAGCTCTCCCTCTTCCATATCGCCTTCAAACATACCTTTTTTTGATCGTGCTCTACCTAACAAGGTTTTTAACTCATCTACGGTTGTGCCTTTTTTGTAAAGTGCCGCAATATCATTATAAAATTTATTTTTAATTAAACGCACTGGCGCTAACTCTTTTAACGTTAATTGTGTATCGCCTTCTTTAGCATCAACAACCATTTGTTTAAAGTTTTGATGAGCTGAGGATTCATCACTAGTTACAAAACGACTCCCAATTTGCACACCATCTGCTCCCAAAATCATAGTTGCAAGCATAGCCTTACCTGTAGCAATACCGCCTGCTGCAATTAAAGGAATGTTAATTTTTTGTTTTACTACAGGTATTAAAGTTAGCGTCGTGGTTTCGTCACGTCCATTATGTCCACCAGCTTCAAATCCTTCGGCAACAATAGCATCAACACCAGCTTCTTGCGCTTTAAGTGCAAATTTTAAACTACTAACCACATGCACAACTGTTATGTTTTTTTCTTGCAACCATGTTGTCCAAACTTTTGGATTGCCTGCGGAAGTAAACACTATTTTAACCCCTTCATCCACAATAATATTCATAATTTCTTCAATATTAGGATAAAGCATTGGTACATTTACACCAAAAGGCTTATTGGTTGCTTGCTTACATTTTTGAATATGCTCTCGCAATACATCTGGATACATTGATCCTGCACCAATTAAACCTAAAATTCCAGAATTACTAGCCGCAGAAGCTAATCGCCAACCACTATTCCATATCATGCCAGCTTGAATTATGGGATATTTTACACCAAATAATTGCGTTATTTTGTTAGCTGATTTCATTGTTTTATATTTTAAGAAATAACTCCAGAACCTATTAGCTCATCGTCCAAGTACCAAGTAGCAAATTGCCCCTCGGTAATTGCGGTTTGATTATCTTGAAAAGACACATATAATCCATCATTAGATTTATAAAGTATTGCATTTTCTAGGGTTTGACGATAACGTATGCGAGCTTTTACTTTTAATGACTCGCCTTCTTTAATTTGCAAATCAGGACGTACCCAATGCAATTCTTCGTTTTTTATAAAAAGTACTTTTTTTAATAAGCCAGGGTGTGTTTTACCCTGCCCTGCATAAATTACATTTTCAGTAACATCAGTTTCAATTACAAATAAAGGTAATGCCATACCGCCAACTGCCAAACCTTTACGTTGTCCTTTTGTAAAATAATGCGCACCTTGGTGTTTGCCTACAATTTTACCATCGGTAATTTTATAAACATGCCTTTTGGCTTGAAATTTAAGTTGCTCTTCATGATTTTTAAATTGCGGCTCTTCTTGACTAAAATTAGGGTGATTTGATGGTATTTCAACAATAATGCCTTCTTTTGGTTTTAATTGTTGCTGTAAAAAGTCGGGTAATTTTACTTTACCTATAAAACATAATCCTTGCGAATCTTTTTTATCGGCAGTAACCAAATCCTGTGCTGTAGCAATTGCCCTTACTTCTGGTTTTAACAATTCACCCACAGGAAATAAGGTGCGCGAAAGCTGCTCTTGCGATAATTGGCATAAAAAATACGACTGGTCTTTATTAGCATCTTTACCTGCTAATAATTTATAAGTAGTTTTACCATTTTCGGTAACTTCCGTTTTACGGCAATAATGCCCTGTAGCCACATAATCAGCACCTAACTCTAGTGCTATTTTCATAAACACGTCAAACTTAATTTCGCGATTACAAAGTACATCGGGGTTTGGTGTACGTCCCATTTCATACTCCTTAAACATATAATCTACAATACGTGTTTTGTAAGCTTCGCTTAAATCTACTGTTTGAAATGGTATTCCTAATTTTTCTGCAACTAAGATTGCGTCATTACTATCATCCAACCAAGGGCACTCATCAGAAATTGTTACCGAATCATCATGCCAATTTTTCATAAACAAACCAATAACTTCGTAGCCTTGCTCTTTTAATAAATATGCTGCAACGCTCGAATCTACTCCTCCTGATAAACCTACAATTACTCTTTTCATATTGCAAATTTACAAGAAATTACTGATTGCCTAAACGGAAGTTATAAAGGCTACAAAAAAAGCTATTGTTTTGATTTACGCTTATAGCGATAATCGACTTTTTTTAAGAATTTCCCATCTTCATAATACGTCCAAATTCCTGTTTTTTTACCGTTTTTATAACGTCCTTCAATTTCTAACTCCCCTTTTGGGCTATAATATTTTGAAACCCCATGTAATTCTCCGTCGTGATACATAAACGACTTAATTAACACGTCATCTATCGAATACCATTTAGATTCACCTTGAATAACACCGTTTACATAATTTGTTTCTTCTGCCAAAACACCTGTTTTATAATAAACTAAACGTTTACCATTTAGCAAACCATTTTCATTATATTGCTCTGTCGTCATTAACTTTAATGAGTTTTTATGATAATACCTCCAATTACCTACATAAGTTTTGCCTCGCATTTTACCTTCGCTAATAACTTTACCATGATGCGATATAAATTTGACATTGGCAATACCTGTAAGTGTATCAAAATATTTTGTAGCAGATAACACATTTTTTTTTCTTACTAATTTATAAAACTCAAACAGCCCCACTTCTTTACCATGATTAAAAGTGCCTTTATACCTAATTTGATTGGTGTTATTAAATTTTTTCTCCCACACACCGTGGCGAAACCCTTTAGCATCTAACTGATTAATAGACTGCGAAAAACAAAAACTAGATATTACTAATAATAAAACACAACTTAACTTCAGTTTCATATAAAACTATTTTTAGTTAAAATTAAAAAACGTAATACAACTCTCAAAATTGTATTAAAAAAAAGCTGCCAAAATTGGCAGCTTTAAAATTTATTTTCGCTTTTGCTGATTACGTTTTTGTTGCTCAGCTTGCTCCATCATTTCTGCCATTTTTTTCTGAAAACGACTTTGTTTTTTGGGTTGCTTTTTCTTGACTTCAATTTTAGCCAGTACTTTCTTTTCATCAATAATGTAGTGTTTAATCACTAACATAATACCAATACTTATTGAGTTTGATATAAAATAATATAAACTTAAACCACTAGCATAGTTATTAAAGAAAAACAACATCATTATTGGTGAAATAAAAATCATGTATTTCATCATTTTTGACATATCAGGCATCCCCTCTTGAGTAGGTTGCGCCACAGCTTGTTGTCCCGTTGTCATCTTCATGTAAAAGAAAATAGCTATAGATGCCAAAATTGGAAACAAACTTATATGACTACCATAAAATGGAATGTGAAATGGCAACTCGGCAATGGTATCATACGATGATAAATCTTCAACCCAAAGGAAGCTCTTTTGCCTCAAACTAAACTCCGAAGGAAAAAACTGAAACAAAGCATAAAACACAGGTAACTGCAATAACGCAGGTAAACATCCGCTTAAAGGACTAGCACCAGCTTTATTTTGAAGCGCCATAGTTTCCTGTTGCGCTTTCATTTTATTGTCTTTATATTTTAATCTAATAGCCTCAAGCTCGGGTTTTAAAATTTTCATTTTTGCCTGTGACAAAAATTGCTTGTATTGCACAAATGACAATAACATTTTTACTAATAAAGTCATTACAATAATAGCAATACCGTAAGGAAAATATGTACTTAACAAACCAAATAAAGGTATAAATACATGCTTATTTAACCAACCAAATAAACCCCAACCTAAAGAAACGGTTTCTTCTAAATTACGGTCATAGCTTTCTAAAAGTTTATAATCGGTAGGACCGTAATATAAATTCATGTTTTTATTAAACTCACCGCCAACTAAAGTTAATGGTAATTTTGCTGCAAAAGCTTTTGTATAAACTGTGTCAATTTGCTCATCTTGCACCAAATTTCTAGATTCTAATCTTGACGTTTTAAATGGTGAATCTGATAATAAAATTGACGAAAAGAAATGCTGTTTAAATGACACATAAGTTACATCTTCTGGCGTTTCTTCTTTAAAATCTCCTAATCCAATATAATCATCCTTACCCTCATCATACTCATAATTAACTTCGGTATATCTATTTTCATAAGTTATACTTTTAGATTGACGAAACGCTTTTAGCCTCCAATCAAGAGTAATATCTTGCGAACCGTTAACCACATTACTTAAGCCTTGAGATCGCACTGTAAACCCTAACATATAATCATTAGGTTTTAACTCATAGCGATACTCTAAAAATTGAGTTGGCGATACCTTTAATCGCATTGATAATACTTTATTGTCGCCATTAGTTTCTAAATTAGACTCAAAAGGCAAATCTTTAGTATTTAACGTTCGGTTATCTGTTGTACTAAACTCGATATTAAAAATTGAGTTATTATTTTTAACCAAGTAAATAGCTTCGTTTTTATAATCAACATGCTGCTTTAATTTAACTTCAGAAATGTATCCACCGGTGTTATTTACTTTTAAATACAATACCTCATTTTCAAAAACTGTTTCATTTTGATTTGGATCAGCTAAAGTAGCCGAATAAGCAAAGGCACCAATTTTATTTTTAAGCGCAACTAAGCCCAATGAGTCTGTTGGTTGTAACGGTTTGGCAATTGCTGGTGCTGTATAAGCGTCAGTTTTAGTTGTTACTGAGTTTGTTTGGTTGTCGACCTGCTCTTGCTTAGTTTTTTCTTGTGCCGCCAACTCTTCGGGTGTTGGTTGATTTTGGTACAAATACCAAAGCATTATTCCTAAAAGGAGTACGAATCCTATTATTGAATTTACGTCAAATTTCTTTTCTTCCATTTAATAGTGTTAGTTAAGTACATATTAGCAAATTGCTATCCTAAGTTAGCTTTTGCGACAATATGGCATAATTTTATTTTTATTTGTTTTTATTATAGGTACTTGCTGCTTTAACAAAAGCAACAAATAATGGGTGAGGCTTTACAACTGTACTTTTATATTCGGGATGGTATTGCACACCAACAAACCATGGGTGGCTTCCTAGTTCTATAATTTCAACCAAACCTGTTTTTGGGTTTACACCCGAAGTTATCATCCCTGCGGCTTCAAGCTTAGTTTTATATGCACCATTAAACTCATAACGGTGGCGATGACGCTCGGTAATTAAGTTTGAATTATAGACCTTATGTGCTATAGTGTCATTTTTTACCTCACACGCCCAGGCACCCAAACGCATAGTACCGCCCATATCTGTAATCGTTTTTTGATCTTCCATTATAGCAATCACTGGGTTTGCTGTATTTGGGCTCATTTCGGCAGAATTTGCATCGGTTAAACCTAAAACATTTCGGCTATATTCAATAACCGCCATTTGCATTCCTAAACATATGCCTAAAAAAGGTATTTTATGTTCTCTTACATATTTTATAGCATCTATTTTACCTTCTACACCACGTTCACCAAAACCAGGTGCCACCAATACGGCATCCAAATGTGATAATTTTAAAGCTACATTTTCTGCCTTAATATATTCCGAATGAA
>CALDUQ010000036.1 GCA_937924845.1 uncultured Flavobacteriaceae bacterium
CGGAACCATACAGGTAATTGCTTCTGCGCCCTCTGTCACCGGCAACAGAGCCAATCACCGCCAGTGTGCCACTACCCTTCCACCTCTAACCAATACTATCGAGTGCTCTTGTAAGTTGTGACCTTCACCGCCAATGTATGCATTTACCTCGTTACCGTTTGTTAAACGAACCCTAGCTACCTTACGCATTGCTGAGTTTGGTTTTTTAGGTGTTGTTGTATACACACGAGTACATACACCACGACGTTGTGGACACGAATTTAAAGCAGCCGATTTACTCTTCTTGGTTATTTTGGCTCTTCCTTTTCGTACTAATTGTGAAATTGTAGGCATATTATTTATACAATATATTTGATTAAACCCTCCTAAAAGGGCGTGCAAATGTAAGGATAATAATTTACTATTCAAATATCTAGATATTAATTTTTAAAACTTACTGCAATGTATTATAACCTTATAAAAAAAACAGGATATATTTGAAAGCTCAAAAACAACAACTATTTTAATTATGATTTTAAAAAAAACAATCGCATTAGCAGTATTTACACTACTGTCATTACAAGTCATAACCGCCCAAAAAAACAAAGCGGTTATTACTTTTAAAAACGGAACAACCAAAAGTGGCTTAGGAAAACTTATTAAAGACGGTGTTAAGTTTAGACTTAATAAAAAATCTAAAGCAAAAAAATATGATTTTGATAACATCAAAAAAGTTAAAATATACACCATTAACGATATTGAAACTTACGTGAAATTAAAAATTAAAGATAAAAACAAACCGCGCGTTTTAGAAGAGTTAGCTGCCGGAAATGTTTACTTATACGAATTATCAAGAATAGGCTACACAAATTACGGCGGTGTAGGCTTTGGTGGTGTTGGTGGTGGTGTTGGCGCTGGTGCTTTTGGAGGCGCAACCTACAACATTAATAATTTTTATGTAAGACGTCAAAACGAAAAAGAAGCTTATCACCTTGGCTCAAACCAATTGTTTACCAAAAATTTTAAAAAAGCAGCCTCTTCTTATTTTAAAGATTGCAGCAGTTTAGTTGCTAAAATTCAAAACAAAGAACTAAAGAAAAGAGATCTTAGAGAAATTGTTGAATACTACAATACTAAATGCCAAAAGTAAACTTTAGTATTACACATAAAAAAAAGCCTGTTTAGCAAAAACTAAACAGGCTTTTTTTATTCGGTTAACCGTTAAATTAACTCTTTTTCTTCTCTAATCTTTTAATTGTATCATTCATTATTGGCGTTGCAATAAATACCGATGAATAAGTACCTACTACCACACCAACCATAAGTGCAAATAACAAACCTCTTAATGAATCGGCTCCAAAAATAAACATTGCTAACAATACCACTAATGTAGTTAAAGATGTATTTAAAGTTCTACTTAATGTGCTGCTTAAAGCAGAATTTACAACACGTGTAAAATCCCATCCTGTATGTTCATTTAAAAACTCTCTAATTCTATCAAATACAACCACGGTATCATTTAATGAGTAACCGATTACAGTTAATATTGCTGCAATAAATGCCTGGTCAATTTCCATGTTAAATGGTAAATATTTCCATGTTAAAGAAAATATACCTAATACAATTAATACATCATGAAAAACTGCTACTACCGCTCCTAAAGAGAATTGCCATTTTTTAAATCGTAATAAAATATATAAAAACACAACAATTAACGACCCTAAAATTGCCCAAATAGACGACTGCTTAATATCATCGGCAATTGTAGGGCTTACTTTATCTGAACTCATTTTACCTACGCTATTTTCTCCTACCGAAAATTTAGCATAAGTAACCTCGGCAGGTAAAAATGACTTTACTGCCCCGTACAATTTACTTTGCACCTCTTCATCAACTTCAGCAGTATTCTCATTAACTTTATATTTAGTTGCTATCTTTAATTGGTTATCACCACCAATAGTTTTAACCTCTGCACTACCAAAAACCTCTATTACTTTATCCTTAACCTCATCAGCATTTACATCTTGTGCAAAACGAACAGTATATGTACGTCCTCCAACAAAATCTATACCTTGATCTAAACCTGTAGTAAATAATGAAACTAACCCAGCTAAAATAACAACTGCAGAAATTACATATGCCATCCTACGCTTCTTTAAAAAGTCGATGTTAATATTTCTAAATAAACCTTTTGTTATTGGTGTCGAGAAATCTAATTTTCCGCCACGGTTTACATTCCAGTCTATTAATAAACGTGTAATAAATATTGCTGTAAATAATGACGTTACAATACCTATAAGTAAAGTTGTTGCAAAACCTTTAATTGGCCCTGTACCGAATAAAAATAAGATTAACGCTGTTAAACCTGTTGTAATATTAGCATCTAATATTGATGATAATGCGTTAGAAAAACCATCTTTTATAGCCTCTACCTGTCCTTTACCTTTTGCTAATTCTTCACGAATACGCTCATAAATTAATACGTTAGCATCTACCGCAATACCAATCGTTAATACAATACCTGCAATACCAGGAAGTGTTAACACAGCTCCTAACCCCGATAAAATACCAAATACTAAAACGATATTTAAAAGTAATGCTAAATCAGAGTAAATACCCGCTTTACCATAATATAGCACCATCCATAATAATACTAACGCTAAAGCGATAATAAATGAAATTGTTCCGCTAGAAATTGCTTCTTTACCTAATGAAGGTCCAACCTCAGACGCTCTAATAATATCAGCCTTTGCTGGTAATTTACCTGCTCGTAAAACAACTGCTAAATCTTGAGCTTCTTTTAACGTGAAGTTTCCTTTAATTTCAGTGTTGCCACCCGAAATAGCTCCAGTAGATACCCCTGGTGCCGAATACACAATATCATCTAAAACTACAGCAACATTTGAGCCTTGCTTAAATGCTCGCTCTGTCATTGACTCCCAAATTTTAGAACCTTTTGAATCCATTTGCATGGTAACAGTTGGGTTATTTGATAAATCATATGATTGACCAGCCGCAACAATTGTTGCTCCACTTAATTCTGGCACATCTTGCTTATTTCCTTTAATAGCATACAGGTCAACAAGCTCAGCACCTTCTAGTTCTGTACCAACCAAATCTTTTGCTACTTCTGGTAATCCAAAAAGGAATTTTGTATATCGTTGTGTTGGCGATAAAAACGCTCTCACATCAGCACGTCTTAAGTATTTACCAACTGTAGCTGTATCTTCAACAAAAAAGCGACCAATACCTGCGCCTCTACTACCTGCTTTTATCAATCCAATTAACGGACGAGTAACTTCTGGAGCATCAACTGAAGTTGAATCGGTTGTAGTTTCTCCTAATAAATCATCAATAGCACTATCACCCTCTTTTGATTTTTCTACCTCAACGGTTTCTTTTGCTAGAGTTTCAGTTTTTGTTGTTTCGGCTAACAATTTATCAGCCTGCACTAAAAACGAGGTAAATTCGCCTGGTTTGCTAACATCCCAAAACTCAAGCTGAGCTGTACTTTGTAATAATGATTTTGCACGCTCTACATCTTTTGCTCCTGGTAATTCAACAATAATACGACCTGAGTTACCTACACGTTGAATATTTGGTTGTGTTACACCAAATTTATCAATACGTTTACGTAAAACCTCAAAAGCCGACTGGATAGACTCATCAACTTTTTGGTTTAATACGTTTTGAACACTTGCATCATCCATATCAAAAGTAATCACATCACTTAAGTTACGATTTGCAAATATATCTGGAGAAGCAAGTTTTGTATCTCCTTTAATCTTATCAAACGCTTTGTAAAACGACTCTAAGTAAGACTCTTGGGCGTCTTTTTGAATTTCGTCAGCATCGTTTAAAGCTTTTAAAAACACAGGATCTTTACTTCCGTTAGCTAATCCTTTTAAAATATCTTTAACAGATATTTGAAGCGTTACATCAATACCACCTTTAAGGTCAAGCCCAAGATTCATCGCCTTGTCTTTAACCTCATTATATGTATAGCTTGCTATACCAATGTTATAAACTTTCTTTTTACCTATAGAGTCTAAGTAAGCAACTTCCTCAATACCTCTGCGAGTTTCGTACTCGTCTTCTGCGCTCGAAATTTTAGATTCGGCATATGCTTTAGCATCACCCTCAACCTTATTTCCTACAAATGTAAATGCTATTTGGTAAATACTTACTAAACCAAAAAGTACTGCAAACAGCTTTACTAATCCTTTATTTTCCATTAAACTATTTTTATGTGATTTTTTTTTAAAAACGAGCAAATATATGATTTGCGTTCATTTTTAACAATTATATTTTTTCATCATTTGTGATGAACATTATTACAACTATTATTTTACCTAGCGGAAAGCTAAGCTCCTAAATTTATATTATTTAAGCAATAGGACCTGCCCTGACTTCTGGAATGTTATAAAAAAAACCACCTGTTAATACTGGTGATTTATAAAGTAAACGTTTTAACTCTGTAAATGTTTTTACAGCATTGTAATGGTAAACTTGTGTTATTGATGCCGTATTTAACGGATTTGAAAACCGATTGTTTTCAAACTTAGTTTCTAAAGCTAAACCTTTTGATGGGTTAGATGTTGACTGATTAGAGTTAATTTCAAAAACATCAACATTATATTTTTGCGCACCTTGCTTGTCTTCCGTTGAAAACGGCATATTAACCGACAAGGCTTTTATTGACTTTAAAAGCTGCTTTATATGGTAAACACTAGTTGTGGTGTAATACGTGATTTTTAGTTTTCCTTCGGATAAACCGCCAACACTAAAGCTAGTAACTTGTAGCGTTTTTAACTTTTTTTGAACCTCAAAAATCGCTGTATTAACTTCTAACTGTGATATGTTTTTGTCTGAAAACTCAACAATTAGCTCTTGATTAGGCACAGTATATTTGTCCTGAAATACAGTTAGTATTCCAAGAAAAACAATCAACCCAAAAAGATGTAGTTTAGTTTTCATTATGACAAATATAAATAAACCCAAATTGCTGCACAACATTACCCGATGGCATAATTATTGATTAAATACAGCAAACAACTTAATAAAAAAACAATGAAACACTTTTTACTAATACTCACCTTTTGTTTTACAACTTTTACTGTAAAGTCACAAAATACAAACGCAAGTGTAGAACAGTCTATTTTTGGCATCCAAACTGGAATTTTGGGCGTTTGGGCACATAATGAATCTAAACTCACCAATAGCATTGCCTTAAGAACAGAAGTAGGCTTTGATGGGAGTATTTGGGGTGGTAGTTTTTTTGATGATTCGGGCTTTTTAATTACTCCCGTAATTAGTGTTGCTCCTCGTTTTTATTATAATTTAAAAAAACGTCTAAAAAAACAAAAAAAGATTACTGGTAATAATGGCAACTACATTTCACTACAAACACGTTTTCATCCTGATTGGTTTGTAATTTCAAATTCAAACAATGTAAGTATTATAAGTCAACTTGCATTAATACCAAGTTGGGGTATTCGTAGAGCTATTGGCAAACATTTTAATTATGAAACTGGGGTTGGCATTGGCTATAGACGCCTATTTGCAAAACAAGCTGGATTTACTAACAATGAAAGTGACACTTTTTTAAACTTACACTTACGCATTGGTTATCAATTTTAAGCATAAAAAAAGCAGCCTATCAAAACATAATAGGCTGCTTTATATATAAACTAAGGTTTTAAAGCTCTAAAAGACCATTGGTTTTTTTAACTCCAGCAGCACTTTCTTCTAAGTGCGCTTTTTCGGCAGTACTTAAATCTATGGTAACAATTTGTTCGATACCGTTTTTACCTAAAATTACAGGTACACCAATACATAAATCATTAAGACCATATTCCCCTTCTAAAAGTGCAGAACATGGATACATTTTTTTCTGATCGCAAGCAATAGCTTGAACCAAACCGCTTACTGCAGCACCTGGTGCATACCAAGCCGAGGTACCTAATAATTTAGTTAATGTTGCACCACCAACTTTAGTATCTTCTTTAACTTGTGTTAAACGCTCATCTGATAAAAACTCAGAAACTTTAACGCTATTACGAGTTGCATGAGCTGTTAAAGGCACCATACCTTTATCGCTGTGACCGCCAATAACCATACCGTCTACATCACTAATTGGCGCTTCTAAAGCTTCAGCCAATCTGTATTTAAAACGAGCAGAATCTAACGCGCCACCCATACCAATAATACGGTGTTTTGGCAAACCTGTTGTTTTATGTACTAAATACGTCATCGTATCCATAGGGTTACTTACCACAATAATTATAGTATTTGGCGAATGTTCTAACAAACTTGAAGATACCGATTTTACAATACCTGCATTAATACCTATAAGCTCCTCACGAGTCATACCTGGTTTACGCGGTATACCCGAAGTGATCACACAAATATGACTATCTGCCGTTTTTGAGTAATCATTAGTTACACCCACAACTTTGGTATCAAAACCGTTTAATGATGCTGTTTGCATTAAATCCATGGCTTTACCCTCAGCAAAACCTTCCTTAATATCTAGCAAAACTACTTCACTAGCAAAGTTTTTAATGGCAATATATTCTGCGCAGCTTGCCCCTACTGCTCCTGCTCCTACTACTGTTACTTTCATGTTATGTTTTTTAATTTATACAGTCTTTACTTTTATTAAAATTTATATGCAGATATTAAATGATTTTTTTCGTTTAAAAACACAACATTATCAACTTCATCAATTAAATAATTAGGTGTTTTATCTAAAAGTTGAATTTGGGCATCTAAACCTCCAGTTGCTTTATTTACCATATAAATCTTATGAGTTGTTGGTGCTGTTTCACTTTTTATTTTTGCTACAACAAATTGGTGATTTTTTATTTTTTTTGAATTTGAATATCTTTTTTTAGTGATTTCAAAAACAGTAGTCATATCGCCTTTAGAACCAACGTACAAACCTGAAACTATAGACTCTTCTGTTTTACCGTCAGTTTGATCTTTAGAAGTTCTATATGCTCCATTAGATAATGCTGATAACATTTTAACATTATCTATTGAACCCTGAATATCTAAATCAACTCCAGCAATATCAAGTCCAACTTGAGCTAATTTTAAAAATCCTGATAAATCTGAAGCAGGCTCAAAATATTTTGTGTATTTTAACTGTCCATCAGGACTTAAAAGGGACATATGTTGATCTGTATGCAAAAGATATCCTTTACCATCAACATATTCTGCTAAAAGTGGGGTTTTTCGTTTAACATTATCCAAAACAATGTCCTCTGCAAAAAGGTTAACTTTACCTGTTTTTAAATCGAATTTATAACCCTTCTTGTTTTCAAATAAAATAACCTTTTCTTCTATTTCATCAAAAGTAACAGCTGGTATTGTTTTAAACTTCACATCTTTATCCCAAACATCTTTTCCTGTATTTAAGTCTAAAATATTTGAACGCTCTGTTGAGATATACAAAACTCCACTAGATGTTATGGTTGTGTAGTATGAATAACCTTTAACTTTACTTACCCAAACTTTATCACCTTGATTATCTACTAACGCTATTGTGCCATCTTTTTCATTTTTACCAATTGCTACAAAACCACTCTCTAATGGTATTACTTCATCTAAAAAATCAATTTTAAAACTTTTTTTCCATTTAAACTCATTAGTTAATGGGTCAATAATATTAAAACCTTCTGTTTCTACCAAAATCAAATTATTTGCATTATCTGGTGTAACGTCTATTAAAGTACCTCTTAACTTAAGTTTTCCAGGCGTTATGTCTTTACCTGTTTTTGACTCTAATACAATTAATTTTTTAGATTTTTTTACCCCAACATATAAGCTATTATTGATTTCAGAATAAACTAAAGCCTTTAAGTTTTTATCAGCTTTAAATTTCCATTCAATAGATCCGTTAGACATTTTAATAGTATAAATCATATCCTTTATACCAACTATTAAATTATTATCTACATCAAAATGAGGCCCATGATCAATAAACGATCTTTTTATTAATTTTTGTAAAAGACCACTAACTTCTCCTAAACTAGTTAACCATTTCTTTTCCCATGTTTCTAAACTAAAACTCATTAAAATTCGTTCTTTATCCTTTAACAGCTCAAATAAAATGATGCCTTGTGATGGAATACTTGTATAATTTTTGATGCGATATCCTTCATCTTTTGTGTCAAATAAAACATCTCCATTCACTGAGTTTACAATAACACCTCTAGTTTTACCTGCTATTGGCGAATACTCCGCAAAAAATAACGGTAGCCCATCGATATTTGAAAAAGAGTTTTTATCTATAGCTTTTAATTCTTTATTATGCCATAAAATATCACCTGAAATATTATCCATTCCAATTAACCCCTTTGCTCCAGAAGCTAAAATAACACCATTATTAGATTGCTTTATCCAACCTACTTGATATAACTCTTCTTTCAAGTCTACTGACCATTTTTTTTCTTGAGCGTAAAGATTACATGTTAATGTAAATATTAAAAAAGCTAAACTTATTCTTTTTATCATCTTAAATTTATTAATTATTGTTTGTTATTTATTTTGTTGTTATTAATTATTACGCATCAATATTTGCATAAATTGCATTTTTCTCGATAAACTCTCTACGAGGCGGTACATCATCACCCATTAGCATTGAAAATACTCTGTCTGCTTCCGTTGGGTTTTCAATTTGCACCAATCGCATGGTTCTAAATTCAGGATTCATTGTAGTATCCCACAATTGCTCGGCATTCATCTCTCCCAAACCTTTATATCGTTGTATTTTTGAACCATCACCAAATTGTGATACAATTTCATCGCGCTGTTTATCACTCCATGCGTATTGCTTTTTAGCGCCTCTTTTTACCAAATATAATGGTGGTGTTGCAATATAAACATGTCCGTTTTCAACCAAGGCCTTCATGTATCTAAAAAAGAAGGTTAAAATTAGGGTTGCAATGTGGCTACCATCAATATCGGCATCACACATTATCACAATTTTATGGTATCTTAATTTTGATAAATTTAATGCTCTCGGATCTTCTTCTGTACCGATGGTTACACCAAGTGCTGTAAAAATGTTTTTTATCTCTTCGTTTTCAAATACTTTATGTTGCATGGCTTTTTCAACATTAAGAATTTTACCTCGTAATGGTAAAATAGCCTGAAAAGCACGGTCACGACCTTGTTTTGCAGTTCCGCCTGCCGAGTCTCCCTCAACCAAAAACACTTCGCATTTTGCAGGATCTTGCTCTGAGCAATCACTTAATTTGCCAGGTAAACCGCCAATACTCATTACAGTTTTACGCTGAACCATTTCGCGCGCTTTTTGTGCTGCCTGACGTGCTTGCGCTGCTAAAATCACTTTTTGTATTATAATTTTAGCATCATCTGGATGCTCCTCTAGATAATCGGTAAGCATTTCAGACACGGCTTGACTTACAGATGCCGAAACTTCTCTATTGCCTAATTTTGTTTTGGTTTGCCCTTCAAATTGTGGCTCTGCAACTTTTACAGATACAATAGCGGTTAGACCTTCTCTAAAATCATCTCCCGATATCTCGAATTTTAATTTATCGAGCATTCCAGAGGCATCGGCATATTTTTTTAAGGTATGTGTTAAACCACGTCTAAAACCTGATAAATGCGTACCTCCCTCATGTGTATTAATATTATTTACATAAGAGTGTAAATTTTCTGAATAGGATGTATTATAAACCATAGCAACCTCAACAGGCACATTGTTTTTTTCGCCTTCAAAGGCAATAACATCTTTCATTAAGGGTTCACGGCTACCATCTAAAAATTTAATAAACTCCTTTAAGCCTTCTTTCGAGTGAAATGTTTCGCCTTCAAAATCACCGTTTTCCTTTTTACTTCTTCTATCAATTAAATGAACAGTAATACCTTTATTTAAGTATGCTAATTCACGTAATCGACTTGCTAAAGTATCATAATTATACTCTAAAGTTTGTTTAAATATTTCAGGATCGGGCTTAAAAGTAACCGTAGTACCACGTTTATCTGTATCACCAGTAGTTTTTACCGGGTATAACGTTTTACCACGTTCATACTCCTGCTCCCAAACTTTACCATCACGATAAACAGTTGCTTTTAAATGCTCTGACAATGCATTTACACAACTTACACCAACACCGTGTAAACCTCCCGAGACTTTGTATGAATCTTTATCAAACTTACCTCCAGCACCAATTTTAGTCATAACAACCTCTAATGCCGATACACCTTCTTTTTTATGTATGCCTATCGGAATACCACGACCATCATCTTCAGTAGTTATCGAATTGTCTTCATTTATAGTCACTGTAATATTATCACAATGCCCGGCTAAAGCCTCATCAATTGAGTTATCAACAACCTCATACACCAAATGATGCAACCCACGTACACCTACATCCCCAATATACATTGAAGGTCGCATACGCACATGCTCCATGCCCTCAAGGGCTTGAATACTATCGGCACCGTATTGTTTTTTATTTTCTTCGCTCATAAATATTATGGTCTTTATTTTTAATCTAAACTAAAAAAGCTACTCAAAAAAGCAACTCTTAACACCTACAAATATACAAATACTACGTTTAGATTTAAACCATTTAACCGACTTTATCAAACAATTATTAACATTTAGCAATTACCTCATAATGCGCTTAAACATGCTAAAAACCACCTTAAACAAAGTTCAAGGCAATATACAATGACCTGCAACATACAAAAACACAATTTTAAGCTTTAAAAGCGCTATTTTAAATATTAAAAAAGTGCTGGTTGTTTTTACCAGCACTTTTTTTTAGGTGAATTTTGGGCAAAAAAGCTTAATAAGCATCCTCATGCACCTGAGCTACTGCTCGTCCACTTGGGTCATTCATATTTTTAAACGCTTCATCCCATTCTAAAGCGATTTTAGTACTACACGCCACACTAGGCTCTTGCGGCACACTTAAAGCGGCTGCATCACTAGGAAAATGATTTTCAAAAATAGTACGGTAATAATACTCTTCTTTATTTTGAGGCGTTTGAATTGGGTATCTAAAGTTTGCGTTAGCTAATTGCTCATCTGTAACTTCAAGTTCAACTAGCGCTTTTAAACTATCTATCCAGCTATAACCAACACCATCACTAAACTGCTCCTTTTGTCGCCACGCTACACTTTCGGGAATCATATCTTCAAAAGCTTTTCGCACCACCCATTTTTCCATACGCTCGCCATTAATCATTTTATCTTGCGGGTTAATTCGCATCGCGACATCCATAAATTCTTTGTCTAAAAATGGCACACGCCCTTCAATACCCCATGCTGCCAAACTTTTATTAGCTCGCAAACAATCATACATATGTAATTTATCTAATTTACGCACAGTTTCTTCATGAAACTCCTTAGCATTAGGCGCTTTATGAAAGTATAAATAACCTCCAAATAACTCATCAGCACCCTCACCAGATAGCACCATTTTAATACCCATGGACTTAATTACCCTAGCCATTAAATACATTGGGGTTGAAGCCCTAATGGTTGTAATATCATACGTTTCAAGTTGATAAATAACATCTTTAATAGCGTCTAAACCTTCTTGCACGGTAAACTTAATTTCATGATGCACAGTACCAATATGGTCGGCTACTTTTTTTGCAGCAGCCAAATCTGGCGACCCCTCTAAACCTACTGAAAAGGAATGTAATTGTGGCCACCATGCTTCTGTTTTTCCATCATTTTCAACACGATGTTGCGCATATTTTTTAGCGATGGCTGAAGTTACTGAAGAATCTAACCCTCCTGATAACAAAACACCATAAGGTACATCACTCATCAATTGTCTTTGCACAGCATCCTCCAAAGCCTGTTTAATTTCGGCTATACTAGTTTCATTATCTTTTACAGCATCATAATCTACCCAATCCCGCTTATACCATTGCACAAATTTGCCGTCTTCACTAGACATATAATGCCCTGGAGGAAACAATTCTATTTTTGTACAAACACCTTCTAATGCTTTAAGCTCTGAAGCAACATAAAACGTACCATTTTTATCCCAACCAATATATAACGGAATGATACCCATATGATCACGTGCAATAAAATAGGTGTCATTTTCGGTATCATAAATAGCAAAGCCAAAAATACCGTTTAACTCATCTACAAAATCAACACCTTTTTCTTTATATAATGCTAAAATAACCTCGCAGTCTGATTGTGTTTGAAAATTATATTTATTTTTAAATTGCGCTCTAATTTCTTTATGATTATAAATCTCACCATTTGCCGCTAAAATCATTTTTTTGTCTTCACTAAACAATGGTTGCTTTCCAGATGCTGGATCTACAATTGCTAAACGCTCATGAGCCATTATAACTTTTTCATCGCTATAAATACCACTCCAGTCTGGTCCACGATGACGAATGGTTTTTGCCATTTCTAAAACCTGAGGTCTTAAATCGTCAGTCTTTTGTTTTATATCGAACGCACATACTATTCCGCACATAACTTTTACTTTTATTATTAATTATGGAACAAATATGACACTAAGCTTTCATATTTTAAACATAAAATTAAATAATGATTACAATTCAAAACAATTATAAATCATTATACAACTATTTAAAACCATTATATCTCAATTTTAGTTATAAAACTATCAATTTGTAATTAATTAAATTATTTGTGTTTTAAATTTGTAATCTTAGCATCATATTTGCTTAGTTAATTTGAATAAAGAAATAAAAGTATAATATAAAGATTAAAGTTATGTGTGGAATTGTATGTGCGTTCGATA
>CALDUQ010000037.1 GCA_937924845.1 uncultured Flavobacteriaceae bacterium
AAATCAGCGTCGTATTTATATAGAGTTTTTTAAGAAAAATTCTGACGTAAGTCTAAAAAATATAGTTTTTGGAACACTTAATAGATACGAATGGTATTTGTTAGAACGTAAACATTTAAATCATCATTTTGAGCAATTTAACCTTTTGTAATAAAAAAATATGATAAAATCGACCACAGATAAAATTTTTGATAATACCGACAAAATACTTCAGCAATTAAAAGAAGGTTTGTATAAAATTGCAAACATAGGAAAAGCAACCAAGGATAAATTTACAAATTATGTTAAAGATATTTTTGATGTTTTACCAATTTTAGAAAAAGCAGGTTTTGTAGCCAATAGCTTGGTAGTTGGTATTTCAATTCCACCTTCGGTGGAGATTCACTTTAGTCAATTCAAAGCGTTAAATCTAGAGCAGATAAAAGATTTAGAAACAAAGCATGACAATAAAAAGATGTTTAAATTGATTTTAAAAGCATTGTTAATGTCTAGAACTTTTCATTCTAAAATTTCGCCAACAAACTTTAATGCTAATGATATTTGTATTGAAATATCAATTCCACCAAAAGTGAGTATTAAGTATGTAAATAAAAATATAGCTAATAACTTTATAATGATTAACGAGTAAATTATGACACAACCTTATGTAAAACAAACGATAGAAAATCAAGTTGCTTATATTGAGTTTTTTCATCCTGCTCACAACTCTTTACCTGGCGATATTTTAGCCAACTTAGCGACTACCATTACAAATGCTGGGACTAATGATGCGATTAAAGTGGTTGTGATAAAAAGTGGTGGCGATCGCACATTTTGTGCAGGTGCTAGCTTTAAAGAATTGATTCATATAAATGATGCCGAAACAGGAAAACTATTTTTCTCAGGTTTTGCTAATGTAATTAACGCTATGCGTAAATGTCCAAAATTTATAATTGGTCGTGTGCAAGGTAAAACTGTTGGTGGCGGAGTTGGTTTGGCAGCTGCAACCGATTATTGTATGGCAACTAAATTTGCATCAATTAAATTAAGCGAACTTAATATAGGTATCGGACCATTTGTAGTTGGCCCTGCAATTGAACGTAAAATTGGATTAAGTGGTTTGTCTCAAATAGCAATTGATGCCAATTCATTTTATCCGCCAGAATGGGCGATGCAAAAGGGACTTTTTATGAAGGTTTTAGAAACAACCGATGCGCTAGACGAGGCAGTTAAAACTTTTGCTGAGCACTTATGTACATACAATCCCGAGGCAATGAAAAACATGAAAACCATGTTTTGGAAAGGCACCGAGCATTGGGATGATTTATTAACTCAACGCGCTGAAACAAGCGGTAAGTTAGTACTTTCGGAGTTTACCAAAAAGACTTTAAAAGGGTTTAAATAATGAAGAATTAGCAATTGTAAAGTGTTGATTAAAGATTTAAAAAACACGTATAAATTTTTCAATAGGCAATAACCTATAATTTTACAATAAACACGATGATTTATAGTTTTAAAGGATATACACCCGTGGTACATAGCACTAGTTTTGTACATCCCTTAGCAGCAGTTACAGGTAATGTAATAATAGGTAAAAATTGTTACATAGGTCCGGGTGCTGCTATTCGTGGCGATTGGGGGCAAATTATTTTAGAAGACGGCGTAAATGTGCAAGAAAATTGCACGGTACACATGTTTCCTGGTAAATCTATTACCCTAAAAGAAAGCGCTCATATTGGTCATGGTGCCATCATACATGGGGCAAATTTGGGTAAAAATTGCCTTATAGGCATGAATACCGTTATTATGGACGATGCCGAAATTGGTGATGAGAGTATTGTAGGTGCTATGGCTTTTGTTAAAGCCGAAACTAAAATTCCGCCAAGGAGTTTGGTGGTTGGTAATCCTGCAAAAGTTATAAAGCAAGTCAGTGATGCGATGATTGCTTGGAAAACAAAAGGTACTCAGCTGTATCAGCAACTTCCTAAAGATTGTCATGAAACATTAAAAGAAGTAGAGCCTTTGCGAGAAGTGCCAAAATCGATGAAATTACAAGACGATACTTATAAAACGTTGCGAAATTTCTTAAAAACATAAAACCTTACAAAAAATAAGGTTATATATTTGCATTATATAGAGTTAGCTCTAATGTCAGATGTTTAAAAACAAAAAAAGTATGAGTAAGTTTAAGTTTTTAATTAAAATCATAGTAATCGTAGTATTAGTAAACGCGTGTTCTACAGATGATAATCAAACAGCTATTGAGCAAGTTTCGGTTGATGAAGTTTCGATTTCAAACGTAATTAGTAGCTGGAATACTCTTTGGCTCGAAATTGACCGTTATGCCACAGGTATGCGACCTAATGCGACAGCTAGAGCATTAGCTTATATTCACCTTGCTGGCTATGAAACAGCTGTTTTTAGCATGGAAGGCTATACGACTAATTCGGGAAGATTTGAGGAGTTAGATATTAATAACAACGAGAGAGGTGAAACGATTAACCTTAGCGTGGCCTTAAATAGCGCTTACAAAGTAACAATAGACCACTTTATGCGTAATGTGCCAGAAACACATGATGTTAAAATTAACGAGTTATATGACTATCTTTTATCTGGCTTAAGCCGAAATATAAATATATCAGAAGATGTTGTATCGCAATCTAACCATTGGGGAACTTATGTTGCCGAACAAATTATTGCTTATAGTGAAACCGATATTGAAGCTGAAACACAAATACTAGAACCGCAACCGTTATCATATGTGCCTCCAATTGCAGATGGGTATTGGACATTTAATGAAGATCCAGAGCGTGCTTTATTTCCGTATTGGGGTAGTGTACGCACGTTTGTTATATCCTCGGAGGAAACCACAAGTGTTGCACCTTCAATGCTTTACAGTACTGATGTAACTAGTGATTATTATAAGGAAATGGAAGAGGTATATCATGCTAATAACACTGCTAGAGAAGAAGATGGAGATGCCTTATGGTTAGCAGAGTTTTGGAGTGATGATGCCGAAGGTTTAATGATGAGTCCTCCTGGGCGACAAATTTCAATAGCACAACAATTAATTACTAATGAAGCATTAGATTATCAATCATCTTTAATTTTGTTATTAAAATTAGGTTTCTCTTTAAATGACGCAGCAGTATCTACTTGGGCTGATAAATATGAGTATATGGTAATGCGCCCTAGTGCTTATATAAAAGCACATATGGATCCTGATTTTCAAACTAATTTATACCGATTGGTGTATTGGCCAAACCCTTCATTTCCTGGTTACCCATCAGGGCACTCAACATTTGCATCTGCAGCAGCAGGGTTATTTATTGACCAGTTTGGAGATATTGCTTTTACTGATAGAACACATAATCGACGATATGAATTTAGAGGCTTAAAACGAAGTTTTGAAACCTTAACTGAAATGGCCGAAGAAAATGCTTTTTCAAGAATCCCTTTGGGTGTTCATATCCGTATGGATTGTGTTGAAGGGCTTCGATTAGGTTATGAAATTTCGGATGCAGTAAAAACATTTAATCTGCAATAATTAAATGATTTGAGATAAATCAATCTCATGTGTTTCCTTACTAGTAGATAAAGTAATTAGGCTTTGAACATTGCCAATGTATGGTAAAAGTGTGAGTTTTGAAATGATAAACTTTTCGTAGTCCTCAATATCTTTTACAATAAGTTTAAGAAGATAATCAAATGAGCCACTTACTCTGTGGCATTCAACAACTTCAGGAAAATTATTAATTTGATCGGTAAATTTTTGCAGGTAACTTCTTGTATGACCTTGTAAAGTAATAGCAACAAAAACAGTTTGTTTAAGGCCTAGTTTTTTAGGGTTTAGGCGTGCAGAATAGCCTTGTATTAACCCTTCTCTTTCTAGTTTTTTGATACGTTCAAAAATAGGTGTTGTTGAAAGTTTTAATTGTTCGGATAAGCTTTTAACCGTTCGATTTGAATCGCTTTGTAGTAGTTTTAAAAGGGCAACATCAGTAGCATCTAATTTCATATAAAATATAATTGTTTGACAGAATAAATATATAAAATTTAAATATTTTATAGTTGTTTTTTCTTTATTAAGATATTTGTGTAGTTTTTGCAAATAAAAAACCGAACTTCTTGTTATCTTGTCTATAACATTTAGAAAACAAATTATAGGAGATGATGGAAACAGAATTAAAGATGCCAAAAATGGGTGAAAGCATTACCGAAGGCACTATAATTAATTGGTTGATTAATGAAGGTGAATCGTTTGATGAAGGCGATATAATTTTGGAGGTTGCTACAGATAAAGTCGATAATGAAGTGCCAGCTACGGCTAGTGGCATTTTGGTTAAAACCTTATTTAACGCAAAAGATGTTGTGCCTGTTGGCGAAACCATAGCAATTTTAAAGCTATCCGAAGGCAATTCAACTACAACAAAAAAAACAATAAGCGATAAGGTTGAGACTACTGTTGCTTTAAAGCCAAAAAAAGCACTTAAGCCTGATGTAAAAAGCAAATTAAATACTACAGCTTTTTCGGTATCTAATTCAAATACATTTTTTTCGCCTTTAATTATTTCAATTGCAAAGGCACATCACATTAGTTTTGAAGAACTAGCACGTATACCCGCAACAGGCACCGAGAGTAGATTACGCAAAAGCGATGTTTACCAGTATATTGAAGATGGGCGACCATATAAATTTGCGCAACCAACAGCTCAGCCAGATCCAACGGCATATCGTATTCCTCAATTAAAACTAGATAAAGGTACTGGTAAAATTATTGAAATGGATCGAATGCGCCAACTTATTGCCGATCATATGGTGTATAGTAAACATACATCACCGCATGTTACTGCATATGTTGAGGCCGATTTAACCAATATGGTAAATTGGAGAAATGCAAATAAAATAGCATTTCAAAAAAAACACGGCGAGCGTTTAACGTTTACCCCTTTATTTGTTGAGGCTGTTGCAAAAGCTATAAAAGATTTTCCTAATATAAATGCCTCTGTAGATGGTACTAATATAATTGTAAAACAAAATATTAATATTGGTATGGCAACGGCATTACCAACAGGTAATTTAATTGTACCTGTGGTGAAAAATGCAGATACAAAAGATTTAAAAACTATCGCAGCCAATGTAAATGAACTTGCGGGTAAAGCAAGAGAAAATAAATTAACAGGCGATGATATAAAAGGGAGTACGTTTACAATTTCTAATGTAGGTACGTTTGGTAGTTTAATGGGTACACCTATTATAAATCAACCAGAGGTTGCAATTTTAGCATTAGGTATTATTAAAAAACGAGCCGAAGTTATTGAAACCAAAACTGGCGACGAAATTGCAATACGCAGTATGATGTATTTATCGTTATCGTTTGATCATCGTGTGGTTGATGGCTTTTTGGGTGGTTCTTTTCTAAAGCGTGTTGCCGATTATTTTGAACAATTTGATAGTAATAGATCTATATAAAAAAATAATAACCCCAAAAAAGCGAACCTAAAAAAGATGCGCTTTTAAATATATTGAAATATGAGTGTTAAGATAAAAATCACCCAAGTAGAAACTTCAAAAGTTTCAGAATTAGATTTTAATAATATTCCGTTAGGCACAACATTTACAGATCATATGTTTATTTGTGATTATAATAACGGTACGTGGGAAAACCCACGAATAGAACCTTTAAAACCTATAGCTACTCATCCCGCGGCTATGGCGTTGCATTACGGTCAGGCTATTTTTGAAGGGATGAAAGCTACCAAAACTAAATCGGGACAGGCAATGTTATTTCGTCCCGAAAAAAATGCAAAACGCTTAAATTTAAGCGCCGAGCGTATGGGAATGCCAATATTACCAGAAGAAGTTTTTATTGAAGGCTTAAAAGCATTGGTTGGTTTAGATCAAAATTGGATTCCGCCTCAGGAGGGTAGTGCACTTTATTTACGTCCATTTATGTATGCTGACGAAGCTTTTATTGGGATGCGAGCAGCAACACATTTTAAGTTTATTATAATGGCTTCGCCCTCAAATCCACTTTATACAAAACGCATTAAGCTTTATGCTGAAACCCAATATATTCGTGCCGCAAGCGGAGGTACAGGTGAGGCTAAAGCCGCAGGTAATTATGCTGCAGCAATTCGTCCAACCGAGCTTGCTAAAGCTAAAGGTTACGATCAAGTATTATGGTTAGATGCTCAAGAGTTTACTTACATACAAGAGGTGGGTACCATGAATATATTTTTTATTATTAATGACGAAATAGTGACACCAAATCTTGATGGTTCTATTTTGCACGGTATTACACGTTTAAGTGTTATTGAATTGCTAAAAAGCAAAGGTTATAAAGTGACAGAACGCCCAATAACAATAACCGAAATTGTTGAAGCATCAAATAATGGTACTTTACAAGAAGCTTTTGGCGCAGGTACAGCAGTAGGTATTGCGATGATTCAAGAAATTGGCTATAAAGAAGACAAAATACATATTTCAGACACTAATCCTGTTGGGCAAATGGTATTAGATACTATAAATGGTGTGCGTTCGGGCAAACTAGATGATGCACTTAATTGGATGACAAATGTCACAAACTAAAGCTAAATAACTAATTATTACATTAAACGAAAAACAGTGGCTCAACAAATCGATAAAAACGTATTAAAACAAGGGTTTTCATATTTATGTACAGCAAAGTCAATGACAGAGTTGTACGAGGCTAATTTTAAATTGGTATCAAAGTATGTGCACGCAACCTCACGCGGGCACGAGGCCATACAAGTGGCATTGGGTATGCAATTGTTACCGCAAGATTATGCATTTCCTTATTATCGAGATGATGCGATGCTTTTGGCAATGGGGGTAACGCCTTACCAATTAATGTTACAATTATTAGCAAAAAAAGATGACCCGTTTTCTGGCGGACGCTCATACTATTCGCACCCTAGTTTAAAGGCTATTGATAAGCCAAAAATTCCGCATCAATCTTCCGCTACAGGCATGCAAACTATTCCTGCAACAGGTGTAGCCATGGGAATGCAATATTTAGAAAAACAAGGCTTAATTAACCCAATAACACAAGGTAGCAGCAGTAATGAAAAGCCAATTACGGTATGCTCGCTTGGTGATGCATCGGTTACCGAAGGCGAAATAGCCGAAGCTTTTCAAATGGCAGCACTTAAACAAATGCCAATTTTATATTTGGTACAAGATAATGGTTGGGATATTTCAGCGAATGCTGAAGAAACACGAGCTCAAAATGCCTATGAGTATGCCAAAGGATTTCATGGGCTAGAAGCGATTACCATAGACGGTGCAAACTTTACCGAAAGTTATAACGCTTTACAAAAAGTGATACAAACCATTAGGGATGAGCGTCGCCCAATTTTAGTACATGCTAAAGTGCCATTGTTAAACCATCATACCTCGGGTGTTAGGATGGAGTGGTACCGTGACGACTTGGATGAAGCTCGTTCTAGAGACCCGTATCCTGTATTAAAACAACAATTAATTGCGGCTGGATTTACTCAAGCCGAAGTTGATGCTATTGAAAATTCTGCAAAAGCAAACGTTCAAAATGATTTTAATGCCGCACTAACGGCGGATGACCCTTCGCCACAAGATTTGTTTAAACATGACTTTGCACCAACGCCAGTTACCGAAGAAGTAGGCGAGCGAACGCCAAAACGTGATGAAAAAGTTGTCATGGTAGATTGTGCTTTGTTTGCGGTAGAGGAACTGATGAAAAAACATAAAGAATGTTTGCTTTATGGGCAAGACGTAGGCGCACGTTTGGGCGGTGTGTTTAGAGAAGCAGCGACGTTGGCACAAAAGTTTGGCGATGACCGTGTGTTTAATACCCCTATACAAGAAGCGTTTATTGTAGGGTCAACCGTAGGCATGTCGGCTGTTGGGTTAAAACCAATTGTTGAGGTTCAGTTTGCCGATTATATTTGGCCAGGATTAAATCAATTATTTACCGAAGTAAGCCGAAGCTGTTATTTAAGTAACGGTAAATGGCCTGTAAGTATGATTTTACGTGTGCCAATTGGTGCTTATGGTAGTGGCGGGCCTTACCATTCGTCATCTGTAGAGAGTGTTATTACAAATATTAGAGGCATAAAAATTGCTTATCCAAGTAATGGTGCCGATTTAAAAGGATTGATGAAAGCGGCTTATTATGACCCTAATCCTGTTGTAATTTTAGAGCATAAAGGCTTGTATTGGTCTAAAGTAAAAGGGACTAGTGGTGCAACTTCAATAGAACCTAGTGAAGATTATATGTTGCCTTTTGGAAAAGGAAATATACTGCAAGAAATTTGGAAACAAGACGCAAAAGAAACCCTAACAGTTGTGAGTTATGGCATGGGTGTGCACTGGGCAATGAATGCAACAAAAGATATGAAAGACCAAGTTGAGGTGATTGATTTGCGAACGCTATTTCCGTTGGATGAAGATTTAATTATGAAATCGGTTAAAAAAACTGGTAAATGTTTAGTGATTACCGAGGAGCCGTCAAATAATAGTTTTGCTTTGGCGTTATCGGGTAAAATTCAAAATGAATGTTTTAAATATTTAGATGCGCCCGTAATGACTTTAGGTAGCGAAAATATGCCAGCGATACCATTAAACTCTACCTTAGAGCAAACCATGATTCCGTCAACCGATAAGGTTAAAAAGAAAATTGAAGACTTGTTGAAGTATTAATTTAAGTATGATTTGTATTTTATTCCTGCATTCGCAGAATAAAAAGTCGGCAAAAGTATTTAAGATTTAAACACTTTTTTAAAAATACCTTTCCAGCGCAATTGCCTAATAAATCGCCCCTGAGATTTTGTGACAATAGGCTTGGTTTTGGTAATTAGTGCGTTTAAGTAGCCTAAGTTATAATCGATAAACAGTAATAAGCTTTTCTTTTTAAAAGCTAATTTTAATGCGGCTAAAAAAGACAGTATAAAACCTAATCGCATTTTATAAAATGCTTCGCCTTGGAGGTGTTTTGAGGCATTACGATTGTAGTTTTTTCCCGTAGGTTTTAAATGTTTTACTTGTAGTGAGTGATCTGTAAGTAATTCAAAACTATAGTACTTGGCAAGTAACTCGTCAATGGTGTCCCAGCCCATTGAAGGTTTTAGCTGCCCAATTTGAGCAAAACACGTTTTTGTATAGGCTTTTAATCCGCCACGAATATGGTCGGTATTAGTGAGACCTTCAATAACCCATTTTTTGTTTTTTTTGATGTAACAAAATCCAGCCGCCATACCTAATTTTTGGTTAGATTTAAAGTGATAGGCAAGCGTTTCTAGATAATTATCAGGAAAAATAAGGTCGGCATCAAATTTGCAAATAATATCATAATCGTCATCTAGAGTGTCAAAACCTTTGTAAAATGCATTGACAATTTTAGCGCCAGGGATGTGTTTTTTTGAGGAGGCTGAGTTAACTATCGAAATCCAATTATGGTTTTCAATATATGAGTTTACAATACCTTCGGTATTATCTGTTGAGTTATCGTTTACAATAACTAAGCGTTTGGGTTGTAAGGTTTGTGATACAAGTGAGTTTAGTGTTAAATGAATAAAATCTTGCTCGTTGTGTGCAGGAATTACGATATAAAAATTCATTTAACTTGTGATTTTTTCGGCGTAAACAATGTAGTATCGCGGCGTAAACCAACGTAAAAAAGGTCTGAAGCCAATTTTTTTGGTGGGGTTAGTCCATTTTTTTGTAGCTATAATTTTCCAGCCTGTTTTTTGTAAAAGCCAGTCAAATTGCCAATCTTCAAATTCATGATAATGCCTATCCCACATGTCGGTTTTACTTCTATATGCTGGCGAAAACCATAGTTTTAAGGGTACGCTTGCTACAAGTTTATTAGCTTTTATTGATTGTAAAACGGTAAAAGGCGATAATAAATGCTCAAAAATTTCGAAAGCGGTAACCACGTTGGCATTTGAAGTTGAAATTGCTGAGGTATCAAAATCTAAATCTTCGCCGCCCGTATTGGTAACGTCAAATCCACCTTTTTTCATGTGTTCAACAAATGGATTAATAACGCCTAAATCTAAAATTTTAGAAGTTTTAGGGATATGGGTTTCTAGAAACTCGTAAGTGAGTTTGTAACGTTTATGAGGAAATTGACCTTCGTACATGATATTCCGCGTAAGCGATAATTAAGTTTTATGGTTTTTTGATTCGACCAGTTAAGAGCATTCCAATTCCTAAGCCTATTAGTAATCCTCTTAACATACTCAAGTTATAACTTTCTAAAAAATATTTTAGAACTAGTCCTATAACTAAAAGTACTAATCCGATAATTCTTACTTTGTTCATTTTTAATGTGTTTAGTATTTATATACCATGGCATTAATGTGCATGCCACCGCCAACGCTAGCAAATATAATAATATCACCTTTATTAATTTGGTGATCGCCTAGTTGGTTATGACGAATTAAATCAAAAAGTGTTGGTACGGTTGCTACCGAGCTGTTACCTAATTTATGAATACTCATTGGCATGATGCCATTGGGTGGTGTGCTGTTGTAAAGTTTATAAAAACGCTCAATAATAGCCTCGTCCATTTTTTCATTAGCTTGATGGATAAGGATTTTTTTAATGTCTTTGATATCTACTCCGCTTTTATCTAAACATGATTTCATTGCCTGCGGCACATTACTTAATGCAAATTCATAAATTTTACGTCCGTGCATTTTAATATATCGCGTATCGGCATCTAAATTTTGATTGTAAGAGCAACCGTAAAATAAATAATGAGACTCATCAAAGGTAAATGAAGCCGTTTCATGGGCTAAAATGGTTGATGGCTCGTTTGTTTTTTCAAGTATTGCTGCGCCAGCACCATCGGCATAAATCATAGAGTCACGGTCATGGTCGTCAACAATTCTAGATAAGGTTTCGGCGCCAATGACTAAACAGGTATTTGCAATACCAGCTTTGATAAACGCATTGGCTTGTATACAAGCCTCAAGCCATCCTGGGCAGCCAAATAAAATATCGTAAGCGACACATTTAGGGTTTTTTATTTTTAAATTGTGTTTAACTCTTGATGCTAAGCATGGTAAAATATCGCTTTGATTTGAGTTTTCGTTAACGTCTCCAAAGTTATGAGCTACAATAATATAGTCAATATGTTCGGCATTAATATTTGCGTTTTTAATAGCTTTTTTTGCAGCTATAGTAGCAAGATCGGAGGTATTTTGTTCAGGACTTGCGTATCGCCGTTCTTCAATACCAGTTATGGCTTTAAACTTTTTAATGATAATTTCATTAGAGTTTTTTATTGTAGAGCCGTCAGTGTTTAAAAAATTATGATCTAAAAAAGCATCATTTTTTTTTATAGTTTCGGGGATATATGATCCGGTACCGGTAAAAGCAATGTTCATTATAATAAAGTTGTAGTAGATTGCTAATCTATATAAATAAAATTAAAATATTACTTTTTTGATGTTTTTTCATTAAAAACCCCAAAACTAATTGTTGTTTTGGGGTTTTTGTTATAGTGTTTTTAGTTTAAATATCTATTTGTTAGAAACAATTTTACCTGAGTAACGGTTAAAATTATTATCGGTTATGATGTAGTAATACACACCCGCAGGCAAACTATTAGTAGGGGTATACGTAAAATGTGTGTTGTCATTTTCTGTAGAGATTGTTTGCTCATCTATTAAGCGGTTATTAATTTCAAAAACTTTGATAGTTACAAAATCAGCGCTTGTAGGTAATTTAAACATGGTTTTATCCTTAAATGGATTAGGGAAATTATAAATACCATTTTTGTTATATTCAATACCATCTTTGGTAATAATTTCAGTAATTTGCTCAATACCAAATGAAGTGTTGTCAATACTTAATTCAAAAGTATTGTAAGTATTGTTGTCACCAGTAATGGTGAATAAAATGGTTTTAACATTACTTATTTTTAATGAAGAATCAGTATTTGATTTGAATGCATTAAACGGAATTACATAATTTGTTTTTACGGTGTTAGCCTCAATATCGTATTTAAAGCGGCTACCCCAATCTAGTCCTTCAGAAATAATAGAAATTTGAACATCATGTGTACTACTCATATTAAATTCTAGGTGTTCATAGTTTTCAATATTTAAGCTGTTACTGTTAGGTAATACATGTCTAAATAATGTAAATGTGTCTTTTATTTCGCCAATTACTTTAGGTTGACGCTCTATTTCATAAACGCCGTCTTGATAATCAACAGCATCATGTGCAACGTTAAATGACGACACTTTAGCAGCATCAGCACTATATTCTAAAGCCCAAGGACCATCAGCAAGATACACAGTATCAACTGTTCGGCCATTATTTGGAGTTGATATTGATAGTCCTGTATCAAATAAAGGCCCTATTGGTAATTTAATAACTTGAGTCGCGTTGGGAGTAAGACTAATGTTAGTGTCATATCCGCTTCTGCCAGTTGTTTCTGACCTTGCATTACTGCCATATATTATAGCACTGGTATCATTTGAGTTATTTACAATATTTAAATGTACCTCGCCATTTTTATAATAGCCAGATTTGATATAAGTGTTTGGTAATTTATCGGTTTCATGATCAATACGTAATGGTTTTTCTTGTTTAAAGGTTTCAATAACGTGTTTTGCAATGTTTATTGCTTGTGCCATTGTATTACCCCATATTTGGAAGTTTTTGTAATTTCCTTCTGGAAATTGGCGCACATTCCAATTACTTAATAAGGTGTTTGCATCAGTATTTAACTTAACAGAAAATATAAGTGCATATTCAACAAAACCTTTTGGTTTTGATAGTTTTACAGCAATGATATTATGTCCTTTAATGGTTTGCAGGCCTATGTTTTCGATAGACGCGCCATTAAAACGGTCACAAATGGTTTTAGTATGGTCATACGCAGCGCCATGCGATTCGGTAGCAAATCCTACAGCAACTCTTTTATCACCTCTATATAAATCCATTGCGAAAATATCATTAGCATTTGTTACTCCAATCAAATCTTCTGGTGTAGAAATAAACTCTTCTTCATCGCCATAATACCCTGTGTTAGGAAAATAGTCAGGCAGTTGATGTGTTATATTACCTCCATTTGCTCCAAAAGCAATAATGTTATCCTTAGGTGTAAATTTTGTTTGAAGTGCTTTTGTATTATGTATTATACCAGTTTTTTTACGAGTCATTGCTCTTTTTGCTAATAAAGAGGCTAAATCGCCATTACTTTCTAAACCGCCTTCATTGCCACTATCAACTTCTCCACCACTGTTTTGTGTTACATTTATAGATGATTCGGCAATTGAAATACAGCTTGTGTTTGTTTTTGCTTTGATTTCATAAACTACCTTGTAATTGCCTTCTGGTGTACTAGGAGCAACATTTATTGAGCCATTGGAAACGTTTAATGTAACATTATTATGAGTTGTGCTTACCATTTGTAAATCAACATCTTTAATACTAACCAATACATCGTTTATTTTGTCATTATGAAGTACATTTTCAACAGCTTGACCACCTTGCGTAGACACGTCTGTTGCGTTATCATTAGTTGCTTCAATAGTTAGCATGGTTATGGTTACAGGTGTACGATTTGCACTTTCGCATCCCGAATTTGATGTTTGACTAGCATAATAAGTAGCGTTATTTATTAGCTCGGTGCTGCTCGATAATTCTACATTTGAAGTTTCACTATCATACCATTTAATGTTTTGCCCTGTGGCTACTAAATCACCCATTGTTGCGTTATCACTGCCACAAAATTTTTGATCAACTGCTATCGGTGCATCAGGAATATCATTTACAGTTACCGACACCTCAGTACGAGCGCTTTCACAATCGTTAGTAGTTTGTGATGCGTAGTAGTTACCAGTGCTAAGTGCCGTAGCAGCGCTAAGTTGGTTTCCGCCTGTAGCGGCATCATACCATTTGATTGCAGTACCCGTAGCAGCTAAATCCGCAACAGTTGGATTTTCATCCGAACAGAATACTTGACTTGTTGCTGTAGGTGCATTAGGCGTTGTATTTACAGTTACCGATACTTCAGTACGAGTGCTTTCACAATTGTTAGTAGTTTGTGATGCGTAGTAGTTTCCAGAGCTAAGTGCTGTAGCAGCGCTAATTTCGTTTCCGCCCGTAGCGGCATCATACCATTTGATTGCAGTACCCGTAGCAGTTAAATCCGCAACAGTAGGATTATCAGCAGAGCAGAATATAGTTTTACTGTTCGAGCTTAGTGTAGGTGCTTGGGTGGTATAAATGGTTACGCTAACAGCAAGTCTAGATGAACTTTCAACATTGTTAATAGTTTGGCTAGCATAATATGTAGTGCTATTAGCTAAATTTGTTGTTGTAGTAAGTTGGTTTCCGCTAGTAGCGGCATCATACCATTTAATATCTGTTCCTGTTGCACTTAAGTTAGATATTTTAGCATTTTCATCCGAACAAAATTTTGCAGTATCATTGCCTGTTGGTGCACTTGGTGTTACTGTAAATTTAACCTTAGCAGTGTCACAAAGTGTAGCATCATTTACATCGCAAATTTTGTAAACAAGCTCATGTTCGCCAGCAGGTGTGTTTTCACCAACAGATACTTTTCCGTTGCTATCAATAGTAATTTTAGGGTCAGAGGTATTAACTTGTGAAATTACTACATCATCTTTGGTAATATCCTTTTTGTTTAATTTATCATTTTGTAATACATTTTCTAATGCGGTACCGCCATCTTTTGATGTTAATGTTTTGCCATTATCATCAGTAGCTTCAATGCTTACTAAAGTTGCACTTTTAGCTGTTTTCGCACAATTATTTGCATTGTGAGTCACTTCAACAAAATATTTAGTGCCAAATAAGCCTGTAACATCATTAACAATTAATTTATTTGATGTTTCTCCAGAATAATTACTGTTTGCACTAGTTATTTTTGTGCCTCCATTATCAGGGTCGCCAATATACCATTGGTATTTAATTCCGTTATTGACATTAATAGCGTCGTCAGTATTGTATACAGGTTTGCCATTAGTATAACTTATCGCCTCTTCAGCAGATGCTGCAATAGTGAATGT
>CALDUQ010000038.1 GCA_937924845.1 uncultured Flavobacteriaceae bacterium
ATTGTAAATGGTATTTTAACAGGTAGCGGAATTAACAATGAGGTTGTTTGGTATAACAATTATGAAAACCTAGGTATTAGATTATTAACTATTCCTATTGAAGATAGTATCTATGCGTTTTCGGTTATTTTAACACCACTATACATCACAAAATACTTAGCAAAAAAGCATTAAATACATCATTTAATTAAATTATCTAAGGTGTGTCTTACTGCTTCACCATTCCAATCGGCAGCACCTATTTTGTCTATTATAATTTCGCCTGTTTTATCTATCAAAATTGTTCGCGGTATACTTTTAGTTACCAAAAAATCTGGCAATTGTCCTACATTATTATACACCTCAAAAGCATACTTATGTTTTGATAAAAATGCTTGTATTATACTTGGTTTTTCACCTGAAATGAAAACAAACTCAACCTCATGTTTATAATTTTCGTGTAGTTTTTGTAAACTTGGCATTTCGGCCACACATGGCGGGCACCAAGTTGCCCAAAAATTAATCAAAATAATTTTATTACTTTTTAATTTCAAATCAAAAAACTCGCCTTTTATCGATTTTAAATGTAATGTTTGTTCATCAACAATTACATTACGCTTTTTTTTATCAATAATAGATGGGCTGAATTTTGCAAAAACTTTATGAACATTCAATTGAATAAAATAACGCGTTTGCGGTAGTATTAACAGTAATACAATTACTAAAAACATGAAATTTTGCCATTTCATGTTTTTTTTAAACAAAGCCTTCATATTAGTTTTTGCTTCATTGAGTTGATTTAAAATGTACCTAACAACGTTTGAGTTACATTGTCTAAAATTTCAAAAGCAGTTTCGGCCATTACATTTCCTTTTGTATCTAACAACGGATTAATTTCTACAAACTCTAAACATGCTATTTTTTTACTTTGCATTAAACCATTGATTATTGACATCGCTTCATATTGGTCAAATCCTTTAGAAACTGGAGTGCCTGTTCCGTAGGAAATTAGATCACAATCCAAACTGTCAACATCAAAAGATATATAAATAATGTCACAATGTTGCAAACGCTCTAAAGCTTCGTTTATCACTACATTTACACCTCTATGTCGCAATTCTGCAACTTTATAATTTTTTATCCCTAATCTTTCAATAAGTTTATCTTCAGGCTCTTCGGTATCTCTAACGCCAAAAAGCACAACGTCATCTGCTTTTATTTTTGGTCCATCCAAACCAATATTCTTTATCGCTTCCCAAAACTTATTGGTGTTACCCTCTACTTCATTTATTTTACACTCTAAATTATCATCACCTAATGCCGCTGCAAGAGGCATGCCGTGTATATTACCTGAAGGAGACGTATATGGTGAGTGTAAATCGGCATGTGCATCAATCCAAACTGCCCCTATTCTTTTATCAGGATTGGCCGTTTTTATACCACTTAATGTACCTAAAGCTGATGAGTGATCGCCCGATAATACTAATGGAAAAACTTCGTCATTCATTGCTTTTTCGACAGATAATGCGACCCGAGAGCATTGGTAATAAACGTGTTCTATACGCTTTGCGAATGAGTTGTTGACCTTATTATATATAGATTCGTTTTCGGTCTCGACATCTTCATGGTCAAAGTTCGAAAAATATTTATTATTTCTATTTATTGCTGCTATTTCAATAGCATCAATTCCTAAATCGGCACCTCTTGTTCCTGCGCCTATATCTGAACGGTTTTTTATTAATCGAATCGTTTTCATTTTAAATAAAATAAATAGCTTTTAATTTTTACTGTATGGGTTCTGCTTTTTATTTAAATAAAAAATGCACTTCATAAAGAAATGCATTTTTTAATATTTTAACGTTTTTCAATTTCTACAAATGCACGTAAATTTTCACCTGTATATATTTGTCGTGGTCTACCTATTGGTTCTTTTCGAAAACGCATCTCTTTCCATTGTGCTATCCATCCTGGCAATCTTCCCAAAGCAAACATAACCGTAAACATTTCAACAGGTATCCCCATAGCTTGGTAAATTATACCCGAATAAAAATCTACATTTGGATATAGTTTTCTTTCTACAAAATAAGGATCATTTAAAGCCTCTTGTTCTAAACCTTTAGCAATATCTAATATCGGGTCATTAACACCCAAATCAGACAATACTTCATCGGCAGCTACCTTAATAATTTTAGCTCTCGGATCAAAGTTTTTGTACACACGATGTCCAAAGCCCATTAACCTAAATGGATCATTTTTGTCTTTGGCTTTTGCCATATATTTTTTAGTATCGCCACCATCCTCTTTAATTGCTTGTAGCATTTCAAGTACAGCTTGATTAGCACCTCCGTGAAGTGGCCCCCATAATGCCGAAATACCAGCAGATAATGACGCAAATAATCCTGCATGCGATGATCCTACAATCCTAACTGTTGATGTTGAACAGTTTTGCTCATGATCAGCATGTAAAATTAATAGTTTATCTAATGCATTTACTATAATGTCGTTTTGAACATAATCTTCATTAGGCTGATTAAACATCATTTTTAATACATTTTCAACATAGCCTAATTTAGAGCTTCCATAATCAAGTGGTAAACCTTGTTTTTTACGCATTGACCAAGCTACTAATACAGGAAACTTACCAAGTATTTTAACTATAGCATTATACATTGCTTCATCAGAGTTTACGTTTACTGATGATGGATTAAATGCTGTTAGCGCGCTTGTTAATGATGACAATACGCCCATTGGGTGGGCTGATTTAGGAAATGCATCAATAATTTTTTTAATATCATCATCTACGACAGATTGTTTTCTGATATCTGCATGAAATTTTTCTAATTGATCAGTATTAGGTAAATCGCCAAAAATAAGTAAGTAAGCAACTTCAAGAAAATCTGCTTTCTCAGCGAGTTCTTCTATTGAGTATCCTCGGTATCTTAAAATTCCTTTCTCTCCATTTAAAAACGTAATATCACTAAGGCAGGATCCAGTATTTTTAAATCCAGGATCTATAGTTGTAAGCCCACCAGTAGCGGCTCTTAATGTTTTAACATCAAATGCTACTTCATTTTCACTACCTCTTACTAATGGGAATTCAAACTTCTTACCGTCATACTCTAAAATTGCTTTTTCTGTCATATTTCTATATTTATTTTAAATTTTATCTGTCGAAAATTTCATTACGAAATTACAAAATATATTGCTGTATTTAAAACATAAGGCCTGTTGATTTTTTTAGATTCAAAGTTATCATTAGCACTTTTTTTTAGGCTTGTTAAAAACGCTTTAACTATGATAAAATTGTATTAAATATACAAAAAAAGACTGCCTATTGAGCAGTCTTTTGTGTATTGATAATAAAAAAAAGCTATTTAATTTTAAAAGCATTTTCTTTTGGATAATAAGCTATGTTATCTAACTCTTCTTCTATTCTTAATAATTGATTGTATTTAGCCATACGATCACTACGCGAAGCCGAACCTGTTTTTATTTGACCTGTGTTTAATGCTACTGCCAAATCTGCAATGGTATTGTCTTCCGTCTCGCCCGAGCGATGAGACATAACTGAGGTATAACCTGCATTATGCGCCATGTTAACTGCGGCTATTGTTTCGGTTAACGTTCCTATTTGGTTAACCTTAATTAATATTGAGTTTGCGATGCCATTTTCGATACCTCGCGATAAACGCTCAACGTTAGTGACAAATAAGTCATCACCAACCAATTGCACTTTATCACCAATTTTATCTGTTAAATATTTCCAACCCTCCCAATCATTTTCATCCATACCATCTTCAATGGATATTATAGGATATTTTTGAGATAATTCTGCAAGGTAATCCGCTTGTTCTTCACTTGATCTTACTATTCCTTTTTCACCTTCAAATTTTGTATAGTCATACTTACCATTTACATAAAATTCTGCAGCAGCACAATCTAAAGCTATCATTACTTCAGAGCCAAGCTTATACCCTGCATTTGATACAGCTACAGCAATTGTATCAAGTGCATCTTCAGTGCCATTAAGGGTTGGTGCAAAACCACCTTCATCTCCTACAGCAGTACTTAAATCACGGTCATGCAATACTTTTTTTAGGTGATGAAATATTTCACTACCCATTTGTAACGCATGAGACAAGCTATTAGCAGCAACAGGCATTACCATAAACTCCTGAAATGCAATTGGTGCGTCACTATGTGAGCCACCATTAATAATATTCATCATAGGTACAGGCAACGTGTTTGCACTTACACCACCGATATAACGATATAATGGCATGCCTAATTCATTGGCTGCAGCCTTAGCTACAGCTAAAGAAACTCCTAAAATAGCATTAGCTCCTAATTTAGATTTATTTGGTGTGCCATCAATTTCGCACATCAAATTATCGATATAATTTTGCTCAAAAACATTAACTCCTAGCAAATGTTCTGCCAGTATCGTATTTACGTTTGTAATTGCCTTGCTTACACCTTTTCCCATGTAGGCTATACCACCGTCACGCAACTCAACAGCTTCATGTTCGCCAGTTGAAGCACCTGATGGTACTGCTGCACGTCCAAAAGCGCCATTTTCAGTTTCAACATCAACTTCAACCGTTGGATTACCCCTAGAGTCAAAAATTTGCCTTGCATGTACATTTATAATTATACTCATTTTTTATTAAATTAATTTTAGGTTTTCTCAAATTTACAATATAATTACCATCATTGCGTAATGATTACAAAGATTTTATGGGATAAAATACTATAACGTTTTCGTATGTTATCACTAAAAGTTGAGTACAGTTATATTATGAATTAGATTGTAATATTTTAACAAAATCATCAAACAAATAAGATGAATCATGTGGCCCAGGACTTGCTTCAGGATGATACTGTACAGAAAAACAGGGTTTGTTTTTTAAGCGTATTCCTGCCACTGTTTGATCATTAAGATGAACGTGCGTAATCTCAATATCGGCATTAGCATTAGCATCATCTTTTGAAATTGCAAAGCCATGGTTTTGTGAAGTAATTTCACCCTTACCTGTTAATAAATTTTTAACAGGGTGGTTTATTCCCCTATGTCCGTTATGCATTTTAAACGTTGAAATGCCGTTGGCCAATGCTATAACCTGATGACCTAAACATATACCAAATAGCGGTTTGTTATGTTCTAAAATACATTTAGCTAACGTTTGAGCTTCAATCAATGGTTCTGGATCACCTGGACCATTAGAAATAAAGTAACCATCAGGTTGCCACTGCTCCATTTCAGCAAATGTTGTATTGTAGGGATACACTTTAATATACACATCACGCATTGCAAAGTTTCTTAATATATTTTCTTTAATACCCAAGTCTAAAGCTGCAATCTTCATCGAAGCGTTTTCGTTACCATAAAAATAAGGTTTGGTAGTAGAAACTTTTGAAGCCAATTCTAAACCTTGCATATGAGGCACTTTTTTAAGTTTATCTTTAAGTGCTGTAATATCATCAACCTCAGTTGTAATTACCGCATTCATTGCTCCATTTTTTCTTATATAACTAACTAACGCACGTGTATCAACATCAGATATTGCGAAAAGGTTATTAGTTTTAAAAAAATTTTCTAATGAATTATCTGCGCTTTCGCGGGAATAGTCATAACTAAAATTTTTACATATAAGACCAGCTATTTTAATCGAACTAGATTCATTTTCATCATTCATAACGCCATAATTACCAATATGAGCATTAGTGGTTATAGCCAACTGACCATAATAGGAAGGGTCGGTAAATATTTCTTGATATCCAGTCATCCCAGTATTAAAACATACTTCACCAACAGCCGTACCTTCAATATTAGCTATTGATTTTCCATGAAAAATTGTACCATCTTCGAGTAAGATTAGAGCTTTTTTTTGATTTTGAAAATTCATGACAAAAATTATTATTTAAAAAAAGTTAAAAAAAAAGGGTAAGCTAATAAAGCTTACCCTTGATATATTAATGTTTTAAAACATTTATTCTTCTTCATTTGAAGTTGAAGTCTCTGGAGCAACTGCCTTAGCTTTATTACCACCTCTTCGACTACGTCTAGTTGTTGCTTTTTTCTTATTATCAGCGTTGTAAATTTCATTGTAATCTACTAGCTCAATCATAGCCATATCCGCATTATCACCAAGACGATTACCCAATTTGATTATACGTGTATAACCACCTGGACGATCACCAATTTTAACTGCAACCTCTCTAAATAATTCGGTAACCGCTTCTTTTTGTCTTAATCTTGAAAAAACAATACGACGATTATGAGTTGTATCAGATTTTGATTTAGTTACAAGTGGCTCAACAAATTGTTTTAAAGCTTTGGCTTTAGCAACTGTTGTATTTATGCGCTTGTGCTCAATTAATGAACAAGCCATGTTAGCTAACATCGCTTTACGATGAGCTGTTTTTCTACTTAAATGATTGAATTTTTTTCCGTGTCTCATGACATTTGTTTTATCATCTTGCTACCAAACCCAATTGATTGGGGAGCAAAATATGAATAATTAATTTAGTCTTTATCTAATTTGTATTTAGCTAAATCCATTCCAAAATTTAAACCTTTAACATTTACAAGCTCTTCTAGCTCAGTTAATGATTTTTTACCAAAATTTCTGAATTTCATTAAATCGTTTTTATTAAAAGATACTAAGTCTCCTAATGTATCAACTTCTGCAGCTTTTAGGCAATTTAAAGCACGTACAGATAAATCCATGTCAATTAATCTTGTTTTTAATAATTGACGCATGTGAAGTGATTCTTCATCATAAGATTCAGTTTGTGCAATTTCATCTGATTCTAAAGTTATTCTCTCATCTGAAAATAACATAAAGTGATGAATTAATATTTTTGCAGCTTCTGTTAATGCATCTTGCGGGCTTATCGAACCGTCTGTAACAATTTCAAAGATTAATTTTTCATAATCTGTTTTTTGCTCAACACGATAATTTTCGATACTATACTTTACATTTTTAATCGGTGTGTATATAGAATCTGTAAATATTGTACCAATAGATGCTGATGATTTTTTATTCTCTTCAGCTGGTACATAGCCTCTACCTTTTTCTATAGATAACTCAATATTAAATGTTACTTTAGGGTCTAGATTACAAATAACTAAATCTGAATTTAAAACTTGAAATCCAGAAATAAATTTCTGAAAATCTCCAGCTGTAACTTGATCTTGACCTGATATTGAAATTGAAACTGTTTCGTTATCAACATCTTCTATTTGACGCTTAAAGCAAACTTGCTTTAAGTTAAGTATAATTTCTGTAACATCTTCAACTACACCTGCAATAGTAGAAAACTCGTGATCTACGCCTTCAATTTTTATTGAAGTGATTGCAAATCCTTCTAAAGAAGAAAGTAAAACTCTTCGCAAAGCATTTCCAACGGTCAAACCATAGCCTGGTTCTAAAGGTCTAAACTCGAATTTACCTTCAAAGTCGGTAGAATCGATCATTATTACTTTATCTGGTTTTTGAAAATTTAAAATTGCCATATTGCTTAATGTATCTATATGTTATTATTTAGAATAAAGTTCAACGATAAGTTGCTCATTTATATTCTCTGGAATTTGAACTCTAGCTGGTACAGAAACAAATGTTCCTTCCTTAGTATCATTATTCCAAGTAATCCACTCATAAACATTGTTTGATGCTCCTAGTGAACTAACAATAGCGTCTAATGACTTTGATTTTTCTCTTACAGCAACAACATCACCAGCTTTTACTGAGTATGATGGTATATTAACAATATTACCATTTACTGTAATATGTCTGTGAGAAACTAATTGTCTAGCACCACTACGAGATCTAGAAACTCCCATACGATATACAACGTTATCTAATCTAGACTCACATATTTGAAGTAAAACTTCACCAGTAATTCCTGGTGCAGCAGTAGCTTTTTTAAATGCATTTCTAAATTGACGCTCTAGTATACCATAAGTATATTTAGCTTTTTGCTTTTCTTGTAACTGAATTGCGTATTCAGATTTTTTTCCACGACGTCTATTATTTCCGTGTTGCCCTGGTGGGTAATTTCTTTTTTCAAAAGATTTATCTTCTCCGAAGATTGCTTCGCCAAATTTACGAGCGATTTTAGTTTTAGGACCAGTATATCTTGCCATTTTAAAATTTGTTTTGAGAGTGATTATGAATTAAGGTCTTAATCTTATCCTTCGATAATCGTTGTCCTCTCGTTAATACTTAATAATTAATAATAGTATGAATAATTAAACTCTTCTTCTTTTTGGAGGTCTACATCCATTATGTGGCATTGGTGTAACATCAATAATTTCAGTTACTTCTATACCACCATTATGTATAGATCTAATAGCAGACTCACGTCCATTACCAGGTCCTTTTACATAAACTTTTACTTTACGTAAACCAGCTTCTTTAGCTACTGTTACAGCATCTTCAGCAGCAAGTTGTGCTGCATAAGGTGTATTTTTTTTAGAGCCTCTAAACCCCATCTTACCAGCTGATGACCATGAAATCACATCACCTTTTTTATTAGTAAGAGAAATTATAATATTATTAAAAGAAGCCGTAACGTGAGCTTCTCCAGTTGCTTCAACAACAACTTTACGTTTTTTTGTACTTGACTTTGCCATATTTTTTTAGTTTCTAGTAGTTAGCTTTAGTTATTATTGGAATCCTAAACTTTTAAATTTCAAACAGATTCTTCTAACGATTAAATACTAATGACTGTCTTTAAATTATTATTTAGTTACTTTCTTTTTGTTAGCAACTGTTTTTCTTCTTCCTTTTCTTGTACGAGAATTATTTTTAGTTCTTTGACCTCTTAAAGGAAGTCCTGATCTATGACGTATCCCTCTGTAACATCCTATATCCATTAAACGTTTGATGTTTAATTGAGTTTCAGACCTTAACTCACCTTCAATAGTGTAAGTTCCTACAGCATTACGAACTTCACTGATTTCATCATCAGTCCATTCAGATACTTTTTTATTCTCATCTACTTTTGCAGTAGCTAAAATTTCTTGCGCTCTACTTCTACCTATACCAAATATATAAGTTAATGAAATAACGCCTCTTTTTTGTTTTGGTATGTCTACACCTGCAATTCTTGCCATATTATAGTTTTTAGTGTCAGCTTTTAGTTGTTAGAATCCTAAACATTTCTATTTCAATCAGATTCATCTAACTACTAATTACTAATATTTTTAACCTTGTCTTTGTTTAAACCTTGGGTTTTTTTTGTTAATTACGTAAAGTCTTCCTTTACGACGTACGATTTTACAATCTGCACTTCTTTTTTTAACTGATGCTCTTACTTTCATTGTATTAAAAATTTAAAAATTAAATGCTATTCATTTAATTATTAATAACGATATGTGATACGAGCCTTTGTTAAATCGTAAGGACTCATTTCTAATTTTACTTTATCACCTGGCAATAATTTTATATAATGCATACGCATTTTCCCAGATATGTGTGCTGTCACAATGTGACCGTTTTCTAGCTCAACACGAAACATAGCATTAGATAATGCTTCTATTATTGTTCCGTCTTGCTCAATTGCTGCTTGTTTTGCCATAATACTATCAGCCTTATTGTTGCTGCTTTCTATTTTTTCCTGTAGCCATTAACCCATCATAATGTTTGTTTAACAAATATGAGTTAATTTGTTGCATTGTATCTATAGCAACTCCAACCATAATCAATAATGAAGTTCCACCAAAAAACAATGCCCATCCTTGCTGTATATTCATTACTGAAACTACAATTGCTGGAAAGATTGCCAAAATTGCTAAAAATATTGAACCTGGCAATGTTATTTGTGACATTATTTTATCTAAATACTCCGAAGTTTCTGATCCTGGTCTAATACCCGGTATAAATCCTCCGCTATGCTTTAAATCATCTGCCATTTTATTTGTTGGCACGGTTATAGCAGTATAAAAATATGTAAATACAATAATTAAAAATGCAAATAAAACATTATACCACAAACCAAAAATATTGTTCCCAAAATTAGTTTGTAACCATAATCCTACTGTTGAATCTTTCATAAAATCTAATCCTCCTATTAAACCTGGTACAAACATAATTGCTTGAGCAAATATTATTGGCATTACTCCAGATGCGTTTAATTTTAAAGGTATATATTGACGAGATCCAAATACATTTTTTTCATATCCACCAGAAGCTGTACGTCTTGCATACTGTACTTCAATTTTTCTAACACCCATAACGAGCATTATACAAGCTAATATGATTAATAACCAAACTACTAGTTCAATCAATATCATGATTAAACCTCCGTTAGATTCAGTAACTCTCGACACATACTCTTGCACAAATGATACTGGTAAATTAGCAATAATACCTACCATAATTAATAAAGAGATACCATTACCAATACCTTTATCAGTAATTTTCTCTCCTAACCACATTGCAAATATACAACCTGTTACTAGAATTACCACAGAAGAAAACATAAAAGTTGAAGTTGCAAATCCTGGGATAAGTAAAGCACTTAAACCATTAACACCAGATAAAGCTGGTAAACCAAATAAATAGGCTGGCGATTGCACCAAACAAATAGCTATGGTTAACCAACGCGTAATTTGAGTGATTTTCTTTTGGCCACTTGCACCCTCTTTTTGTAGTTTTTGCAGATAAGGAATAGCGATACCCATTAATTGTACCACAATTGATGCAGATATATAAGGCATAATACCTAATGCGAACAATGAAGCATTAGAAAAAGCACCTCCTGTGAAAGCGCTTAATAATCCTAATAAACCTTGGCTAGTACCGTCTTGAAGACCACCTAGAGCGTCTGGATTAATTCCAGGTAAAACGACTTGTGCACCAAAACGGTATGCAAGTAGTAAACCTAAAGTTAAAATAATTCGGTCTTTTAATTCCGTAATTTTCCAAACATTTTTTATAGATTCTATAAACTTCATAACTATATGATATTATAAAGTTATAGCTTCTCCTCCAGCAGCCTCTATAGCCGCTTTAGCAGTTGCAGTAAACTTATGAGCAGTAACTTTTAATTTTGATTTTAACTCACCACGACCTAATATTTTAACTAGTTCAGTTTTTCCTGCTAGACGTAATGCTACTAATGTTTCAAAATCTACAGTATCCTCTATTGTTTTATTATCAACAAGTTGTTGTAATGTATCAAGATTAACCCCTTGATACTCCTTACGATTGATGTTTTTAAATCCAAACTTTGGAACTCGTCTTTGTAAAGGCATTTGACCACCTTCAAAACCTATCTTACGAGAGTAACCAGAACGAGATTTTGCACCTTTATGTCCACGTGTAGCTGTACCGCCTTTACCCGAACCTTGTCCACGTCCAACACGTTTGCTATTATTTTTAACTGAACCTGCTGCAGGTTTTAAATTACTTAAATCCATTTTATTTTTCAGTATATATTTTAAGCTTCTTGAACAGAAACTAAATGTTTAACTTTATTTACCATCCCAATTATACTTGGAGAGGCGTCATGCTCAACCGTTTGGCCTATTTTTTTTAGACCTAAAGCTTCTAAAGTAAGCTTTTGTCTTTTAGTACGATTAATAGCACTTTTTTGCTTTGTTACTTTTATTTTAGCCATTGTAATTGGTTTTTATCCGTTGAAAACTTTTTGTAAAGAAATACCTCTACTTCTTGCAATTGCATTTGCATCACGTAATTGTAATAACGCATCAAAAGTTGCCTTAACTACATTATGAGGATTTGATGAACCTTGTGATTTAGATAAAACATCCTTAACACCAACCGCTTCAAGTACTGTTCTAACAGCACCACCAGCAATTACACCTGTACCAGGAGCTGCAGGTACAATGTTTACACGTGCACCTCCAAATTTACCTTTTTGTTGATGTGGCAAAGTACCCTTAATTAAAGGAATTCTAACAAGATTTTTCTTAGCATCCTCAACAGCTTTTGCTATTGCGCTAGCAACATCTTTAGATTTACCTAAACCATGTCCAACAACACAATTTTCGTCACCTACTACTACTATTGCAGAGAAACCGAATGCTCGACCACCTTTTGTTACTTTAGTAACACGTTGTACACCAACTAAACGATCTTTAAGATCTAATCCACTTGGTTTTACCAATTCTGCATTTTTATATTTTTGATACATAATTTTTTAGAATTTAAGTCCAGCTTCTCTTGCGCCTTCTGCTAATGATTTTACTCTTCCGTGATATAAATATCCACCTCTATCGAATGCAATTTTCTCTACGCCGTTTTTAAGTGCTTTTTCTGCAACTAATTTACCAACTTGAGCAGCTATTTCAATTTTAGTTCCTTTTAAATCAACGCCTTTATCTCTTGATGATGCTGTACTAATAGTTTTACCATTTACATCGTCAATGATTTGAGCATAAATTTCTTTATTACTTCTGAAAACAGATAATCTTGGTTGAGACTCAGTCCCAGCAACGATTTTACGTATTCTGTTTTTAATTCGTTGTCTTCTATCGCTTTTTGTTAATGCCATAACCTTGATTATTATGCTGATTTACCAGCTTTTCTTCTAATTTCTTCACCTACAAATTTAACTCCTTTTCCTTTATAAGGCTCTGGACGTCTAAATCCACGTATTTTAGCAGCAACTTGTCCTACTAATTGCTTATCGTGAGATGTTAATTTTATAATTGGGTTTTTACCTTTTTCAGAAATTGTTTCAACTTTAACTTCAGGAGCTATATCTAAAACAATATTATGTGAGAATCCTAAAGCTAAATCTAGTTTTTGACCT
>CALDUQ010000039.1 GCA_937924845.1 uncultured Flavobacteriaceae bacterium
GTAGTTATTGAAAATAAAGTGCATTTGGGTGCTTTGTGTACTGTAGATAAGGGTGTTACTGGTGATACAACAATAAAGGAAGATACAAAAATAGATAACCAAGTGCATGTAGGTCATGACACCGTTATCGGAAAAAAATGCTTAATAGCCTCACAAGTGGGTATAGCTGGATGCGTTGTTATAGAGGATGAAGTTACTTTATGGGGACAGGTAGGAGTAACTAGTGGAATAACTATTGGGAAAAAAGCCGTTGTTTCAGGAAAAGCAGGCGTTAGCAAGTCAATAGAAGGCAATAAGAGTTATTATGGTGTGCCTGCAGAAGAATTTAGATTAAAATTTAAGCAATTAGCTGCAATTAGGCAAATGCCAGATCTTGTAGATCAATTAAAAAATAAAGAGTAGTAAAAATAATTTTATAATAAATTGTAAAGGTTTAGATTTGCTAAATATTACAATTAAATTTTTAACAGCAATGAGTGTTTTAGTAAACAAGAATTCAAAAATTATAGTACAAGGTTTTACAGGTAGTGAAGGAACTTTTCACGCTGAGCAAATGATAGAGTATGGTACCAATGTTGTAGGTGGAGTTACACCAGGCAAAGGAGGGCAATTACATTTGGATAAACCAGTGTTTAACACAGTTGCTGAAGCTGTTGATCAAGTTGCAGCAGATACAACTATTATATTTGTGCCGCCAGCATTTGCTGCGGATGCAATTATGGAAGCAGCTGATGCTGGTATAAAAGTTATTATAACGATAACAGAAGGTATACCTGTAGCTGATATGATTAAAGCTTTTGATTATATTAAAGATAAAAACTGTCGCTTAGTAGGACCTAACTGCCCAGGTGTAATCACACCAGGTGAAGCTAAAGTTGGTATTATGCCAGGTTTTGTATTTAAAAAGGGTAGAGTAGGTATTGTTTCTAAATCAGGAACATTAACTTACGAAGCCGCTGATCAAGTTGTAAAACAAGGTTTAGGAATAACTACAGCAATTGGTATTGGTGGAGATCCAATTATAGGAACAACTACAAAAGAAGCCGTTGAATTATTAATTAATGATGACGAAACTGATTGTGTGGTTATGATTGGTGAAATTGGTGGTCAACTTGAAAGTGATGCAGCTAACTGGTATAAAAATAGTGGTAGTAAAAAGCCTATTATCGGTTTTATTGCAGGTGAAACTGCTCCAGCAGGACGTACAATGGGTCATGCAGGTGCAATTGTAGGTGGTAGTGATGATACAGCTCAAGCTAAAAAGAAAATTATGAGCGAATGTGGTATTCATGTTGTTGATTCGCCAGCCGAAATAGGAAAAAAAGTAGCTGAAGTATTAGGCTAAAAGCTAAATATATTTAGATCATAAAAAAACTCTCTTTTGATAAAAAAGGGAGTTTTTTTATGATTAATATTTTACAAAGCATACTTTTTAAATACCAATTAATATTATTAATCGACTTTTTTATTTTATTATCATAGCTTAATATTTAGGCTTAACTTTGCAGTATGGAATTATTTGAATCATTTAAGCTACGAAAACCAATAAATCAAGCTATAGAAGAACTAGGCTATACAACACCTACAAAAATACAAAGCCAAGCCTATAGTGTTATAAAAAGTGGTAAAGATATGGTAGGTATCGCACAAACAGGAACAGGAAAAACGTTAGCCTATTTATTACCAATTTTAAATGAATTAAAATATTCTGAGCAAATTAATGCACGTGTATTAATTATTGTACCTACAAGAGAGCTAGTTTTACAAGTTGTAAATACTATAGAGTCTATAGGTAAATATGCCAAAATTAGAGCTATTGGTGTTTATGGTGGTGTTAATATAAATAGACATAAGGCACTAGTTGCCGATCAAGGTGGCGATGTTTTGGTAGCAACTCCAGGACGATTGTATGACCTTGCCTTATCTCACGTTTTACAACTTAAAGATGTTAAAAAACTAATTATTGATGAAGTTGATGTGATGCTTGATTTAGGATTTAGATTTCAACTCACCAACATTTTAGATTTATTATCTACACGGCGCCAAAATATCATGTTTAGTGCAACCATGACTAGCGATATTGACGCTTTAATTGCAGATACTTTTGTAAGCCCTACAACAGTTTCAGTAGCAGTTAGTGGTACACGACTTGAAAATATTGAGCAATGCGCATATAAAGCACCTAATTATTATACTAAAATGAATTTTTTAAACCACATTTTAAAAGATGAAGATGTGTTTAAAAAAGTATTAATTTTTGTACCAAACAAAAGATATGCCGATCGAACGCATTTGGCCTTGCAGGAGCTTTATGATAATCAAGTAGAGGTGATTCATTCAAATAAAACTCAAAATTATAGATTGCGTTCAATACACAATTTTGATAATGGTGACGTTCGAATACTTGTGAGTACAGATGTAATGGCTCGTGGTCTTGATTTAAATCAAATTTCGCATGTTATTAATGTAGATGTGCCTAGTTATCCCGAAAATTACATGCATCGAATAGGTCGTACAGGACGAGCTAAATCTAAAGGAAAAGCAATGGTTGTTTATACGCCAAAAGAAGTAGACGACTTAATTGCTATTGAAACGTTAATGGCCTATAAAATACCCAAATATGATTTGCCAATTGAGGTAGAAATTTCAAAAGAGTTAACACCCGAAGAACGTCCTAAGATTTTAGAAATAAATAACCCTCATAAAGATAATAGTGAAGAAAAAGGAGCTAGTTTTCATGAGAAAAAAGATAAAAACAAAAAAACAAATTTAGGAGGGAGTTACCGTCGAAAAATGGCCGTAAAGTATAAAAAACCTAAAACAAAAGGCGATAAAATTGCAAATCGTAAAAGGGCAAAGAGAAAATAGTAATTAATTGCTTTTAAATTTTTTCATCTCATTTAAGGGCTCAATAGTTATTTCATCTTTCCAAATTTCTGGATCATATTGTTTTAGTTTAATGTAAGGAGTTTTTTTGGTTTCTTTAAATGTTTTGTAAGTTTCTGTAGCAATTAATTGACTAGTGAGGCATAATAATTCTGTTGTATTTGTTGTTTTGCCTTCAATTATAAATTCAAATTTAACTTTACTTTTTGATCCACTTTGCTCAATAAATTTTAATGGTCTGTTTATGTAAAAATAAGCGCCTTTTGTTTCACTAATATAATTGGGTTCATAAATATTTGTTATCGTATTTTTTTTATAGCTTACTAATCCTGTATTAACGTTTTGTTTAAATTTTACGCCTAGTAACCATTTTAAGTTCATTCCAGAGCCTTTCTTTTCGTCAAAAAATTGATAATCAATTTTTAAAACTGCATAATCTTCATCAGTAATATAAAGCTTACCAGTGTATTTTGCTTTTGCTTTGTTAGGATAATAGCTAATAATGTAAATCAATTCACCATCATAATAGGTAATATCGTCTAAGGTGTAATTGTATAATCGGCTATCTAAAATTTTACTTAAAAAAGAGTTTTTGTAAAATTTGGCCTTTTTTAAAAGCGTATTAGCTAGTACGTTATAGTGTTTTGTGTCAAAAGTTTTTTCTCTATTTTTTTCGTCTTCTATTTCTTTTTTTATATTTAAAGAGTCTTCGATTGTAAATAAACCAGATTTAATTTTATAGTATTTATTTTCATCAAGGTATTTAAGTATAATTTGTTTTGCTTTTTTTTGTATGGATTCAAATGAAGTTCCTCTCGATTCATCAAGTAATTCAGTAGCTTTTAATACCTTAATTTTAGAGGTGTTTGAGTCATTAGTTACAATATTGCCAAGAAAGTCACTAAAATATTTGGTGCTATTTTTTTTAAAAACACTGGTTATCGAATCTAAGCTTTTGTTTGCCGAAACGTTTTCCTTTTTTTTAAAAGAAGAGGCTTTATCAATTTCAAACTTTAGAGTATTGAATTTAGAGTAATTTGCGCTTCTATGAAATATTTTATGTTTTGAAAACCCTGATACGTAATTAGAGTCAAGTCTTTCGGTTACTTTCTTTATTATACCTTCGGCAGTTGGTTTTTTTGAATTAATAAATACTTCATTTAATGTATTTACGGCTTCATCAAGTTTAACAATATAGTTATTGCTTTTAATAGTTTTTATGTTAACTATTTTGTTTTCATATCCTAAACACGAAAATTTTAGTTGTGTTTGATCATTATACATGAAATCAATACTGAAATGCCCTTCTTGATTTGAAATAACACCCTTGTCATCTTTAACTTGAATGGTAGCATAAGCTATAGGATTATGGTTTACCGCATCAATAATCTGTGCATTAAATTCTTGAGCGAAAGAAAAATTAAAGGTTAAAAACACGATAATTAGGCAATTGTATGTAAGTTTCATAAAAAAATAGTAGCTTATAAGAAGCTAAAATACGTTAGGTTTGTAAGGCTGCTCTTAAAATTAAGTCAAGTTTAACAATTTGTTATAGTGTTTCAAAAGTTATGTTTTTGTGGGAAATTTATATTATTTCATTTAATTTTGCTAAAGGTTAAATACCGAATCTAACAGCAAAACAAATGACATCAAAAGTATACTTAGACAACGCAGCTACAACGCAATTAAGGGATGAAGTAATTGACGCTATGGCAAATAATTTAAAAAATTATTATGGAAATCCGTCATCAACGCATAGTTTTGGACGATCAGTCAAATCAATTATTGAGCAGTCACGAAAGCATATTGCAAAACGATTAAATGTTAGTGCTAGTGAAATTATTTTCACATCAGGTGGTACCGAGGCTGACAACCTAATTTTAAAAAGTGCTGTTATAGATTTAGACGTAAAGCACATTATTACCTCAAAAATTGAACATCATGCAGTATTACATACCGTTGAAGAGCTTCAAAAAAAATACGATATAGAAGTTAGTTATGTTAATATTAAGCATTGCAGTTCTGTAGATTTAGACCATTTGGAACAATTGTTAAGTACTTCAAAAAAAACATTGGTGTCATTAATGCATATTAATAATGAAGTTGGTACTATTACTGATATACAACGCGTAGCTGATTTATGTACAGTTAATAATGCGTTATTTCATAGTGATACCGTGCAATCTATAGCGCATTATCATTTAGATTTACAAAAAATTAATGTTGATTTTTTAGCAGCAAGTGCTCATAAATTTCATGGTCCTAAGGGTATTGGTTTTGCCTTTATTAGGAAAAACTCAGGAATTAAATCAATGATTGTTGGTGGTGGGCAAGAGCGTGGCATTAGGGCAGGAACGGAGTCTGTACATAATATAGTTGGACAAGATGTTGCTTTGCGTATTGCCTACGAAAAAATGGAAGAAGAAACCAATTATATAAAAGGTTTGAAGCAACATTTTATTAGCAGTATAAAAAAGGAAATACCATCTGTGAAATTTAATGGTAGTTGCGATGATTTTTCAAAAAGCACATACACTTCAGTAAACATTAGGTTGCCATTAGATATAAAAAAGGCAAGCATGCTTTTATTTCAATTAGATTTAAAAGGAATAGCGTGTTCTAAAGGTAGTGCTTGTCAAAGTGGCGGCGGTATGAGCTCGCATGTTATGCAGCAAATACTAACTCCAGAAGAACAAAAAAATCCTTGTTTACGCTTATCTTTTAGCCCTTTTAATACTATTGAAGAGTTAGATTATGTGATTTCAGTATTAAAAGCGTTTATCGAAAAATAAGGCTAAAACGCATCACTAGGAATATCTAAAACATCTGGATAAACAAAACGATAACCTAAAGTTGTTTTTAATTTTTGGTTGTCTACTTTTTTGAACTCTAAATTTTCGGGAGTTTCAAATTGAGGAATTTTTGTGTTGTATTTTTCAGCTAAAGCTGAATAAAAAGATTTTCTTTTATAATGAATATCTGAGCAGCCATTAAAAATTTCATTGACCACATTTTGTGCAATGATTTCGTAAATGCAATTAATACAATCTATTTGATGAATTAAATTAATAAAACCATCAGGTTGTTTTACTAGCTTGCCACTTTTAAAAAACCTAGCAGGGTTTCGTTTAGGGCCAATCAGCCCTGCAAATCTTAATATTGTAACGGGCAGGGTGCTGCCTATGTATAGGTTTTCAATTTGCGATAATACTGTATTGTTAGTTGGGGTTAGTTCATTAACATGAGTATTTAGCATTGGGTAAACAGAGGTAGAGCTAATAAATATAATTTGCTTTACCGTTGTGTTTTTAATGTTTGAAATCAAGTTTTGATGTGCAGGTATTGCTTTACAAGTAGTGGCAATAATTAAAACATCGGTATCTAAAAAGGTGGTGATAGTATTAGTAATAGCATCTAAATTGATGTTAAAAGCCTTTATGCCTTTGGAGGTTAATTTAGTTAGTTTTAAATTATTTCTGCTAGAAGCTTTGACATTGTATCCTTTTTTTAATAAAAATTCAGCCAAAGGCATGCCTAGCCACCCTGCACCTAATATACTTATTGTAGCATTTTTCATTTGTGTAATGCATTTTTAAAAACATCAATTAAAGTATCTATGTCGTTTTTTGTATTAAACACATTAACCGATACTCTAATGGCATTATCGCGATTAGAGAGGTGAATATTGCTTTCAATTAAAAGTTGTTGAAATGTATTTTTGTTAATTTGGCTTGGTAAATTTATGCCCAAAATATGATTAGAGCTATATATATCATCTTCAATAGCAATACCAATACTTTTGCAGTAGTTTTTTAAAGGTTTAATTAAGTTTTTATTATAAATGTCAATGCATTTAACATCCCATTTTAATAATTGTGATAAGCCTGTTTTAAAAACAGGCATTGATAAAAAATTACTAATTTCGCCTATGTTGTATCGATTGGCACCAGCACCATAATTTGGAGTGTAGTTAGTTAAGGATTTAAAATCTGTAGCATTTTCTCTATTCATCCATGACTCTTCAATTGGCGAACCATTGTTAAAACTTTCGCTAATATACATGGCGCCTAAAGAGTAAGCACCAAAAAGCCACTTATATCCTGCACAAATAATTGCATCAATATGGCATTCAATAGCATTAATTGGTGTTGCTCCTACCGATTGTGTGCCATCTACAATAAATTTTGCACCAACCAATTTACATTTTTCTCCAATAGCTTTTAAATCAAAGCGTATGCCGTTAGTCCAGTGTACAGAAGATAAATTAACTACTGCTGT
>CALDUQ010000040.1 GCA_937924845.1 uncultured Flavobacteriaceae bacterium
GTGCATCACTCATTGAGTGTCCTCTATAACGGTATGTTTTTAACTCTAAAAATGTTGGCCCGTCGCCACGTCTTGCGCGCTGAATTGCTTCATCAAAGGCTTCTGCAACTTTAACAGGATCCATACCATCTACAGGGCCACAAGGCATTTCATAACCTAAACCTAATTTCCAAACATCGGTATGATTAGCTGTACGTTCAACCGATGTACCCATAGCATAACCATTGTTTTCACACACAAAAACTACAGGTAATTTCCATAGCATTGCTAAGTTAAAAGTTTCATGTAAAGACCCCTGTCTTGCTGCTCCATCACCAAAACAACAAAGCGTTACACCATCTACATTATGATATTTATCACCAAATGCGATTCCTGCTCCTAACGGAATTTGACCGCCAACAATACCATGACCACCATAAAAACGGTGTTCTTTTGAGAAAATATGCATTGAGCCTCCTAAACCATTTGATGTACCAGTTGCCTTACCGTACAACTCGGCCATAACACGTCTAGGATCTACACCCATGCCTATAGGCTGAACATGATTTCGATATGCCGTAATCATTTTGTCTTTAGTTAAATCCATTGCGTGTAATGCACCAGCTAAAACAGCTTCTTGACCATTGTATAAATGAAGAAACCCTCTTACCTTTTGCTGAATATAAACAGCAGCAAGTTTATCCTCAAATTTTCTCCAAAACAGCATGTCTTCATACCATTTTATATACGTTTCTTTTGTGATTTTTTGCATTTAATATATTTAAATATTTATCTCCGTCTTTACCTTACAAAAGTAATACATTGCTTGGTATTAAAAAAAGTAGTTATGTGTAAAATTTCTTGATTTTTTACAGAAAAGATTTATCAAAACCAAAAGGTAATAAGTCTTCAATTGAATTTGACTTAACCACTTTACCTGTTTCACCCATAAAATATATTTCTATTGGGGCGTTTTGTTTTATTTCATACTCCGAAATAGCTTGTCGGCAAGCTCCGCATGGCGGTATAGGGTGAGTTGTAGTTTTATTTATTGAGCCTGCAATAATAGCTATTGCTAAAATTTTTGTCTCTGGATGCTGTGATCCTGCATAAAATATAGCACTACGCTCTGCACATAAGCCTGATGGGTATGCCGCATTTTCTTGATTATTACCTGTAATAATTTTACCGTTATCTAAAAGTAATGCTGCCCCAACTTTAAAATTAGAGTAAGGTGCGTAGGCTTTTAATCTAATAGATTTTGCTTTTTGCATTAACCCAAACGCATCTTTAGGTAATTCAGTTTCATCTTCAAATACTTTAAATTTGGTTTCTATAATTATACTTTTCATTACCTCTATATTATTTTAAAAATAATTGAAACTAAAATACAAAATAGTAAATGAAATCGATTACATTTTGCCGTTTAAAAATTTAATTACTGATTGTGCAGGGTTTGTATAATCAAACCATTTAATATCGGAATTTTTCCTATACCAGGTTAACTGACGCTTTGCAAACCGTCGTGAATTTTTTTTAATTTCCGCTATAGCGGAATCTAAATCAGTTACACCATCAAAATACAAAAACAACTCCTTATAACCTACTGTATTAAGAGCATTTAAATGCCTAAACGGAATTAAATTTTGAACCTCGTTTAACAATCCCATGTTAATCATAATATCAACGCGTTGATTAATACGCTCATAAATTATAGAGCGCTCTGCATTTAATCCGATGGTAATCGTTTCAAAACCTCGTGATTGTTTTTTAATTCCTAAAAAAGACGAATACGGCTTACCCGTACCAATACAAATTTCTAAAGCTCGGATAATACGATGCGGATTATCAATAGAAATTTTATCATAACTCTCACGGTCTAATACTTTTAACTTTTCCTGAAGGAAAACAATGCCTTCGGAATTTAGACTTTCATTTAAACGTTCTCTAATAATAGGGTCAACACTAGGAAACTCATCTAAACCATTAACCACAGCATCGGTGTAAAGTCCCGAGCCTCCAACTAAAATAACAACATCATGAGTTTTATACAATTTGGCTAAACAACTTATAGCTTGTTGTTCAAAAGCACCTACACTATAGCCATCTTTAATCGACAAATTATGAATAAAATTATGCTTAGCTTGTTTAAGTTCATCTTTAGTTGGAGCAGCAGTACCAATAGGCATTTCTTTATAAAACTGTCTTGAGTCGGCCGAAATTATTTCAGTATTATAATAATTAGCTAAGTTTATACTTAAACTAGTTTTACCTATGGCTGTAGGGCCAACTATAGAAATTAAATATTTTTTCTTCTTAAAATTGATATCTATACTATTTAATGGTTTATTTCACTACCACAATCATAACAAAATTGTGCGCCATCAGGATGATATTCTGCTGAACAATTTACACATGATTGTGTATTTGTTACCACAGTAGTTTTTGTTTTAGAAAACTCAGAAGACACTATGCCTGTAGGAATAGCAATTATACCATACCCCATAATCATAATAATTGAGGCAATAAATTGACCAAAAGCAGTTGCAGGTGCAATATCACCATATCCTACGGTGGTTAAAGTTACAATGGTCCAATAAACACTTCGAGGTATACTATTAAAACCGCTATCCTGACCATTTTCTATTAAATACATAATTGTACCTAAAATGACACAAATGATAATTACAAAAGATAAAAAAACAGCAATTTTTATTCTACTCGCTTTTAAGGCTTTGACAAAATTAGTAGACTCGCCAATAAAACGTGCTAGTTTTAATATTCTAAAAACGCGCATTAAACGTAATGCTCTTAATGCTATTAATGAATGACTACCTACAATAAATAAAGACAAATACTTAGGTATTGTAGCTAGTAAATCTATAATACCATAAAAACTAAAAATATATTTAAGTGGTTTTTTAACAGTAATAACCCTAGCAA
>CALDUQ010000041.1 GCA_937924845.1 uncultured Flavobacteriaceae bacterium
TTTTGAGCAAACTGGATTACATCGGTATATCCTTCTACCAAATAACAATTATCTTCTTTTGCTATAGTTTTTTTTGCTTCATAAATACCATATAACACTTTGCTTTTATGATAAATATCGCTTTCGGGTGAGTTTAAATATTTAGCGGCTTTTTTATCGTTAATTAAAATTCTGCCACCAAAGCCCAATACTCGTCCCGACATACTTCTAATAGGAAACAAAACGCGACCTTTAAACCTATCGTATTTTTTGTCGCCTTTTACAATGGTTAAACCTGTTTTTTCTAGATAACTTAAGTTATATCCGTTTTTAATAGCGCTATCGGTAAAAGCAGTCCAATCGTCTAAGGCATAACCAAGCTTAAATTTATTAATACTCTCTTCAGTAAAGCCACGTTCTTTAAAATAGCTTAAACCTATAGATTTACCTTGATCGGTAGTATGCATTATATCATTAAAATATTTGCTTGCATACTCACTTACCAAATACATACTTTCGCGCTCACTAGCTTCTTGCTTTTGCTCATTGGTACGCTCAGTTTCTTCAATTTCAATACCGTATTTGTTAGCAAGGTATTTTATCGCTTCGGGATACGTAAAATGCTCATGCTCCATTAAAAAGGAGACTGAAGTCCCTCCTTTACCTGTTGAAAAATCTTTCCAAATTTGTTTTACTGGCGACACCATAAAACTTGGTGTACGCTCATCGCTAAACGGACTTAATCCTTTAAAACTGCTTCCTGATTTTTTTAGCTGAACAAAATCGCCAATAACCTCCTCGACACGAGCAGTTTCAAAAACTTTATCTATGGTAGATCTTGATATCAAGTAAAAAAATTTAGGTGCATAAAAATACAGATTTTTATACACCTAATTACTGACCAATTCAAATTATTTTTTAATCTAAATCAAACCTAATACCTAAAGATATATTATTTTGATCAACCGCCTGATTATCAAAGATTGGAGACAAATCATATTTTGCATATAAACCAATTTCTCCTATCGAAAAATAACTACTCAAACCATAAACAAAATCTGTAGTATTAAAGTCTTTTCTATTTATTATTTTCTCACTTTTTCCATTTTCATTCTTAAATTTTAATGATTGACGCGTATCTATATTAAACCCAGCATAGCCACCTATCCCAATTTTAAATTGCTTACGAGTACTGTATCTAAAATAATTTTTCTTCTCAATTTTTTTTGACGGTCCAATTTCAAAATGAACAGGAAACACTAAATTTTCTACTGCTAGTTTAGATTTTTTCAAATCAAAAGGAAATTCCTCAACACGTGTCACATTCCCATCTTCTACAAAAAACACATTTTCTTTTTGCTTTAAATCATTATAAACAAGAGAAAGACCGTATTTAATTCTTAAAAAGTTAGTATTTTTAAATACTCGTGTTTTCCAAGCCCAACCTAATTCCAAAAAACTAGAACCACCAATTTTATAAGGTGTGTCACCAAAACCTTCACCTTCAACTATCGCATTATTTAAACCAAAGGCAAACACTAATGTACCCGAAGTACGTTTATCATATTTTAGCTTTTTATTGTAAATTTTAAAGGGATTTAAAGAAATAAACTCTTCTCCTTGTTCTTCATTTGAATCAATTGTAACATTTCGTTTTAACAATTCAATTTTATTGTCAATTATTGTCATTTTATTTTCAATATTTAAAGCGTGTTTCATTGCTGCCTCCTTTTTTTGCAACTCTGCAATTTCTTTTGAAATTAATTTCTTATTTAATTTACTATTTATTGCTTCTATCGCTTTTTTTAACAAGGCTTTCTCTTCTTGTTCTATTGCTGTTCTTTTCTCTTGCAACAATTCAATTTGAGATTTATTCTTGATACTTTCTTTACTTTGAGCTGTTGCACTAAAAAAGTACAAACAACTTAGAATTACTAGTAAATTTAATTTGTTTTTCATAACTGTTCGATTTTTAATAATTGATTGATTGATTCTCTATTTGATTTCTAGATGCTATAATTTCATATTTTTCTACTGCAAATAATTCCATTTTTTTTCTAACTGTTCTTTGCAATAATTCGCCTTCCACCTCATCTAATAAACCTTGTGCATCTACCGTTTTCATTGCTTCTTGATACAATTTATTAAATGTAATTTCATGCTGAGCTTGTTTTAAAAGCTGCTCAACCTCATCATTACTATCAATATTTAATTGACTTGCGTTTTGGTCTAGCTCTTTTATTTTTTCAACCACCGTAGCAATTTGAGTTTGCGTTTTATCTGTAATTAATGACGGTGATTTTACATCTGTATTTTCAGCTTTAGCTGTAATATTATTCGTCAATTTGGCTTTAGCTATTATCGTTTTACCTGCATCCTTTTGCTTTTTTAGTATTGGCTTAGTTTTCAATTCAGCCTTAGCATCATTATCCGCTATTTTAGGTTGATTAACCATCGGTTTAATACTATCTAAATTTATACGTTTATCTAGTTTTACAATATGCTGATTTGCATTAAACTCTTTTTCTTTATTAACAAAATATACACCAGTAATCATAGCTAACCCTATAAAACTTGCTGCGATAGACATCCATATTTTAGGTGATTTTTTTTCACTAACAGAAACAGCGTCCAACCTAGCTTCAAGCGCATTCCAACTAGATTTACTTGGTGAAATTTTTCGATTTTCTAATTTTGATTTAAAATTATTTTCTCCCATAATTAGATTTGTTTTTAATAGCTAATTTTTCTTGTAACAATTTACGTGCTTTAAACAGTTGTGATTTTGATGTGCCTACACTAATTTTTAGCATTTCGGCTATTTCATGATGTTTATAACCTTCGATAGCATACATCACAAATACCAATCGATAACCTTCAGGCAAACCATCTATATACATTTGAATTGCTTCGGCATCAATATCTACATCAATTTGAATCGCTTCATCTACATAATTTTGATGGTCGTCATACTCAAAAACTAAAGCTTGTTTTTGTCGTAAAAACGAAATAGCTTCACGCACCATTATCCGCCTCATCCATCCTTCAAAACTACCTTCATCTTTATATTGATTAATTTTGGTAAATACATTAAAAAAACCATTAAGCATTACCTCTTCGGCATATTGCAAATCATTAATGTAATACCTGCAAACACTAAGCATTTTTGGCGAAAACAAAGTATATAATTGCTGTTGAGCATTTCTGTCGTTATGCCTTACTTTTTTTAAAAGTGTTTTATGGTTTTTATGTAATTGAATAATTTTCAATATTGGTTTCATTTTATCTTCTATCTATAAAGACGAAAAAAACAAACAAAAGGTTGCCTGCAATTTTATTTTTTTTGATATATTTAAAATTTGTTACACATTAACCACAACTATTATGCAAAATCTCACACCCTTTCATCTTGCCGTACCTGTACATAACTTAGAATCTTGTCGAAAGTTTTATAGAGATATTATAGGTTGTGAAGAAGGCAGAAGCAGTGATCATTGGGTTGATTTTAACTTTTTTGGTCATCAATTTGTTATTCACCTACAAGGTGAATTTAAAAACAATACCGCTCACAATCCTGTTGATGGCAAAAGTGTACCAATACCCCATTTTGGTGTGGTGTTAGACTGGGAAAATTTTCAAAATTTCGCAAAACGATTAAAAACCCACAACGTTAATTTTATTATCGAACCTTACATTAGATTTGAAGGCGAAGTTGGCGAACAAGCAACCATGTTTTTTAAAGATCCATCGGGTAATGCTTTAGAGTTTAAAAGCTTTAAAGATATGAGTCAAATATTTGCTCACTAACATTTTAATTGATGTAATTGCCTAGCTAACAACGTGTTTTTTAAAAGCATTGCAATAGTCATAGGCCCTACACCACCAGGCACAGGGGTAATAAAACTTGCTTTTTTACTAACATTTTCATAATCAACATCACCTTTTATCACGTAACCTTTAGGGTGTGACTCATCAGGCACACGTGTTATCCCAACATCTATAATTACAGCATCATCTCTAACCATTTCGGCTTTTAAAAAATTTGGAATCCCTAGTGCTGAAATTACAATGTCAGCTTGAGATATAATTTGGGTGATATTTTTAGTATGACTATGTGTTAAGGTCACTGTTGAATTACCAGGAAAACCTTTACGCCCCATTAAAATACTCATTGGTCGCCCTACAATATGCGAACGGCCAATTACAACAGTGTGCTTTCCTTTTGTATCTACGCTATAACGCTCTAACAACTCTAAAATACCAAAAGGTGTGGCTGGTATAAACGTAGACATATCTAATGCCATTTTACCAAAATTAGCTGGATGAAACCCATCAACATCCTTATCTGGGTCAACCGCCATAATCACTTTTTGCGTGTTAATTTGTGGAGGTAATGGCAACTGGATTATAAAGCCATCAATATCATTATTAGCATTTAACTCGGCAATTTTATCTAACAATTCTATTTGGCTTATCGTTCCTGACAACCTAATCATTGTTGATTTAAAACCCACCAGTTCGCAAGCTTTTACTTTACTACCTACATAGGTTAAACTCGCTCCATCATTACCTACTATTACAGCTGCTAAATGTGGTGGTTTTTCACCTTTTAACAACATTTTTTTTACCTCTTCGGCAATTTCTTGCTTTATATCTTTACTAATTTTTTTGCCGTCGAGAACAGTTGCCATACTATTAAATTTTTATAGATTATTGTTTCATGTTACGCATTGCCTGCATCATTGCACGACCTTTTCCGCCTTGCATCATTTTCATCATTTTACTCATTTGATTAAACTGCTTTAACAATTGATTAACCTCCTGAACTGATGTTCCTGAACCTTTACCAATACGTTTTTTTCTGCTAGCATTAATAATTGAAGGCGATGTACGTTCTTTTGGTGTCATTGAGTGTATAATAGCCTCTATACCTTTAAATGCATTGTCATCAATATCTACATTTTTCATCATTTTACCAGCACCAGGTATCATACCCATAAGGTCCTTCATGTTACCCATTTTTTTAATCTGCTGTATTTGCTTTAAAAAATCATCAAAACCAAATTGATTTTTAGCGATTTTTTTTTGAAGTTTTCTAGCTTCCTCTTCATCAAATTGCTCTTGAGCACGTTCAACAAGCGACACCACATCACCCATACCCAATATCCTATCTGCCATACGAGACGGATAAAACACATCAATGGCTTCCATTTTCTCACCAGTACCAATAAATTTTATTGGTTTATTAACTACCGATTTTATTGAAATTGCTGCTCCACCACGTGTATCACCATCTAACTTTGTTAAAATAACACCGTCAAAATTAAGCACATCATTAAAGGCTTTTGCTGTATTTACAGCATCTTGACCTGTCATCGAATCAACAACAAACAAAGTTTCTTGTGGTTGTATAGCTTTATGAATGTTAGAAATTTCATTCATCATAGCTTCATCAACGGCCAAACGCCCTGCAGTATCAATAATCACTACATTGTGTCCGTTTGCTTTTGCATGAGCTATCGCGGCGGTTGATATTGCAACAGGATCAGTATTGCCTCTATCGCTAAATACCTCAACCCCAATTTGCTCACCTACAACATGTAACTGATCTATTGCTGCTGGACGATAAATATCACAAGCAACCAATAGCGGCTTTTTTGTTTTTTTGTTTTTAAGATAATTAGCAAGCTTTCCTGAAAAAGTTGTTTTACCAGACCCTTGTAAACCTGACATTAAAATTACAGATGGTTTTCCAGATAAATTAACACCAGCGGCATCACCACCCATTAATTCAGTTAACTCATCTTTAACCAACTTCACCATAAGTTGACCTGGCTGCAACGTTGTTAATACATTTTGGCCTAATGCTTTTTCTTTTACTTTTTTAGTAAACTCTTTAGCTATTTTAAAGTTAACATCGGCATCTAATAATGCTCGGCGTACTTCTTTTAAGGTTTCGGCAACATTTACTTCTGTTATACTTCCATGTCCTTTTAATACATGAAGTGCTTTATCTAACTTATCGCTTAAATTATCAAACATAAAATTTTACTCTTTTAAGAAATGCAAAAATAGTAAATTGAACCGATTAATAATTTTATATTATTAACTTTATCAAATGAATTTAAACCGTTTAAAATCTGCTTACAGCGCCGAGTCATTTAGACAGCAAGGACATCAACTCATTGATATACTTGCCGACCACCTTAATACTAATATTAACGAAACCAACCCTAAAGTTATACACTGGGATACACCTAAAAACGAACTTGAGTTTTGGAAAAACTTCAAAAATAACGATAACCCAAATCACTTTTTTGAAACCCTAATTAAACATTCAATAAAATTACACCACCCAAAATATCTTGGTCATCAAGTTACGCCACCACTACCTATTAACGGTTTATCAAACTTAACAACTAGTATTTTAAACAATGGCATGGCAGTTTTTGAAATGGGCGTTGCCGCCACAGCAATTGAGCATTTAATTACCAATTTACTCTGTAAACATTTGGGCTACAATACAACATCTGGAGGTTTTTTAACTTCCGGAGGCACACTAGCCAATTTAACAGCTATGCTAAGTGCGCGCAAAGCAATTGTCACTAATAATGTATGGAATGACGGCAATAAAAAACAACTTGGCATCATGGTTTCAGAGCAAGCGCATTATTGCATCGATCGTGCTGCCCGAATTATGGGTCTTGGTGACCTCGGAATTATTAAAATTCCGGTAGGCAAAGATTACAAAATCGATACAACACTACTCGAAAAATATTACACCAAAGCTACCACTAATAATATTGAAATTTTTGCCATTGTAGGCAGTGCACCATCTACAGCTACCGGTATTTTTGACAACCTAAATAGCCTTGCCGAGTTTGCTAGCTCGAAAAACATTTGGTTTCATGTTGATGCAGCTCACGGCGGCGGTGGTATATTTTCTAACAAATACAAAGGGTTATTAAACGGAATTTCAAAAGCCGATTCGGTTGTAATTGATGGGCATAAAATGTTAATGATGCCTGCCACAAACACAGCATTATTGTTTAAAAATAAAATTAACGCACGTAAAACATTTACCCAAAAGGCTGATTATTTATTGCAGTCTTCGACTGAAGACGACTGGTATAACTTAGCCAAACAAACCTTTGAGTGTACAAAAACCATGATGTCGGCACATTGGTTTAGCATCATTTCACAATACGGCACTACAATTTTTGATGATTTTGTTACAACCTTATATGACCTCGCTCATGTATTTACTAAGGTTATAAAAGCGCATCAAAATTTTGAGTATTTTATTAAACCTATGTCTAATATTGTTTGTTTTAGATACATAAACCCCAATTTAAACAACAACCAACTAAATACTATTAACAAAACGGTAAGACAACATTTACTAGAGGATGGCGAATTTTACATTGTACAAACCATACTTAACAATGTTTTTTATTTAAGAACCACAATAATGAATCCGTTTACTACTGAAAACCATTTCAAAACACTACTTAACACCATTGAAAATAAAGCCTTACCATTAATTAAAACCAAATTATCTTAATACAATGAAAACTATACTTTCAATTTTACTCATCACGTTTTTTACGACTGCTTTTTCTCAAAATCACCAACAATTATATGATATTACTGAAAATATATCTAGCAATCGTATCAAAAAAGACATTAAAACACTTACCGAGTTTGGCACTCGCAACACCTTTAGTGACACACTATCAAATACACGAGGTATAGGTGCAGCACGACGTTGGATAAAACACGAATTTGAAACTATTTCAACCAATTGTAACAACTGTTTAAGCGTATTTTACCAAAAAGATTTTGTTAAAAAAGAAAACCATAAACGTGTACCACATGACGCTTGGATTGTAAATGTAATCGCCATACAAAAAGGCACAAAATACCCAAACCGATATGTTATTATGAGTGGTGATATTGATTCTCGCGCAAGCGACACCATGGATTTTACAACAGATGCGCCTGGCGCTAATGATAATGCCTCCGGAATGGCAGGAACTATTGAAGCGGCAAGGGTGTTAAGCCAGTACAAATTTGAAAGCAGCATTGTTTACGTGGGGCTATCGGGCGAAGAGCAAGGCCTTTTTGGCGGCAAAGGGCTAGCTAATTATGCAAAACTTAACAACTGGGATGTTATAGGTGTACTTAATAATGATATGATTGGCAACATTAAGGGTGTTGATGGTGTGATTGACAACCGAGCGTTTAGAATTTTTTCAGAACCTGTACCCGCAAACGAATCTGAAAGTAAAAGAAAAGCACGACGTTTTTATGGTGGCGAAGTAGATGGTAACTCACGACAATTAGCAAGATACATTTACAAAAATGTTAAAACTTACATGCCCGAAATGAACCCTAAAATGATTTACAGACTTGATCGTTTTGGACGAGGCGGACACCACAGGCCTTTTAATGATTTAGGATTTGCTGGAGTACGAATTATGGAAGCTCATGAAAACTACACACAACAACACCAAGACATCAGGGTTGAAAACGGCATTAGTTATGGCGATACTTTTGATCACGTCAATTTTGGCTATGTCAAAAAACTAACTGCTGTAAATGCAATAAATTTAGCTTGCCTAGCATCTGCACCGCCAGCACCAACCACCGTTAGCATTGGCGGCATTGTTGAGCCTTCGGTAAAATTAAAATGGAGTGCTGTACCTAATGTAAAAAGCTACAAAATTTACTGGAGAGATACCACTTCACCAACCTGGGATCAGTCGCGTATTGTAGAAAATACAACGCAATTTACCCTACAAGGCATTGTAATTGATAATTATTTTTTCGGAGTTTCGGCCATTAACGACAAAGGTTTTGAAAGTATCGTTACCTTTCCTAACAACATATTTAAAGATTAAATTTTAAACCATCATACAACAACCAATATTTGAGTATCTAACAATTTGAACCTAAATTTGCCCTTTAAGAAAGCCTCAAAAAGGGAAACACATTAATGATAACTATTCACGAAAAAACATTACAAGATTTAGAGTACGCCAAAGTATTACAACTGGTAAGCAATAATTGTATCACTACATTGGGAAAAACCCAAACCAACCAGTTACTACCATACAAAACCAAAGAAGAAGTTTTACATGCTTTAAATCTTACTAATGAGTTTGTATCATCTTTTTACAACGATAATCGCATACCCAATCATGGGTTTGATAATATTAACAAAGAGTTAATGCTATTAGAAATCGAAAATAGTTATTTAGAAATATCGAGTTTTAAAAAAATAAGTAGCATAACACTCACCGTAAATGAGCTATTAAAGTTTTTTAAAAAATTTAACACCTACTACCCTACATTAGCAAACACGGCTTCAAAAATTGAATTCACCAACGTTGTTATTACCGAAATACAAACTATTATTGATAAATTTGATCAAGTTAAAGATAATGCCTCTGCACTATTACTGTCACTAAGGCAATCGATAAACGGGTTAAAAGGAAAAATAAACTCCAGCTTTATAACCGCTTTAACCAATTACAACAATCTTGATTATCTTGATGACATTCGCGAATCTGTAATTGATAACCACCGCGTACTTGCCGTAAAAGCAATGTATCGTCGTAAAGTAAAAGGCAGCATAATGGGCGGCAGTAAAACGGGCAGTATTGTGTATATTGAACCCGAAGCAACCTTACAATACACGCGAGAATTAAACAATTTAGAATACGAAGAGCAAGAAGAAGTTGTTAGAATTTTAAAAGCACTCACCAATTTTATAAGACCTCATATTGAGCTACTAAACAATTACCAGCAATTTTTAACGCAATTAGATTGTGTTTTTGCCAAAGCAAAATTTGCACAATCCATAAATGGCATTTTACCCGAAATTACCAACAAACGTCACTTTTATATTCGTGATGCCTATCACCCTTTATTATATCTATCTAATCGTGAATTAAAAAAAACAACCCACCCGCAAAGCATCGAGTTAAAACAAAACAGCAGAATTATTGTAATTTCTGGCCCTAATGCTGGCGGAAAAAGCATTACACTTAAAACCGTTGGACTATTACAACTTATGCTACAAAGCGGCATGCTAATACCTGTACATGAGCGTAGTACAGTTTGTTTATTTGATCGTATATTAAGTGATATTGGCGACAACCAATCTATCGAAAATCATTTAAGCACCTACAGCTACCGCTTAAAACAAATGAATTACTTTTTAAAAAAGTGTAATGCAAATACCCTCTTTTTAATCGATGAATTTGGCACAGGTAGTGACCCCGAATTGGGTGGCGCATTAGCCGAAACTTTTTTAGAAGTGTTTTACGACCGTGAGGCCTTTGGCATCATAACAACACATTATTCTAATTTAAAAATGCTTGCCAATGAGTTGCCCCAAATGCTAAATGCAAACATGATGTTTAACGAAAAAACGTTAGAACCTATGTATAAACTCGCTATCGGTCAAGCCGGAAGTTCATTTACATTTGAAGTTGCTCAAAAAAACGGTATACCGTACAACTTAATTAACAAGGCTAAAAAGAAAATTGAACGCAGCAAAGTACGTTTTGACGCCACAATTGCTAAATTGCAAAAAGAACGCTCTAAACTTGAAAAAACAGAACGCTCACTAAAAGTTAATGAACAAAAAAAAATAGCTGAAGCTGATAAACTCGAAGGCATCAACGAACGGATTCAAAAAAAACTAGAAAGCTATCAACAATTATACGACAGCAACCAACGCTTAATTTATTTAGGGCAAAAAATTAACACCCTTGCCGAAAATTATTTTCAAAACAAACGCAAAAAAGAACTCATTGCAGAGTTTTTTAAAATTGTGACTGTAGAAAATGCCAAACGCAAAAACTTAAATCCAAAGGAAAAGAAAAAAGAAGCAGTAATTACGAAACAAACGCAAAACGAAGTCAATCAAAAAATTGCTGTAATACGCAAAAAAAAGAAAGCCGAAAAACAAAAAACTATAGATACACCAAAACCTAAGCCAACATTAAAAATTGGTGATCGTGTTAGATTAGAAAACGGAAAAGCGATTGGCAGTATTGACAAACTAGAAAAAAACAAAGCTGTAGTAAATTATGGTATTTTTACGACTAATGTTAGTATAGACAGCCTTGAATTGGTAGAAGCTAAAAAATAATAATGATTGACATCCCTAAACATAAACAACTTATTTTATTTGATGGTACATGCAACCTTTGCAACAGCACTGTTTTATATGTAATTAAACATGACAAAAACAATACATTTATTTTTGCTTCACTACAATCATCAGTTGGCGCTTCAATAATGTCAAAATTTAATATCGACCCTAAACAAACAGATTCGATTTTACTTTATATCCCCAAAAAGGGTATTTATAAAAAATCGACAGCAGCCATTAAAATTGCTTTAAAATTAGGATTCCCTAGATATTTATTAGGCATATTTTTAATTTTACCACCGTTTATTAGAGATTTGGTTTACAATTACATTGCAAAAAACCGATACAAATGGTTTGGAAAAACAGAGCAATGCGCATTACCTTCTCCTCATCTTACTCATAAATTTATTGAATAAACCTACACGTAAGGAACAGTTTATTTTACACACTAAATGGTACGGTTATTGGTAATGTTTTGTTAAAAATCAACTAAATTTTAGTTAATAAAACCAAAAACACACGCTAAAACAATGCGTAATTATATATTTTTACAACTGTTATACAAGCATTATGAATTTTAAAAAGTTTAGCATTTTAGTAATTCTTTTAGTCATGACACCTACATTTGGGCAAATTGATCGTTCGGTAAAAGGCGGTATTAAAATTGAAGCTATTGACACCACTGACATCCCTAATAAAAGTATTGCTGTAAAAGCTACACCAATATTAGGTGCTTCTGACAAAAAAGCTACACCAATAGCTGTTGATAAAACCAACACGACTTCAAAAAAACGCGCTGGCGTAAATTTTTCTGACAACAGCAAACTACCTTTACCACAATGGCATATTAACAAAACTTACGGCGAAAATAATCGCAATATTGCCAAATACAGAAAAGACTTTTTTTTAGGTAGCCTTAAAACAAAATCGAGGTATTTTAGAATTCAATGTCGCGACCATGAGTATGTAGACGGCGATCGCATAAAATTACTTTTAAATGGCGAAGTACTTATATCAAAAATCACGTTAACTTCATCATATTACACTATAGATGTAAAATTAAAAGATGGGCATAATACTATTGAATTTGAAGCTTTAAATGAAGGTAGCTCTAGTCCAAATACTGCTCAACTCGAAGTTTATAACGAATCTAACACACTTATAGCAGCTAACCAATGGTTAATAACAACGGGCTACAAAGCACAATTACGTGTGTTTAAAGAATAGCCCGTTAGTATTTAAAATTTTATTTTAACTGAAATCTTGATGTAGACAACAAACGGTGTTCATCAAAAAGATTAACAATATAGGTGCCTTTTTGAAAGCCTTCCTTTTTATTGGTTACATTAATGTATTCACAAATATCTAAGTTTTTTTGCTCATAATTAAACTTACTTTTTACACTAAAATTATATTGATGCTCATCAAAAACTACACGCTGATTTAAACCTATAGCAGCTCTATTTGGCGCAATAACTTGCACATATAATGTTTTATTACCTGGTTTTAACAATGGGTTTTTTGCAACGGTAAAACACACTTTAACCTTATCTGCACGTTTTGATTTATCGGTAGGAATAAGTTTGCCCGAGTTACGTGCGATAACTCCAGTAGCGTTTAATCCTGTGATTGACATTACAGAAGCTTCGGTAACTATAGTTGCTAATTCATTATTTTGACTAACCAACGAGTCGTTATAAGAAGCGCGTGCTTGTAACTCCTTTTTTGTATAATCTAAATCTGATGCCAACACTGTATTTTCGGCACGTAATGCATCATTTTCTTTTAACAAAACTGACATTTCTTTTTGAAGTGCTTTAAATTTTGTTCGGTAACTACGTAAACTTGCTATTGTGCTTTCAGAAGTTTTTAAAGACGTAGAAAGGCTTTCAATTTTATTTTTAGCCTCAATTAATTTTTCATTAGCGATTTCATTTTCACCAATAGCAGCATCATATTGGGATGCCATTTGGCTAAGGTCATTTAACACTAATTCTTTTTCTTGCGTAAGCTGTTTTTGAGTTTCTATACTATCGCCATATAAATTAAAGGCATAAATCCCTAATCCTAATACTAAAGCAATTGCGATACCTAAACCTACTTTTAATCCTCTATTACTATTTTCCATAAAAAAAGTTATTATCTTTATTTTTAGCTAAAATATAATTTCTATATGAATTTATACAAATACTTAACACTTTTAGAGCTTAACATTAGTAATTCAATTAAAAATAATGACTAGCAACTTACCAAACGACTGGAAATCAATTTTAAATAATGAATTTAACAACCCCTATTTTAAAAAATTAGAGGCATTTATTTTAACAGAATACAAAAACAACACGTGTTACCCCAACCTAAGCGAAGTTTTTAACGCATTTAATTATTGCACTTTTGATGATTTAAAAGTTGTAATTATTGGACAAGATCCTTATCACGGCAAAGGGCAAGCCAATGGGCTTTGCTTTTCGGTAAATAAAAACACCCCATTTCCGCCCTCATTGAATAATATTTTTAAAGAGCTAAACAATGATATTGAGTACCAAACACCTCAACATGGTGATTTAACACACTGGGCTAAACAAGGTGTTTTATTACTTAATGCCACATTAACCGTAAGAGAAGGGCAAGCAGGTAGCCATCAAAAACAAGGCTGGGAAACTTTTACCGATACCGTAATTACAACCATTAGCACACAAAAACAAGATGTTATTTTTTTACTTTGGGGTGGTTTTGCTAAAAAAAAGGTAAAATTGATTAACAAAAACAAACATCATATATTAACCTCTGGTCACCCTTCGCCGCTAAGCGCCAATAGAGGTTACTGGTTTAACAACAAGCATTTTAGCAAAACAAATACCCTTTTAAAATCATTAAACAAAGTACCTATAAATTGGTAGTTGCATTTCAACAAGTATTAATCTATTAGCGACTCACCATTTAAATTGGTTGTTAGCACTGCACTCATAAAATCAAAATACGGGCGTATTGCCTCAAAAGACAGATTTACTTCACTAATAAAACTTGGCGATAACACCTCTGCATCTGTAAATTTTCGTGTAAACACAAAGGACTTCTTTTTTATCAAATCTATATTTGGATGTGACTTATCAAAATCTCGTGGTGCCGTTTTTAATTCATCACCTTGTAAATTACCCCAAATGTTTTTAAAATCACTTTTATTTATAATTGCTCTAAACTCATCGGCTTCAAGTTCAAATTCTTTCCTAATTCGCAATAAATCGTCTTTTTCTGGTGCCCAAAATCCACCTGCTATAAAACTTGCATTATTGGGCTGAATGTGGGTATAATAACCGCCTCTTAAACTTGCACCCGCCCTTGACAAACTACTTGAAAAATTAATTTTATAAGGCGTCTTATTTTTAGAAAACCGCACATCTCTATAAATTCTAAATATTTTTGTACGATCAATTTCGTCATGACATTTAACATCTTCAGCCAAGGCATTAAAAAATGATTTCATGTCAGCTTCAATAGCTTTAAATTCGGTTTTATGCTCGGCAAACCATTCGCGTGTATTGTTTTGTTCTAGACGTTTTAAAAAATCAAAAGCACTTTTATTTATTGTAGTTTGCTGCATACTTTTAGTTATTGTTTATCCTCAAAATATTGAATTTGACTTTGAATTCTTTTAACAATCATAGCTGTAATACGTTTATTTATAGAACTTGTATTAAAACTATAAAACTCATATTCTTTAATCGTAAACTGACCAATTACAACCCCAATTAACATCACCTTAAATTTTAAATCCTTTTGTATAGCGTGCTCCACATAACCCAAACGATTATCTAAACCCAGCTGGTAAAACGTATCTTTTTGTTTTTTAATGTATTTATGAAACATTACCAAAAACAAGTCATTTTGTAACTTTAAAACAGGACGAAGCGTTATATTTTGAAAACGCTCAACATCACGCATTGCTGTATTTATTTTTACTGAAGAAATTTTCGGACGGCAATTTTTAAGATTATCAAAACGATTATTAGTCATAAATTAAAGTTTATTGCAAAATATAGTTACAACACATCAACCACCAAATTTTCATAAGCTAATTTAGTATCAATAATTTGTAATGCTAATAATTGATTTTGCACATCATTTACAACAGATGCACTTAATGCTGTTTGCGACCACTCGGTTAACGACAGCCATTGTTGAACGTCTTCGAGTTTTTGCTCATAGCGATTGGCTATAGTTTTATCAATATTTGGTATGGTTTTAAAAGCAGCGGTTTGAGCATTAATAATATTTAAAATTGATTTAAGTGCTTGCGTATTATTTTCAATAAACTCATCACGAACGGCAATTACAAAACATGGCCATGGTGTTGGGATATTTCCAATACGTCTAAATACTCCTTGATCAACAATAGGTTTTGTTGTAAATTTTTCCCATAAAAAATAATCCGCTTCAGCGTTAGTTAACCCCTTTACTGCGCCATCAAGATTTTTTATCACTTCAAAGTTTAAATCTGTATCTAAGCTCCAATTATGTTTTGTAGCGTTAATATACGACATTAAATGTGATCCTGACCCGTACCTGCTAATTGCAGCACGCCTACCTTTAATATCACTTATAGTTTTAAATTTTGACTGAGCTGCAACGTGAATCCCCCATATTAATGGTGATTTCACAAATACCTGAACAATTTTACAAGGGCTACCTTCGGTAATATCTTTAATAACACCTTCGGTAAGCACCACTGCCATATCAATTTCTTTATTACGAAGCGCTTTACACATTTGTCCCGTACCACCGTGGTAATCGGTCCACCTTAGGTTTATGTTTTCTTTTTGGTATGATTTTTCTTTAAGCGTTAAGTACCAAGCTAGATTAAAATGTTCTGGCACGCCGCCAATTTTTACTGTTTGCATATTTTTAAGACACTAATTTATTTAGCGTATAAGCTATTAGCTTATCTACAATTTGATTTGGGTTATTACTAAATGTGCCATTAGCACGATTGGCTAAAATGGCATTTAACGAAATGGCTTTATGGTTAAGCAATTTTGAAAGTCCATAAATACCAGCGGTTTCCATTTCTAGATTTGTGATATTTTTGTTTTTGAATGAAAACTGTGCTAATTTATCATTTAAATTTTGATCCTGAACTGGCAATCTAAGCACGCGCCCTTGGGGGCCATAAAAACCAACATTTGTTGCTGTAAACCCGTTAATAGTTTGACTTGATTTGAATTGATTTAGCAACTCATTATCTACACTAACTACATAGGGTTTTGATTTGTTTTCAAACCATTGGGTTTGCTTCATCAAACTTTCAGCAATGTCATTATGCTGCACATGTGAGCTATCGTAAAAATGCAACAAGCTATCAAAACCAACAGCAAACTCACTAATTAAAAAACTATCTACTGGTATATTATTTTGAATTGCTCCCGAAGTGCCAATTCTTATAATACGCAATTGCGTATGTGCATGTTTTATCGTTTTGGTTTTAAAATCAATATTAACAAGTGCATCAAGTTCATTTAGCACTATATCAATATTATCGGTACCTATACCTGTAGAAATCACTGTAATTGGCAAACCTTTATAAATCCCTGTATGTGTTTTAAATTCACGTTTTTGCAATTTAAAATCTATACGGTCAAAATGCTTACTTACCTGAGCTACTCGGTCGGGGTCACCAACAGTTATAATTGTTTTGGCAATATGCTCAGGGCGCAAATTAAGGTGATAAATACTGCCGTCTGGATTTAGTATTAATTCTGATGAAGCTAATGCCATATTTTATGTTTTATTAACCGCCAACACGTTTTACCTTAAAGCCTTTATCTTTGAGTAAACTCATAATTTTATCTCTATAATCACCTTGAATAATAATTTTATCATCTTTAAAGCTGCCGCCAACCCCCAAAAAGGTTTTTAGTTCTTTAGCTAAAATTTTAAAATCCTTGGTTGCTCCTGTATAGCCATCAAGTATAGTAATAGGTTTTCCTTTTCGTTTTTCGTATTTACAAAG
>CALDUQ010000042.1 GCA_937924845.1 uncultured Flavobacteriaceae bacterium
GTTTCAAAACTCACTATTATTCTTTTACGAGACCGTTATTTATTATTTAAAAAAATCTCTCTTTTGAACTCTATTCCTTGTGATAATTAAACCTAATTTTTGCTAATGAAATCAGAAAGCCTAAACGGAAACTTAAGAATATCTCCGTAAACAGAATTAAAAAACATAAACAAATTGATCGTTTAAAAAAATGAAAATTTGATGTTTATTCAGAAAATAAAAAGAAAGAACCTAAATCTCTTCTTTATAAAACTTAACAAAGTATAACGGAATATAAGCTGTATACCTGAAAAATGAGAGAAAACAGAAATTAGCAAAGCATTAACTGATAATCTTTATGGAAATTTTTTCTTAGTTTTATATAATCTGAAAACAGATAGTACTTAATCATGACTATTTTCAGTACTTTACTGATAATAAGTTTTCATTAATTAAGAGTGCAAATCCACGAAAAACAATAAATAACAATGTCTGACCTTAAACCTAAATATAAAAACAAAGTAATTTGGTGTCTTACATTATCTCTTCTTTATATAATTATTAGCCCAATAATATTTAATAGAATTTATCCAAAACCAATTGTAAAATTAAGCTTCGTAATTATATTTTCAGATATCTTTATTATAACATTTTTAACCTCTGTTGTATCATTAATTATATACTCTGTTTCAAATGTATTCTTTGAAAATAACTGGATATTATCTTTGACAATATTAATACCTTTTATTTGTTCTAACTTAATTTTAATCATAGTTTTCCCTGCTTCAGATTCAGCGTACAACCAAACATTCAGTAATACATTTTTAATTAGTAATAATTTGAGTCTTGCAATAATATTTATTTTCGGTTATTTACGCGTAAAATAGAATATAAAAATTATGAATACGACTTCATGAAAAACAACAAAGAACTGTGGTAAAAAAAACAGGGGGTTGATTTTAACCGAAATAAAAGTGCTTATCAACTGCCCTAAGTTTCTTATACGTTTTGCGTTATCTCTAATTGATATTTTTTTAATAAGCCTTGAAGGTTAGATGCTAAAAATTTTGCATTTTTAATTGTATTAATTTCTGGGTCGATCGTAAAATTTTTGGCAGTTCTAAAGTCTGTGTGCTCTAATTTTGAATTTAAAAATCGTGCTGCTGTTAAGTCTGATTTTGAAAAAACAACCGAAGTCAAATCGGTATCCGAAAAATCGACTTCTTTTAACGAACACTCTATAAATTTTGTGTGTTTTAGGTTGGTGCCAAAAAACAAACAATAATCCATCCTACAATTATAAAATTCAAAACCCAAAAATAGGCTATTGCACGTTGTAAAATTAATGCCCAACAGTTTACAATTAGTAAAAGTAACCCCAATAAAACTAACTCCTGTAAGTTGAGCTACAGAAAAATTACACGTATCAAACTCACAGTCCTCAAAACTACTGCCATTTAATTTGCTTTTACTAAAGTTACAGCCTGTAAAAGTGCAGTTTAAAAATTCGTTATTATAAAGGGCTTTTTCAGTATAATCTATATTATTAAAATCTTCATCATCATGACATACAATATCTGTTTTCATGGCTTACTTTATAATTTCAAATTAAGCATTATGTATAATGTTACACCTCAAAACGATGGTTAGCAAACACATCTAAAACCTCATTAAAGGCGTCAAAAACATCTTTAGCGTCATCGCTTGTTACCATTTTCATACGGTAAGGTTTAAAACCTGGTATGCCTTTAAAATAATTGGTGTAGTGACGTCGGGTTTCAAAAACGCCTAGTTTTTCGCCTTTCCAATCAATGGCCATTTCTAAATGGCGCCTTGCCGCCACGACCCGTTCTTCTAACGAAATTGGTGCTAAATGCTCACCCGTATTAAAAAAATGTTTTACTTGTTTAAAAAACCACGGATTACCAATGGTTGCTCTTCCTATCATTGCACCATCTAAGCCAAATTGGTCACGCATTAAAGCCGCTTTTTCAGGGCTATCAACATCGCCATTACCAAATACCGGAATGTGCATTCGCGGGTTATTTTTTACCTGTGCAATTGGTTTCCAATCGGCTTCACCTTTATACATTTGTGCGCGTGTACGACCATGAATTGATATGGCTTTACAGCCTACATCTTGTAAGCGCTCGGCTACTTCAACAATTTTTATAGAGTCGTGGTCCCAACCTAAGCGTGTTTTTACAGTAATTGGCAAATGCGTACGTTTTACCATTTCTCGCGTAAGCGAAACCATCAAATCAATATCTTTTAAAATACCTGCACCTGCGCCTTTGCTTACCACTTTTTTTACTGGGCAACCAAAATTAATATCTATAATATCGGGTTTTGACTTTTCAACAATATCTACCGATTGCAACATCGAATCTAGATTTGCACCAAAAATTTGAATCCCAACAGGGCGTTCTTTTTCGTAAATATCTAGTTTCATTGTGCTTTTTGCGGCATCGCGTATTAAACCCTCGCTCGATATAAATTCGGTATACACCAAGTCGGCGCCTTGTTCTTTACAAAGGGCTCTAAAAGGCGGGTCGCTTACGTCTTCCATCGGTGCTAAAAGCAACGGAAAATCGGGCAATTCAATAGTATCAATTTTAACCAAAACTGTTTTTTTTACAAAATTACTGTTTTTTTAATATACGCTTCAATAGTATTTACAGCACCCCTTTTTTGTTTTACATAATTGGCATTTACTTGCCCTGCTGTTTGTTGTGCCGTTGGATTTGAAATAAGGGTATCTAAAATCAAATTAAATTGTGTTTGATTGCCTACGGAAAATAAACCGCCTTGTTGTTGCATTTGTATTGCCTCCGGAAATTTTTTAAACTTGTCGCCAATGATAATTGGTACTCCAAAAACAGCTGCTTCGAGCGTGTTATGCAAACCTGTACCACCCATTGCCCCGCCAATATAAGCGATGTCTGCATAATGGTATAATTTTGATAATAGCCCAATGGTATCTACAATAAATACCTTATAATCTTGCAGCGGTTGTTGGTGTTGTGTATGCTCAGAAAATAAAATAGAAGATGCGGTAAGCTGGCTTTTTAATTTTTTTATTTGCCCTTGGTTAACATTATGCGGAGCGATGATAAATTTAGTATCGGTTTTGCAATTGTTAATGTAATTTATAAATAAAGCCTCATCGGCCTCCCAAGTACTGCCAGCAACAACACATGGTTTTTGATTTATAAATTGCTCGATAAACGCTAATGTATTATCCATTGTTAATTGGCTGGCAACCCTATCAAAGCGTGTATCTCCCGAAAGGGTAACGTTAAAAAGTTTAATGCCCTCTAACAATTGTTTAGATTGTTTGTCCTGAACAAAAATATGTTTAAATGTTTTTAACGACGGAATCATCCATTTACCATACCATTTAAAAAATCGATGTTTGGGGCGAAATAATGCCGAAATTAATAACGCCTCTCCTCCTATTTGTTTTAGCTGATTTAGATAATTTGGCCAAATATCATACTTTACAAATACTGTTAATTGTGGTTTTACCAATTGTATAAACCGCTTGGCATTGGCTGGTGTGTCTATTGGTAAATACACGATTACATCGGCAATGGGGCTGTTTTTTTTGTTTTCAAAACCCGACGGCGAAAAAAAAGTAAGTATAACTTTGTGATTAGGATAGTGTTGTTTTATAGATTTAAAAACAGGCAAACCCTGCTCATACTCGCCTAAAGAGGCACAATGAAACCAAATAGTTTGATTTGTATAATCAATTTGGTTTTTAAGCATTTTAAAGGTTTGTGCTCGCCCCTTATCTCCTAGCTTAATTTTATGGTTAAAAAGCGCTATTAGCTTTAAAACTAAAGGGACACTTTGTATTAAAAAATTGTAAATAAATTTAAGCAACATTGTTTTTTAGCTAAAATATGAAACAAAAAAAGAGATTAACAAATTTTGCTAATCTCTTTTGTATTTTGATTAAGACATAAGTTATTTGCTTTTAGCATAATCCTCATTAAGCGCCTTTAATACTTGTGTTGTTAAATTATTAGACTCATCGCCATACATAACGCTTCCAGCTTCGTTACTTCCTAAAATATAGGTGTAACCGTTAGTTTTAGCATAGTTTTTTACAAAACTTTTAACCTTTTTTATTAACGAGTCATTTTTAGCTTGACTTTCATTTGTAATTTGCGAGCGCTCAAATTGTACACGTTGCGATAATACTTGCTCTTTTTCTTGCAAGGATTGACTTAATTGTTGTACTGCACGTTGTGACATTTTACGAGCTTTTAACTCAGCCTCCTTAATTTCAAGTTGAAAACTTTGACGTAAACTATCGGTACGTTTTTGAAAAGCATCAACTTTTGCTTTAATTTTTGATTCGACATCTTTTTTTTCTTGATATTCATTAATCAATTCAGAGTTATCAACAAAACCAATTTTTTGTTGGTTGCATGACGACATTACAATTAAAGACCCAAATGCTAAAATTATTTTTTTCATTTTTAAAATTATAGATTTAATAATAAAACAAATGTAATTTAAAGATATGAATCACTTTATTAAATAAATATTAAATTATGTGATAAAATAAACTTTTATATAGGAACAAATTAATAATAAGAAATTTTTATATAAAAACACAAAACAATAAATAAAAATGATAAATAAGCAGTAATTTAAAGCGATTTAATGTAGTTTTAAAAAGTTTAAGTCACATTAATCATTAGAGCGCCTAAAAACTCATGTAGGCGCTTTAAATTAGTTTTTAAGGTTTTTTAAACAATAAATTAAAGAGGAATACTCGCCCGAGCGTATTGCTTTGAAATTTGACCATAAACCAACACAAAAACCACGCAAAAAACCAAAGCGATTAGCTTTATATTTTTCTGAAAGCATACTCACATAAAACGCATCAAATAACATTGGCTTAGTATCTACCAATTTAAAATTATGCTGTTTGCTAATTTTTAAAATTGACTTTTGAGAAAAGTGCCATAAGTGTCGAGGCACATCAAAGGCTGCCCAAAATTGTTTGTAATGCCTTGCATCAAAACTTTTATAGTTTGGAACTGCAATAACAAGATGCCCATTAGGTTTTAATAATTTTGAAAAAATGTTAAAATGCGCATCAAGATTTGGCAAATGCTCTAACACATGCCAAAGCGTAATCACATCAAACGTATTTGGTTTTATATGTTGTAACGCGTCAATATCTAAAATTTTTGTAGCACCGTTTTTAAATTTTGAAGCAGCAATAGTTCTAGCTTTTTTATTTGGCTCAACGCCCAATACATCCCATGAGTGTTTATAAGCAGTGTTTAAAAAATCGCCAGTACCACAACCAATATCCAATACCGATTTTTGTTGAGGGCTTAAACCATTAATTAGTTTTAGCTTTTTATTTAACGCATAACCCCTAACCACATGATAAAGGCGTTCAAACAAATTTCGTTTCGCATTGGTATGCGAAATATAATCTTCACTTTTATAATAGTTGCTTAATTGATGTATTTTGGGCTGTGGGGTTGTTTTTAATAGATCGTAGTCCGAGTCATAAATCAAATCAAAATTTTCGTGAGACACCGAAAAATCCTTAACTTTTAAAAACACAGGTTTTGTTGGTTTCATTTAATAATAATAAATTATGGCATTAATTGATTTGCAAATATTACAAATTTTATAAAATCAAACTAGATTTAAGTGAGTAAAACCATTACAAAAAACTCACAATTTTACTATTGTAACTAACCAAAGTTTTAGCAAACAATATTTGTTGTTTTGGCGAAATTATAATTTCTTCAAATTTACCAAAGGCAATTTCTAATCTGTCAAAAGATGCTGCTGGTGCAGAACTAAAATTAGTTGATTTTTTGATGGATTTAATATCCTCTAGTACTATTGTTTTTATTTTAAAGCAACCAGCTTTAATCAACAACTCTTTTTTGGATACAATATATTTAATATTTAAAATCGTATATAGAAAAAATGCATACAAAACCACTACCCCAACAAAAACTAAAGACAAAGGTCTTGTAAAACCATCAACAACCAAATTTAAAAGCAATGGTGTAAAAAATACCACAAAAATTATCACTACAAAAGTATAGGATATTTTAGAAACAAAGGTTGTTTTCATAGTTGTATTAAATATATTAATTCACAAAAAAAGGTGTTCCACGTGGAACACCTTTTTTTTATCTACCCATATGTACAAGCAAAACCGAAATATCATTGGGGGATACCCCACTAATTCGGGATGCTTGAGATACCGACACGGGTTTTATTTGATTGAGTTTTTCCCTAGCCTCCATGCTCATTGATTTGATATTTGTGTAATCAAAATTATCAGGAATTCTAAGGTTTTCTAGACGCGTAAGCTTATCAGCATTATTTTTTTCTTTATCAATATAGCCCGAGTACTTTACTTGTATGGTTGTTTGCTCGATAATTTCATCATCTAACTGATTATCTTGAACAAACTGATTAACCGATTTAAATTTATTTACATCATCAAAAACAATATTAGGACGAGTAAAAAGCTTAAACATTTTATCAGTTTGCTTAACAGGCGATGATGATTTTGATTCTAAAACAGGATTAGCTTCTGCAGGAGTTACACTAGTAGTTTTAAAAAACGAAACAAATTGTGATGCCATATTATGTTTGTGCTCCATACGTTTTAAACGCTCATCGCTTGCCAAACCAAGAGCATGTCCTTTTGGAGTTAATCTAATATCAGCATTATCTTGTCGCAACAATGTTCTATACTCTGCTCTAGAAGTAAACATTCTATAAGGTTCCTCAGTGCCTTTTGTGATAAGATCATCAATAAGTACACCTATATATGCTTCATTACGTTTTAACACAAACTCCTCTTTTTCTTTTACAGCATTAGCAGCATTAACACCAGCCATTAAGCCTTGAGCTGCTGCCTCTTCATAACCCGTTGTGCCATTAATTTGACCAGCAAAATATAAATTATCAATTAGCTTAGTTTCTAAAGTGTGTTTAAGTTGAGTGGGTTGAAAGTAATCATACTCGATGGCATAACCAGGACGCAAAAATTTTACATTTTCAAAACCTACTACAGAACGCAGTGCTTTAAACTGAACATCCTCTGGCAAAGACGTAGAAAACCCATTGATGTAAAACTCAACGGTGTGCCAACCCTCTGGCTCAACAAATAATTGATGACTGTCTTTATCTGCAAATCGATTAATTTTATCTTCTATAGATGGACAATAACGAGGACCTGAACTTTGAATAGCACCATTAAACATAGGTGATCTATCAAAACCTTCTTTAAGCAAATTATGCACTAAAGGGCTAGTATGCGCCATGTAACATGAACGCTGATTAATTAAAGGCTTGGTGGTTTGTAAATACGAAAACGTACTGGGGTTATCATCACCAGGCTGTTCGGACATTTTTGAAAAATCAAGCGAACGGCCATCTACTCTTGGTGGTGTGCCAGTTTTCATACGGCCCGATTCAAAACCTAATTCTACTAATTGCTCAGTAATACCTTTTGAAGCGCGCTCACCTGCCCTACCGCCACCAAAATTTTTATCACCTATATGAATAAGTCCGTTTAAAAAGGTACCATTAGTTAATACAACTGTTTTTGACCTAATAGACAAGCCAAGGGAAGTTTTAACACCGCATACCTTATTGTTTTCTATAAGCAAACCAGAAACCATTTCTTGATAGAAATCTAAGTTTGGTGTACGCTCTAGCATTAAACGCCAATCTTCGGCAAATCGCATTCGGTCACTTTGAACACGAGGACTCCACATAGCTGGACCTTTAGATTTGTTAAGCATTTTAAACTGAATAGCAGACGTATCACTAACAACGCCACTATAACCACCTAAAGCGTCAATTTCTCTAACTATTTGACCTTTAGCAATACCGCCCATAGCTGGATTACATGACATTTGCGCTATATTTTGCAAATTCATAGTTACCAAAAGTGTGCTACAACCTACATTTGCAGCAGCAGCAGCAGCCTCACTACCAGCGTGACCACCTCCTACTACAATAACATCATATATTTTATCAAACATATTATACAGTGTTCCACGTGGAACATTAATTAGTTAAAAATGTATTTATATAAAAATTTTCTTTTTTTCGCATAACCAATTTCTCTTCATCGGTTTTGTCTTTATAGCCACAATAATGCAATATACCATGCACCAAAACACGTAACATTTCGTCATTAAAAGTAGTATTGAACTTCTTAGAGTTATCTTGCACTCTATCTACTGAAATGAAAATATCACCACTAACAGTGTTTCCTAATGTATAATCAAAACTGATGATATCAGTATAGGTGTCATGGTTTAAAAACTCAACATTTAGTTTAAGTAAATACTCATCATCACAAAAAATATAATTAATCTCTCCCAATAAACGTTGCTCTGTTGTAATAACATTAGTTATCCAAGCCGCTATATCAGTTTCGTTTTGTAATTTAAAATCGTTTTCGTAATTAAAATCAATCATTATTACTCTTAAAATAGTCGTTAATTTTAGACTTATAAATAGGCTGTAAAGGTAATGCTTGTCGGTTTAATATTTCATTAGTCGAGAAATAATTTCTAGCCTTAGGCAAATCACTATCAGTATCATTTATAAATGATTTTGTATTAACGTTGGATGAACGATTAGCGTCTTTGTTTTGTTCTAAAGTAGCTTTTTTTAACTTTAATAATTGATGCTGAAGATTATTTAACTTTTGCAAGCTTTTGTTTGAAAAGCCTGTATTAAGCAAATTATCCTCTACGTCGTCAAAAGCTCGTTTTAGATTTTGATCAAGCTCGGGCAACCCTTGCTCACGTAATTTATCTTCTAAAGCTTGACGTAATTCAACCTGTTTTTTATAAATAGAAAAAAGTTTACTGTTTAAACTCTCGGTAGATTGCTTTTTATAATTTTCTAAATTAGAGTTTTTAGATGTTCCAGTACCACCATTTCCATCCTTAGCTCCGTCTTTACCATTGCCTTTTCCGTTACCTTCACCTTCTCCACTTGAAGCACCATTTTTACCCTTTTTTCCATTTGAGTTTTCACCTTGACTACCTTTTTGAGCATCACTTTTAGGTGTGCCAGAAGTATTCTCAGAAGAATTACTTTTTTCTGAATCTCCTTTTTCATCACTACTACCTTTACCCTTGCCTTTGCCATCACCATTAGATTTACCAATAATTAAAGGTTGAGAATCTGAGCCTGATTGACCGTCCTCACTTTCGCTTTTTTCCTTTTGAAATTGTTTTTTTAACTGTTCCTGACTAATAATAATATCGGGTATAGAGTCACTAGGTTTACCATCACCACCACTATTACCTATAGACAACTCGTTATTTAAATTATCAAGCATATCACTAAGCATACTAGCAAGCTCGTTAGCATGGCTGATGGTATATTGTTGATTAGAAACGCCATTGTAAGTATTATTTTCGGCAAAATGTGACAGCGCTTTATCCATATTAAAATACACATCAGTAATAGCTGCATATACTTTTTCAGAAATTTTTGGTTGTCGAAGCGATAATGAAAACAAACTATCATCAACGTGTTTAAAGTGTTGTTTTAAATCTTTTTGACGTCGTAAAAGTGTAGCGTAATTATTACCATTATCCTTAACTTTTTTAAACGTAGTCATTAATTCCTCCTGATCAAAAGAAAACAAAAGTAGATTATCCAAAATTTGTCTAAGCATATCAATATCTTCTGAGATCTCCTCTTTGCTACCTCCACCTCCACCACCGGCAGAAGAGTTTTTTAATGCGTTAGATAGTTTTCTTAATTTTTGCGTAGATTTATTTTGGTTCTTTATAATTTCATTAATTAATAACTTTTGTTTTGCTTTGTTAACACCGCTAACAACTAATTTACCATCTTTAGAAATCGCATTTAAATGCGTAGTAATTGCATCAGAAACACTTCGGGTATTTGGAATTTTAATTGGCTTGTATAGCTTACTATTCTCTATTTTTAAATTAGAAAGATCTTTATTTAACCGTGTAAATTTTTGCGTAATAGTATCATGATTAACCAAATTAAAAGTACCATTTGATTTTTTAACCATTTCATTTTGTTCTTGCGAAAGCAATAAAAACTCTTCACTAAGTTTTTGTTTTTGTTGTATAACATAAAAACGTCTTGAAAGTTCAATTAACTGTTGTAAACTTTTCTTTTTATTTTTTTGTTGTTTACCCAATTCATCAAGTTTTTTTGTGATTTGAGATTTGTCTAATTTATCAGCAATTTTTTTTAACTCTTTCCGTAAAAGATCATCCTTTTTTAATTGTTCTAAATTTTCTTCAATACGTTTCTTCAAATCGTCTTTAAACGTATTAGATTTATCAACATTATTTTGCAAAGTTTGTTTTAACTTTTTACTAAAATCTTTTAATATTTGATCTTGTTGCTTTTGACGTTTCAAAAAATTATCCAGCGCCTTTTTATCATTAAAATTTAATGCCTTTTTTTCTTTTTGTAATTGTGCTAATTTCTCTAAGTCAGATTTACTGTTTTTTAATTTTTCAAAAGAGGTTGATAATGAGTTAATTGCATCATTTTGTTGGTTAAGACGTTGCGTATTTAAATCGGCTTGAGTATAATTATTAAACGTGAATACTTTACTAGATGCGCTTTTGTAGTTATTAATTTGGTCATTATCAGTAATCTTAAAATATAACTCATATGCAACACCTTTAATAAGTGATACATTATTTGGAAATGTATAAAAGAACTCTGAAAAATTTCGGTTATCCACCGGTATAGAAACCGAATTAATATCAACAGGATTGTCAATAGGATAGTAATACAATTTTAGATTGGTAAATCCATAATCATCACTAATAACTCCTTTAAAATGTTTGGTGTTGGTTTGCAATGAATCGGTTTTCATTTCTACCGAAATATCTGGATATTCGTCTTTTAAAACTTTAATACTGTAGTACAACGCATCAAAGTTTTTTAATTTTGCATTACTAGTTGTAATGCTATAATTATATTCATTTAGAATTTGTTTTTTTAATGAAAATATAGATTGATTTGCATTAAAATTATATGAAGTGTCAGCATCAAATAAAGTTACTAAAGATGTTGATTTAGTATACATTTTCCAGGTAATATTAGAGCCCTCTGGCACAAATGCGTTTCCTGAGTTTTTAATCACTTCATCCTTTTTATTAGTATAAGATGGATAATCAATAAATAACTCGAAATCTAATAATTTAGGTTTTTTAATAAAGTTTAATTGATATGATGACGATGAAAATTTACCTGAAAACAAATCAAACTTAATAGCCTTTCTAACATTTGTAAATAAATACTCAAATGTACCTTCACCCGTTTTAGTTAGAAAATAAGTTTGATTATTATAATTAATTTGAACATCATTTGGTACAGACTTACCAATTACTTTAACACGTAACATAAAATCTTCAAACTCAATGGCATCTAAAGATGAATTTGAAACAACAAACTTAAAAGGCGCAGGTTGTACATAAACCGTTTTATAATCCGAAATACGATTGTAACTTTTGATATACCAATTATTATCAACAAAAAAAGAAATCAAAAATATTACCACCGGCACTAACAAGTATTTTAAATACTTAATATTTGATTTAAAATTAATAGCAAAGTTAAATGGTATAGGTTTTAATTCGGCAGATTTTTGTTCAATACTGGCTAAAATTAAATCAGTATGTTCTCCCGATTCATATAATTGTAACACATTAATAAGTTTATCATCAACTTCATCAAAATGTTTACCAATAATAAGTGAAGCATCAGCGTACGTTAAGCCTTTGCTAATTTTGGTTAACTTTAAAATAGGGACAACTATAAACTTAAAAAATAGAACAATTTCGACCGCTACAAAACACCAAAACAAAACTGTACGACTAGTAACGTCAAGCCACAACATGTACTCGATAAATGCAATAAGAAGAAAATAAATTAAACCTAAGCTAACAAAAAGTATAATACCTTTTAGTAATCTATTAACATAATATTTGGTAATAAATGCTTCTAACTTATGTTGTATGTCTTTAAATTGAGCCATAATAACTAAATAAACTTATAAAGTTAAACTATTATTATAAATTTAAAAGTATTAACGACAAACAATAACATTAACTGTTGCTATTTAATACTATATATTTGCAAAAAAAGTGATAAATGAATACAAAAGTAAGAGTACGTTTTGCTCCTAGCCCAACCGGACCACTACATATAGGTGGTGTAAGAACAGCCTTGTTTAATTACTTATTTGCCAAGAAAAATAACGGTGATTTTATACTAAGAATTGAAGATACCGATCAAAACAGATATGTTGAAGGCGCTGAAAATTATATAATAAATTCACTACAATGGTGTGGTATAACCATAGATGAAGGCCCAAATAAACCAGGAAAATATGGCCCATATAAACAAAGTGAACGAAAAGATATCTATAAACAATATGTTGATACGTTAATAAAAACCAACCATGCTTATATCGCTTTTGATGATGCCGAAACACTAAATTTAGAACGTAAGAAATACGAACAAAAAGGCGAAACCTTTATTTACAACTGGCATAACAGGTTACAAATGACTAACGCTTTAACACTATCTGCTAACGAAGTACAACAAAAGATAGAAAATGGTGACCCCTATGTTATAAGGTTTAAAAACCCTGAAAATGAAACCTTACATCTAAAAGATATTATACGAGGTACAATAAAAATTGATACAAAAGTACTAGATGATAAAATACTATTTAAAAGTGACGGCATGCCAACGTATCACCTAGCAAATATAGTAGATGATCATTTAATGAAAATTACACATGTAATACGAGGCGAAGAATGGTTACCATCACTTGCTTTACATAAACAATTATATGATGCCTTTGGATGGGAAACACCACAATTTGCCCACCTCCCTTTAATATTAAAACCTACAGGTAAAGGGAAACTAAGCAAACGAGATGGCGAAAAACTAGGATTTCCAGTATTCCCATTACAATGGGAAGACCCTAAAACAAAAACCATAGCTAAAGGCTATAAGGAAGATGGCTATTTTAACGATGCGCTAATAAATTTTCTAGCATTTTTAGGTTGGAATCCAGGAACTGAACAAGAAGTATTTGATTTACCATCGCTTATAGCGACTTTTGACTTAAATAAAGTCAATAAATCGGGAGCTCGCTTTGATCCAGAAAAAATAAAATGGTTTAATCATCAATACATGCAAACTAAAAATGATGACCTTTTAGCAAAAGCATTTAAATCCTCAAAAATTGAATTACAAGAGATTGATACCAACTATATAGCTATGAGTATTGCCTTAGTTAAAGAAAGAGCTACATTTATTTCAGATCTTTGGCCACTAACACATTACTTTTTTAAAGCACCAACCAGCTTTGATGAAAAAGCTACAAAAAAAGCATGGAAGGAAGATACGTCGACATTAATAGTAGAGCTAATTTCTCAATTAGAAAATCTTGATTTTGAAAATAAAACTGCTATAGAATCTAACGTAAAAGCATGGATAAATTCAAAAAATATAGGATTTGGAAAAGTTATGATGCCTTTGCGATTAGCTTTAGTGGGCGCCTTACAAGGACCTGATGTTTATGATATTATGTTTATGATAGGAAAAAACGAAACCTTATCAAGACTAAAAACAGCAGTAAATAAATTATAATTAAAAAAAAGTGTAACAAACAACATAACTTAACTACAAATAGATACAAAACAAAACTTTATGGAAAACATTAGATTAGTAATAGGATTAAGTGTACTTGCAGTATTTATACTGTTCGCCGCATTTTTTACGGTAAAACAACAAACAGCTGCAATAATTGAACGCTTTGGAAAATTTAGAAGTATTAGGCAGTCGGGATTACATATAAAAATACCTGTAATAGATAGAATTGCTGGTAAACTAAGTTTGAAAATTCAGCAATTAGATGTTATTATTGAAACAAAAACCTTGGATGATGTTTTTGTTAAACTTAAAGTATCAGTACAGTACAAGGTAATTAAAGACAAAGTTTATGATGCGTTTTATAAACTTGACTACCCACATGACCAAATAACATCTTACGTATTTGATGTGGTACGTGCCGAAGTGCCAAAAATGAAACTAGACGATGTATTTGTAAAAAAAGATGATATCGCCATAGCAGTAAAATCTGAATTAAACGACGCCATGATGACTTATGGTTATGACATCATAAAAACCTTAGTAACTGATATTGATCCTGATGCACAGGTTAAAGAAGCTATGAACAGAATTAATGCTTCAGAGCGTGAAAAAGTAGCTGCTCAATATGAAGGAGATGCCCAACGTATATTAATTGTAGAACGCGCAAAAGCTGAAGCTGAAAGTAAAAGATTACAAGGACAAGGTATTGCAGACCAACGTCGTGAAATTGCTCGAGGTTTGGAAGAATCTGTTGAAGTATTAAACAAAGTGGGAATTAACTCTCAAGAAGCATCAGCGTTAATTGTAGTAACACAACATTATGATACGTTACAATCTATTGGTGGAGAAACAAATAGTAACTTAATACTACTACCAAATTCACCACAAGCAGGAAGCACAATGCTTAATGACATGGTTGCAAGTTTTACAGCAAGCAATCAAATAGGTGAAGCAATGAAAAATAAAGCCAGCAAAAAAGAGTAAATTGTTAAAAATTAGTACACAAAAAAAGCCTTTTAATTAAGGTTTTTTTTGTGTTTTAAAAACACTAATTTTGTAAAAAACTATTTATAGTGTATAAAAACGTAAACATTTTAAAAAGATTAATAGCAATAACGCTAGTTGTTGCATTAGCCTTTCCTACGTTAACACAACTTGTACACACTATTGATACCCATGAGCATAACTATTGTGAAAATAAAACAACACATTTACATGAAGTAGATCATCAAAACTGTGATGTTTGTGATTTTAATTTTTCAACATTTACGTTCAATATTAATGCCTTCGGAAACGAAACACTAAATATTAATACACCTTTTTTAAAAAAGGAATTTGTATCAATAAACACCTCAAAAAAATATACAAACCATAAACAATTAAGGGCACCACCAGCTATTTTATTTTCTTAAAAACATTTTTTTAATTTAATAAAATAACCCTATGCGCTTATACACGCTAATAGTCTTGCTTTGTGCAAGCACTAGTATATTTTCTCAAAAATGTAACTATAAATTACAAGGTACTGTAATTGATATTCATGATAATACGCTTTTAGCTGATGCATTACTTACCATAAATAATTTTGAATCGTCATTTAAAAGCGATTCAAAAGGCAATTATATCATTACAAACCTATGTAAAGGCAATTATAATTTGCAAGTTTCACATCCATCATGTGACCTTAAAAGCATGACTATAAAAATTGATGGTAACACCAAAAAAAACATAAAACTTGAACACCATCTAGAAGAATTAAACCAAATACGCATTAGCGCTAAAGCATACAGTAGCAAAAATAGTACTTCAAAAAACCTAACACTAAACAGTAGCCTGCTTGAAGATAATAGTTCAAAATCATTGGGCGATATATTAAATACATTAAGCGGTGTATCCTCATTAAATACGGGCAATACCATTGTAAAGCCAATAATTAATGGTTTACACAGTAGCCGAATTACAATAATAAACGACGGCGTAAGATTACAAGATCAAGAATGGGGTGCTGAACACGCTCCGAATATTGACGTAAACACTATTGGTAATATTACCGTAATAAAAGGCGCTAGTGCATTACAATATAGTGGTGATGCTATTGGTGGTGTGATTATAAATGAAACTCAAAAAACACCTGTAAAAGACACTATTTACGGAAAAACAAATATAACCGCTGCAACTAACGGACGTGGCGGAACACTAAATTCACAACTCACAAAAACTTATAAAACTGGCTGGTACACAACATTACAAGCTAGCTTAAAACGATATGGCGATTATGAAACCCCAAAATATGTATTGAGCAATACAGGCTTATCTTCACAAAACGGATCGCTAAAATTAGGTTATAACAACTATAATTACGGTTTTGAAGCATTTTATTCTTATTTCAAAAATGAAATAGGAATTTTAAACGCATCTCACCTTGGAGGTGCCGAAGATCAAATAAGAGCATTAGCTAGTGACTCGCCTTTAATTATTAATGACTTTACTTACACTATAAATGCTCCAAAACAAAAGGTAACTCACCAAGTTGCTAGGTTAAAATTATATAAAAATTTTAATGGCTTCGGAAAATTATCCTTACAATATGATTATCAAAATAATAACCGATTAGAATTTGATAATAGACGTGGTATAGATGATGACCAAGCAGCGCTAGATTTAGATTTAAAAACTCATGCCTTACAACTTAATTTAAAATCTAAATTAAGTACTGGTACTAACTTAAAAGCAGGTATAATAACATCAATTCAGGATAATTTTAGCAACCCCAATACAGGTATAAAACGCCTAATCCCTGATTATGATTTACAAAAAATTGGTGGCTATATAATAATTGATCATACCATAAACGACAATTTACTACTAGAAGCAGGTACGCGTATAGATTATACAAAAATGGATGTATATAAATTTTATAGAACATCATTTTGGGAATCAAGAAATTACGACACTATTTTTCCTGAGTTGGTAATAGAAACCTATCCTACCCAAATTTTAACAAATCCAAAACTAGATTATACTAATATTTCTGCAACCCTAGGCGCAAGATATAACATAACTAAAAATTTAAAATTATATGTCAATTATGCCTTAGCATCAAGACCTCCAAATGTGTCTGAATTGTTTAGTGAAGGTCTACATCAATCGGCATCACGAATTGAATTAGGAGATTTACAATTTAACTCCGAAATAAGTCAAAAACTCTCACTAACTATAGATGGTGACTATGATAATTTTTCGTTTTCAGTTCAACCTTTTAGTAATACAATTACCGATTTTATTGTGATTGAACCCACAGGAGTACAACAAACTATAAGAGGTAATTTTCAGGTTTGGGAATACCGTCAAACTAATGCTAGATTATTGGGTGTTGATGTAGATACTAATTTTAAAATAACAGATAATTTTAATTTTATAAATCAATTATCGGTAGTTAAAGGCTATGATAACACATTAAAAACAGCCTTAATTAACTTCCCCCCTGTTAATACAACTAATCAAATTGTTTATCAAAATCAAAAACTTAATAATTTAAGTTTAGGACTAACAAGCGAATATCATTTTAAACAAAATGAATACCCAAATACAAATTTCGAAATATTTAATCCCATAACACAATCTAACCAGTTAATTGATATAAGTACACCACCAAATGCCTATCACCTATTACATTTTAACTCTAAAATAGATTTTGATGTGTTTAAGCACTCAAAACTAAGCCTAGGATTAACAGTACAAAACATTTTAAATACAAACTACAGAAACTACCTAAATAGATTTCGGTTTTATGCCGATGATTTAGGTCGATCTATACAATTAAACATAAACCTTAATTATTAATATTAATTTATTTTAACATGAAAACTTTAAAAATCAAATCATTTGCAATTGCAGCATTAGTAGTATTAGCATCATGTAACAATGACGATGACAATACACCCGAATTAATTAATGAAGAAGAAGTTATTACCACAATGACTGTGACTTTAACCTCAACTGGTAACAATGACGTAATCACCCTAAAAACGCAAGATCTAGATGGTGATGGTCCAAATGAGCCCGTTGTTAGCGTATCAAGCAATTTAGTTGCAGGAACAATTTATAATGGCAGCATTACAGTAGAAAATGAAACTGTTAGCCCAGCAGAAGATATTACTGAAGAAGTAATTGAAGAAGCTGAAGAACACCAATTTTTTTATACACCAGATGCTAATTTAGACATTACTACAGCGTATACTAGTTTAGATTCTAACGGTGATAATCTTGGTACAACATTTACGCTAACGGCAAACCAAGCAAGTACAGGTAATCTTACAATTACGCTACGTCACTTGCCAACAAAACCTAATACAGGTATTGATGATGCTGGCGGAGAAACTGATATTACAGCATCATTTAATATTGAAATTCAGTAAATTATAGTTAAAATAAAATATTAAGCCAACCTCAACAAAGGTTGGCTTTTTTTTATAATTCCTTTGAAAAAAGGAATCAAAATAAAAAATAATTACTCTTTAAATGGATGACGTTCTTGCCAATCTCTAACAGGGTTAGCGTACTTTACGGTATATTTTAAAATAAAATTAATAACATAACTACCTGTATATTTTAAATACACAAACATATCATGAGGCTTTGCTCCTATACTGCTTTTAATTTCTAAGGCTGTACGTGCAAAAACAATGTGTTTAAAATTATAATTGTAGCCAAATGCCGCCATATCATAAAGCATGTTTAAATACAATTGATACTTGTGTTGATAACTAGGATTGTAACCCAAAAAATAAGTTTCGAGCGTATCGTTATTCAAAATCAATGTGTAAAAACCAATTAGTTCGTCCTCCAAAAAATAACCAAAAACTTTAAAATTATCCTGCAAATGTGTTTTAAGGCTTACAAAATGTTTTTTAGAGAGCTTAAACGTGTTTACAGCAGCATTGTTTGATACATTATCATATAATTGGTATAATTGGGCTGACAAGTTATTAATGGTGGCTAAATCAAGCTCTTTACAAATTATAGGTTTAGCTTTTTTTCTGGCAGTTCTATAACGTCGTCTGTACTTTTTATTAAATGCGCTAACATAGGCGTCAAACGAATTGTAATTGTTTTTAAAAAGCATATTTGGCTGTAAATTGGCTTTAAAAAACTTGTTAGCATTAAAGCTATTTTGGCTTTCGCCAGAACAGTGTTTCTCAAAAAAATCTTTATAAACAATAAGTTTAATTCTAATATTTTGAGTTTCAAATAAGTCTTTCCGCAAGGCAATAATAGCCATATTAATAACTTTTAAAACCTCAGCTTGACAAACCACGTTTTCGTTAAACTTAAAGCCATGTTGACCTGTATGCATTAAATTACCAACAATTAAGGCAGTACCTTTTAAAAATTGTGAAATAATTGTGTTACCAAATCGTTTTAAAACTTTAACAGATGGTTTTTTAAAAGCGTTACTAAAATTGATTTGTAAATGCTGTACTAAAGCAATACCAACTAAATCAGCATTTAAAAATATACCTACAAAATACAGCTGAATGTTATTGGGTGAAGATTGTTCTAAAGCTTTTAAAAAATGGACACTCAAAAATATATCATCACCAGCAATATGGCTCCATGACTTTGGAACGTTGGCAATAGATTTATAAATTTGATATGTCATCATAAAAAAAAGTAAGGCCAAAAACATTAAGTGCTTTTAGCCTTATAAATTATTATAAAGTAAAAATTAAACCCAACCTGCAATAATGGCACCCATAATGCCTAAACAGACTACCCAGTAACCTGTGTTTATAAAAATATATTTGGCATTTTTACGCTCAAACAATGCGTTAATACCAATAATAGGCAATACCATCATAACACCAGCCATGGCACCATGTAAAAAACCATGTTTAAAACTACGGTATTTACCAGCCCACTCTTGCATAAAAGCTTGTGTTGTAACACCATTTAAATCACCCTCGGTCATACCATAAACGCCCAACTCATGAATGACTAAAAAGTTAGTAAAAAATGACAATAAAAAAGATAACAGTAATGATACTCCAAAAATAACTAGCATGTTACCGCTTTTAAGTTTAATTTCGGTCATTTCTGCGGCTTTCATCCATGATTTTCCAAAAACTTTAGGATTATACCAAACAAAACCTAAAAGCATAGGTACAAGTGCAGCGACAAAATTTGCTAAATAATTAAAATTCATGATTTTAAAATTTAAGTTTTTATAAATATACTAATTATAGCCTATAACGGTAATTAAACTAAAAAATTACCAATCACCACTAGCGCCTCCCCCTCCAGAACCACCACCGCCACCAGAAAAACTACTACTAGATGATGATGAATAACTTGAACTTGATGAGCTTTAACTATATGTAAATTTATGTGGTAATTTAATAGTATTACTAAAAAAAGAAAAACCAAAATTGTTATCCTTTTAAACATTATAAAAAGCAAAAATTATAACATCACTAAACAGTATACTATAAAAACATGGCTAACCTTAAAGTTTATAAACGTTTTTAAAAAAAAGAATCCACCAGTATAGCTCCTATAGCAAGTAGTGGTCCAATTAATTACTATAAAGCAAATTAAAAGAAAAGTAATTGGTAGATAAAATATTAACCTTATCTGTAACCATTTTTGCCAAATAAAAACCTATATAACATTATATAGTTTTAGCTTCATTTACTAAAAGTTCATTAGCATCAACCAAAGCTTTTTCGATAAAATCATTAATAGTTTCGTTACGTTCTAATCCGTTTTTAAGCTTCACTTTTAAAACAAGTAAGGCTGCAATACGCGTACCTACTTTTTTAACTGCTGTAGCAAACAAGGGTTCCAAATCGGTATAATCAATTTGAGTTGCCAATGTTTCTATTTCGCTTTTAGCTTTAAGTTGTTTTGCTTCTGGTAAGTTGGTGTATTTTTTACCCAACTGTTTAACCACATCAATTGGTTTACGTTGTGATTTTTGATTAGGCTTCGCCTGATTTTGATTATTTTGATTGGCTTTTGGCTTTTGTTTAGCCCATGAATCTTTTAAACCAACCGTTTTATTAAATACCAAATTTGAAGTTGTTGAACTGTTATCAACATTAAAATAACCTAAACGCTGAAATTGAAACGACTGTTCTGGTTTAACATCGCGTAAGCTAGGTTCTAAATATGCGGTTGACACTTTTAAGGAATTAGGATTAATAAATTCCATAAAATCTTTATCAACATGGCCATCTGGTGTTTCATTATTAAATAAACGATCGTAAGCTCGTATTTCGGCAGTAATTGCATGTTTTATAGACACCCAATGTAAGGTACCTTTTACTTTTTTAGACGTATCGGTATCGTAAGTACAATGCACTTCAGTAATATTACCATTTGCATCTTTAATGACATCATTAGCTTTAATAATGTAAGCGTTTTTTAAACGTACCTCTCCGCCCAATTTTAATCTAAAAAACTTGTTACTAGCTTCTTCTTTAAAATCGTCTTGCTCAATATAAATGGTTTTAGAAAATGGCACTTTTCTAGATCCTGCTTCAGGTTTTTCAGGATTATTTTCGGCGTCAAGCCACTCTTCTTTATCATCTGGATAATTGGTAATAACCAATTTTAACGGATTTAATACCGCCATTACCCTATTTGCATTTTTATTTAAATCCTCTCTAACACAAAATTCAAGTAGTGACACATCAATAATATTATCACGTTTAGCAACGCCTACCGTCTCAACAAATTTACGTAACGATGCTGGTGTGTAACCACGACGTCGTAAACCCGAAATGGTTGGCATTCGAGGATCATCCCAACCAGTTACAACACCATCTTCGACCAAACGTAATAATTTACGTTTACTCATAATGGTATAACTTAAATTTAAACGTGCAAATTCGGTTTGTTGTGGTATTAGTGGTAATATATCTTTAGCAAATTTATAAACTTCATCTCTAAACCAATTATAAAGTTTACGATGAGGTTTAAACTCTAATGAACATAATGAATGTGATACTTGTTCAATATAATCACTTTCGCCATGTGTCCAATCATACATTGGGTAAATACACCAATCATCGCCTGTACGGTGATGGGTTTTCTTTAAAATACGATACATTAATGGGTCACGCATTAACATATTAGGATCTTCCATATCAATTTTGGCGCGTAATACATGGGTGCCTTCATCAAATTTACCTGCTTTCATTTGCTCAAATAAAGCTAAATTTTCATCTACAGTTCGTTCTCTAAAAGGGCTATTTGTACCCACTTGGGTTGGTGTCCCTTTTTGTTCGGCAATTTGTGCACTAGTTTGCGAATCGACATAAGCCTTACCATTTTTTATTAGTAATACAGCCCAGTTATATAAAGTATCAAAATAATCTGACGAATACACTTCATTAGCCCAATTATATCCCAACCATTTAATATCACGCTTAATAGCATCTACATATTCTTGCTCTTCTTTTGCAGGATTAGTATCATCAAAACGTAAATTTACTGGTGCATTATACTTTAAACCTAAACCAAAACTTATTCCAATGGCTTTAGTATGCCCAATGTGAAGATAGCCATTAGGCTCGGGCGGAAATCTAAAACGCAATTTATCTTTAGAAAAACCGTTAGATAAATCAGTTTCTATAATGTGTTCGATAAAATTTAATGCTTTTGTTTCTTCAGACATAATAATTAGATGAGATACAAAATTAGATAAATTTTTACTTAAATTTTTTACATAAAACAAAAAACTATGAAAACAAAATACCCTATTTTTTTTGTACGTCTTTTATTTGGTATCATCTTTTTTTGGCAAGGCTACGGAAAACTATTTAAATGGACGATAACCGAGGTTTATGAATCGTCATTTAAATCTTACGAAAGTACTTTTTTACCCTATTTTTTATTAAATTTTACAGCTTACTTTACCTCTATTGGCGAACTGTTTTTTGGTGTATTAGTTATTTTTGGCTTATTAAGAACTTATGCCTACTATGGTTTAGCTATAATTTTACTAATAGTAAGTTTTGGTCATGGCCTACAAACGCCATTATGGGATTTACAACATGTATTTATAAGAACAGTGTTTTTAGTATTTTTAATGCTTATGTTTGATAAAGATAAAATTACATTAGACCATTTTTTAAAATTAAACTAATATGGGAGTTATAAAAGTTGATACAATAAAAGTATTTGCAAATCATGGTTGTTTATCCGAAGAAACACTAATTGGTAGTGATTATATTGTAAATTTAAAAATTAAAGCCAACTTAAAAGCATCATGCCTAAGCGATAATTTAAATGATACTGTAGATTATGTACTGCTTAATACTATTGTTAAAGAAGAAATGGCAATTGCATCAAAATTACTTGAAACCGTAGCAAAACGTATTATAAATCGTATTTTTAATGATGCACCACAGGTGAAAAAAGCATGGGTTAGTGTTAGCAAAATTAACCCTCCGATAGGAGGTGATGTTAAAAAAGTAACCATAAAACTAAAAGAATCACGAAAAAATATAATATTATAGTTAAGTGCGTATATTTTTTTTACATTTGCAATCGTTTTATTTCATACTAAGGCGCCTTGGCCGAGTGGCTAGGCAGAGGTCTGCAAAACCTTTTACAGCGGTTCGAATCCGCTAGGCGCCTCAACAATTAAAAAAAAGCTCAGAATTTATCTGAGCTTTTTTTATATAAAATATCTAATATTTTGATAGTAAGGTTTTAATTTCTTTTTGCAATTCAGGAATAATTAATCGCCCAAACCATTCATTTTTTGCTTGCCAAATGTTGTTTCGAGGCGATGGGTGCGGTAATACAAAATATTTAGGTAGGTAAGCTGTATAATTTTTAACTGTTTCGGTTAATGTTTTTTTTGCATTAGTTTTTAAGTAATAATCTTGAGCATATTTACCAATTAAAAGTACTAATTCAACTTGATTTAAATGATTAAACAGCCTATCGTGCCATAAAGGTGCACATTCTTTACGAGGTGGTAAATCGCCCGATTTTCCTTTACCGGGGTAGCAAAATCCCATTGGGATAATGGCTATTTTTTGTGTATCATAAAACTCTTCCTTTTCAATATTCATCCATTTTCGCAAATTATCGCCACTTTTATCGTCCCACGGAATACCTGTTTTATGTACTATACTGCCTGGTGCTTGACCAATAATTACAATTTTACTTTTAATACTTGCGGTAACAATTGGACGAGGACCAAGTGCTAAATGTGCTTTACAAACACTACAATTTCTAATTTCAGCAAGTAGGTTTTCCATAAACAATAAAAATAAAAAGAGTTATTGACAAATTAGCAATAACTCTTTTATAAAATAAAATTTAAAGCAATTAAGCAATCACTTCAGATTTGTGCATGCTAACTACAGCTAATACGGAAACCCCATTTATCCAATAATAGTAAGCATCAATACCTTCAAAAGAAAATACAAATGGTGCTAAAATAAATACTATTGCAACCATAAAATCTACCATTAAATGTATTTTATAAGATACCACCTTTATTGCTCCAAGATGATGGTCCGTTAATAGTGTTAAAATAAATGCGGCGATACCTGTAGCTACTGATAATTGAAGAGCTAAAGAATGTGACTCTCCTAAACCTAATATAAATGGCAATACTATTAATGCAACAGCAACAGGATAGTCTAAAAATGCGTGAATTCGTTTTGTTATAAATTTCATAATCCTATATTTTAGTTGTGTGTTTTACTTAATTTAATCCAGTTATTATCTGCAGTAGCTACTAATTTTTTATGTTTATTTTCAGCCATCCAAAGTTGTTTTGCATCCAACTCAACATTATTTAAATACAAGTAATATTTACCATCTTTTACTAAAAATTTGTTTGGGTCAACCCTAAATTTTGCTCCAGCATAAATTCCAAAGACACAAAATCCACCATATTGAGGAAGGTATTTCTCTGGGTTTTTGTCAAAGGTTATTTTTTGAGCTTCAGAAGTAAAATAATACGTTACTTTTTCAAATTCTGATTTAAAATTTTTATCACCTTTTTGTGCTAGACCTAAATCTAAATACGATACTGGACTATAGCCTTGCAATGCAATGTTACTATTGTCAATATTATTCGCCATTTTGTCTTGAGAAAATACTGCTGTGCCAAAAATTAAGGCTAATCCTAAAACTGTGTTTTTAATTAAATTTTTCATGATATTATATATTAAGGTTAAAATTATTATTCTGCGTTAAAATATTCTTCGTGTATTACTTTGCCTTCGGTATTCCATTTACGTTTAATGATTTCGTGCCAGTAAATTTTGCTGCCGTCTTTCATATCGAAGTCGAATGTGAATTCTGAAGCTGATAAATTATCATCTACAATTGAGTTGTGATGTGTTATTTCATTTACTTTAGCGATAGAACCAGCAAAGCCTTCCATTTTAGCAATCATTTCTTGCTTTCCTGTGGTTCCACCATTTCCATAATCTGAAGTGTTTGCACTATCTGCAAAAAATTCTTTTACGGCGTCAACAATTGCGCCTTGTGCAACAATTGCATCCATTTTTTGAACTTGGTCTTTAATATTCATCTTGTGCCTGTTTTAAATTATTTACAATGCAAAGATGGGAGAGATGTACCATTAAAAGGCTACAAAAAAAGGACTACAAATTGTACTTTTTAGATTTAAACTCTGTAGGACTAAGGTACGCATAATGCTTAAAAAAGCTTGAAAAATGATTGGCTTCTTCGAAACCAAGTTGATTTGATATAGAGCTAATAGATTGACCTTCAAGTATCATTAGCTTTGCTGTATTGATTAATTCTAAACGAATTAATTGACCTAAAGAGGTATTCATTTTTGCACGAACTTTGTTGGATAGCGCCTTAATCGACAGGTTCATTTCATTTGCGTAAAATGCCAATGACCGTTCTTGCGTATGGTATTTTTGAAGAAGCCCTATAATGTCTTGAGAAAATATGTCTCTATTTTTAAAGTCAAAATTTTCTCTAAATTGTTTTGGAGTTTGCCCAACCGAATTTTTAAACACTCTATTAAAATACGCGTCATCTTTGTAGCCTAAATCGAACGAAATTTCCTGAATGTTTTTATCGCTAAAAGCAACTTGTTTTTTACTTTCTTGAATTCTTTTGGTTTGCAATAAATTTTTAACCGATAAACCAACTTTATCTTTTATCAATGCTTGCGCATTATAACCTCTGTCATTAATTAGACTAACCAAATCACCGCTTGTAAGTTTATTGTGAAATTCATGGTCAATAATTTCTTTGGTGTCGAAAATTACTTGGTATTCTTCCTTATTCGCCTTAAACGGATTTTGCCAAAACCATTGCTTAGCAGAAATGTCAATAATATCAGAAGAATTTGTGCTAAGTGCTGTTTCAGATAAAAACGAATTGCATTCGTGACATTCAAGTAAATCAATGTAGCCCAATGAAATTAAGTGCTTAAAGAGTACCCTTACATTTTTATTATAAAACTTATCGTGATTGGAAAACTCGATTCTACGAATTGTAAAATCTCCAGATAAGAATTTAATATATTGTCCTTTTTCTAAAAAGATTGCTTTTTCTTGCCAATCAAAATAGTTTTTAAAATCAACCTGAATACTTCCTTTTCCGTGAAGAATATGAATTAATGTATGGCACTCAATAAAGTAAATTTTATTAATTTCGGGCGAAAATTTGTCTACTTTATGCATTTACTAAAGAGTTTGTATGTACTTTAAAAAATAAATCATCCATTAGACTATTTAAATAACTCATATTTAAGAGACTTTTTAACACCATGCCAGTCTTGATTTGTAATAGAAAATACAACAGAATCGCGATACGTTCCATCTGTATTTAATTTATGATTTCTCAAAACACCATCTTGTTTTGCTCCAAGCCTTTCAATAGCTTTCCTTGAGGGTAAGTTATGCCAATTGGTCATTAACTGCACAGCTATACAATTTAAAGTTTCAAAAGCATAGGTAAATAAAAGGTATTTAACTTCAGTATTTATTCCTGTACGTTGATATGATTTAGCATACCAAGTATAACCAAGCTCTAAACGCCTGTGCTCCTGCTCAATATTATAATATCTTGTGGTGCCAATAATTTTATTACTTTTTTTATCAATAACAACAAAAGGATATTGAGTCCCTTTTTGCCTTTGCTGTATAGCTTCGTTAATATAAACATCAATCGATTTATGAGAAGGAACTGATGTATACCATAGCTCCCATAATTTTCCATCAGCAGCAGCAATAAGCAACTCTTTTTTATGACTTTCACTCAAAGGAATTAATTTAACTTTATTTCCTTCGATTTCTAGGTTATTAAGCTTGTTTTGAAATGTATCCATCACTATTTAATTTTATTATTCTTCAACATAAATAATGTCAAAAAGATATGCATTACTAGATTCATATTCACCAATAATAAAATACGTTTTTGCATCTAAATAGTTTTTAATTTCATAATTCATCGCATCGGAAACGCTTATATTATCTTCCTTTTTTTCTAAAATTTTTCTTTCAATTTTAGTTATTATACTAGGGAATCGTGTTGTAGATTGTAAAAATTCTATCATTTCAAAAACGAATTTAGTCTTATCAAAATCTTTATCTAAGTTATTGTTGTTTATTGTAAATCTCAGCAATAAATCATTAAATCCTTTTAGTTCAGAAGTTATTAAAATGTTGTCGTGCGTATAAGCTTCTTCTTGCGTCTTAATTACTAAATTGTCAATAAATACTTCTCTTTTAATATTTTTAATTGAATCTTTAAAAATATTAGTGTTTTTCATTTCGCTAAACGTATTGGGGCTTACTACTTTTAGTATCTCTTTTTCATCATGAATAATAGATACAAGTCTATCTATATAAGTTTGTCCTTCTCTACCTGTTTGTAAAGTACGTAGTGATAAGGTATCGTTTTTATAATTATTAATAAATAATTGGTTATAAACACCCATTTCAAAATAATTATAAACACTAACTTTATTTTCATTTAATTCAAATAAACATAAATATGTTTCGTCTCTATGGCGACGTTTTATTTGAATTGTACCAAAAATATCTATTAGTTTATTATTATTAAAATCGCCTATTGTGTTTTCATTAAACTTAAAATTTGAAATTTCATATTTGTTTTGTTCTAAATATTCTGAAGTTCGTGAATACCATTTTCCTCTTAAATGTTCATCAAGATTTACATTACCAGCATATAGAGAATCTGTTAATGTTGTTTTTATATAATCAGTATCAACTTTGCTTTGACTATAATTATATAAGTGCAGGCTAAAAAGTGTAAAAAATATAAGTTTTAAGTTCATTAAATTATTTAATCTTTGGTTTTCCTATAAATTTTGTTTCAAGAAATTTCTTTTTCCATTCACCATTTTTAAATATACCTACAATAAATTGGTAAGTTAAATCATCAACAAATATCCATTTTTCGGTTACAATAGTACTTTGATAATCATATGTGTATATAATATTTTTATTATCAACGTCAACAGTTCCTTGAATACAATTTCCAAAGACATCAAATTCCCAAAATTTTATTTTTTTTAAATTAGTGTCATATTGTCTAATCCCATGATTTCGGGTACCAAACTCTGTTTGTTTTACATTTGTAAAACCCTTTGTTTCTACTTTTACTAGTTTATTATTAAGGGAAAAATCAAAACTTAACTCTTGTTTAAATGTACTACCATCTCCCCATTTTCCTTCAGCAATCCAAATGTAATTTTCTAAAGGTTTAAAAATTAATAATGGATTTTTTTGAGCAAATACATTAGAGACTAAAAATAATGCGATACAAAAAACGTTTTTCATAATTTCTAAAATTAATTAGCTTAAAAAAATGTTATTATTGAAGTTCGTTTTTTTATTATACACTTTTTTAACTATCTGGTTTCTTTTAATTTTTCTTCCAATTTTCATCTCTTATAGATCATAAAATCGTAACACCATTAAAAGATTCATTCAAAATAATTATTCAAAATTTCCTTTTCAGATAAATAAGCGTGAGCGTATGAAAATGTTGGTATAAGATAGTTATCCTTTCTGATAATCCTACCAAGTTCATACTTTAACATATCGTTTTTTACATGATTTTTTTAATTAATCCATATATAAATAACAACATCTTTATTTTTAAAAACTTTATTAATGTGAAGAGGTATTACTATAACATTTTCAATAATTTTTATTTTGTAAACATTAGATTTTTATCATTTAAATACCAGGACCTCCAAAACTTGATTTTAAAACTATATTAATTTCTTTCTTTAAATCTTTATAATTCATTTTTTTAGATGAAGCTAAAGTTTTAACTAAAGCCCTTATTTCATATTGCTTTCTAAAGGCTACAATAGCTACACCAATTAAAACACAAGCAATAATACCCAATGCAGCTGCCATTGTGTATTTTATTGTATTATACTCAGAAATAGAATACCGTTTTCCTGCAAAAAATATATTATAAACACCAATTACAGCCACTACAGCAAATATTGCTATTCTTATCCAAATAAATATTTTATTGTAGTTAACATATGTATCAAAAACGTGTTTCAATTCTTTTTCTTTATCCTTTAGTTCGGTAACTAATTTTAGTTCAATTTGTTTATTTTTCATAAAATTGTTGTTTGTATTTTTTTATTAAAAGTACTTTTTTGTGTTAAATTTTAAGGTATAAAATTATAACAATTTACTAATTTTATTAACCTTTGACTTGTTTTATTTATTGAGTGTATGACTAGATTTAAGACATATCTTCAATCAAAATTGAAGGGTTTAAATGTTCTTTTGGTAAAAAACCTTTAGAAATAAGTACAAGCCCGCAAATAACAAGTATAATACCTAACACTTTTTTTACTTTCATAATTATAACTGGTGTAAGCTTTTGTTTTAATTGTTTAGCTAATAGTATTTTTAAAATATCAGTAACAAAATAAGTGATAAGCATTGTAGTAAAAAATACTATAAAACGGTTACTGTCATTTTCTAAGCTTGGCCCTATAACAATGATAATACCTAACCAAAAAATTAAAACTCCAACATTAATTATATTTAAAAAAATACCTTTAATAAATAATCCTAAATAATTGGTTTGGTGTACTTTAATTTTTGATGCAGAATTTTCTTCTTTTTTATCTTTTTTAAAAAAAGTAACTAAACCATAAATGGTAATAATTACACCACCAAAAACAAATAAACCAGGTTGATTACTAATGTTTTCGAGTAATTGATAGCTACTAAAATAAGCTATAATAATAAAAAGTATATCGGTTAAAATAACCCCTGTATTAAATGCTAAAGCTGCTCTAAAACCTTTGGTTGCACTGGTTTCTAGTAGAACAAAAAAAACGGGTCCTATTAAAAAACTTAAAAAAAAACCTAAAGGTAAGGCCGACTGTATATCTTGAAGCATAAAATTATTCTGGCTTAATATGAAATGAAAAATCTCCTTTTTTTGCTGTAACACTAAAGCTTACGCCTAATGCACGTAATGTACCATAACCGCCTGTAAAGGCCAATAAAAATCCGCCTCCAATAAGCAAACCAAGTTTAGTTGTAGGCTCAGGATCAGCAATAGCTAAAATAATAATCCACACGCCCGATGCTGATAAACCTAAACCAACTAAGGCCGCCATTATACTTTTTACAGATAATTTAGCCTTGGTTTTAGAAGCTTTAATTAGACTTATTGCTGATGCTAAATCTTTTGGAGTTAATCCAATATTGGCATCATCAATAAATTCGAATTCAGTTTTATTACTGTATTGTTGTAAACTATGTTCGAGCCAATTTTGTTGTGAGGTTTTTATTATTGGTTTCATAATAGTTTAGTTAACACGTGTGACTTTGCCGCCAATAATTTTATTTTGGTTAACCGTTTGCGGGTTACCAAATATAAATACTTGTCCGCCTGCTCTAATTTTTATATCAATTAATTCGGTAGCATCAAGTTCGGCTTCGCCACCTGCTTTAATATTTACTTTTATAAAACCTGTATCAACATCTTTATTTTTAACCGTACCTCCTGTGGTTATTTTAATATCTTGTTGATTTGCTTTTCCCTTTGTTTCAATTATACCACCTGTATGAGCTACAATATTTAAATAACTTAAATTAACTGGAACGTTTATTTTAGCACCTTCTTGTACTTTTAATTCAATTTCATACTGGTCAATACTTTGATTTGTAAAAATTGTAGCGCCTTCATTAGCATCAATCACATCAATTTTTGTGTAATGTAATTTTACTTTGGTTTGATTACCATCAAATTTTTCGAGTAAATTCATGCGTATTTTTAATGTGCCATTTTTATTAATAACTACAACATCATCGGCATTTTTTCCTAAAATTTCGATACGCTCTATATCTGATTTTATTAACTCAACATTAATTAAATCATATACTTTTAGTTTATTAAACTCACCAATAGTTTTATTAATTTGAGCTTGGCTTATTACTGATATTAATACCAAACTGAGAGTTATAATATGCTTCATTTTTATTTTATTTAAATTAATTACGGTAATTATATTTTGTTATGGTTTATGCTACTTTTACAGCTGTACCAGTTACTGAAACTCCTAAAATAGATGATATATCACCACCAATAGTTGTAGCATTTGTTTTCATTTTTTGAAAAGCTTCTTCTTTTAATTCGTTTAACGCCTTTTCCATAGCATCATAATATTTATTATAATCTACAGTAAAGCCTTTTATTGTATCTCTTTTTTTAAAAGATACACCTGTTACAATACCTAAGTAATTTGCTATTTGGTGATGTTCAATTGTATTTGTAGTAGTTAATATCATTTATTACTTAACTTTAAATCGTATCAAATGTATTAATAATAATTAATTTTTAACAAAAATTATTACACTAGGGTTTACCCTTTATTTTTAAATTACATAAAACCATTAGTTTTAGCATAGGGTTAATAACTAAATTTGTTGTACCAACAATTTTATTAAACCAACTATTATGACACCAATACTAAAACACCTTTACAAAGGTATAGTAGTTATTAGTATGCTATTTGCTAATAACATTATGGCCCAACAACAAATGTTTTCGTTTGAAACCGCTAGTTTAAAAACAACGCATGAAAATTTGGTAATGCTATCAGAAACTGTTGATGATATTACTATGAAAACACGAATTTGTAACACCTCAAATTCATTATCAAAAACACAAAATAATTTTGCATTTACAACCTGTAAAACAAATTTTATTTCGATGACTTTTGATAAAAGTATTGACGTGAAAAGTATTAAAATAGTAAATAAAAAAAATTATAATAAAGTACGTTTAATACCTATACATGGCAATAATAAACCAATACTTATCGATTTAAATAGTGAAAATACTACTATTAATTTAAATTGGAAAAATATAATTGCATTTTCAATTTTGGATGAAAAAGGTAAAGAGTTAAATTTAGAAATTGATAATATCATATTTGAAAAAAATCATAAACCTTTAACTATAACTAATACAATAGCATCAAGTTTTGCTAATCATTAAACATTACTATTATTTTAAAAAAAAAGCTGCGTTATTTATAAATAGCGCAGCTTTTTTTTTAAATGTTATGCCTCTACTAAATAAAAATCTAAGTGACGTTTTAATAAATTGGCATCTTTTACTTTTACCAATACTTCATCACCAAGACGATACATATTTTTGCTTTCTTTACCTACCAAGGCATATTCATCTTTGTCAAAAGCATAAAAATCATCTTTTATATCTCTTATACTCACCATGCCTTCGCATTTATTTTCAATAATTTCGATATAGATACCCCAATCGGTAACTCCAGAAATTACGCCTTTAAATTCTTGATCATTATGATCTTGCATGTATTTTATTTGCATGTATTTTATAGAGTCACGTTCGGCTTTAGTTGCTAAACTTTCCATATAGGATGAATGTTTACATTTATCTTCAAATACAGCTGCATCAGCAGTTTTACCTTTATCTAAATAATGTTGTAGTAAACGGTGTACCATTACATCAGGATAACGACGTATTGGTGATGTAAAGTGGCTATAATAATCAAATGCTAACCCATAATGCCCAATATTATTGGTGGTATACTCTGCCTTACTCATAGTACGTATGGCTAGTGTGTCTACCATATTTTGCTCTCTGGTACCATCAACTGCTTTTAATAACTGGTTTAATGATGTACTAGTTGATTTTTTGTCAGTTAAATTTAATTTATATCCAAAACGAGATACAATATTTTGAAGTGTGGCTAATTTTTCTTGATTTGGTTCGTCATGCACACGATAAATAAATGTTTTTTTAGGCGATTGCGAACCTATAAATTTTGCGACTTTACGGTTAGCTAAAAGCATAAATTCTTCAATTAATTTATTAGCATCTTTACTGGTTTTAAAAAATACACCTACTGGGTTGGCTTGTTCATCAAGGTTAAATTTAACTTCAACTTTATCAAATGACAAAGCACCATCGCCCATACGCTTATGGCGCATAATTTTGGCTAATTTATCTAATGTTAAAATGGCTTTTGCAATAGCAGGATCAACAGGATAGGCTTTATCTGTTATTGATATATCCGCAGGCATAGTAACGGTTTCACTTTCTTGTTCAATAACATGTTGTGCTTCTTCGTAAGCAAAACGAGCGTCACTATAAGTTACTGTTCGACCAAACCACTGGTTTTTTATTTGTGCTTTTGAGTTAATTTCAAAAACGGCAGAGAAGGTATATTTTTCTTCGTGCGGACGTAGTGAACAAGCATTATTTGATAATACTTCAGGTAACATTGGTACTACTCTATCTACTAAGTAAACCGATGTGGCACGCTGGTAAGCTTCATCATCTAATAAAGTACCTTCTTTTACATAATGCGATACATCGGCAATATGTATACCGACTTCAAAATTACCATTTTCTAAAACTTGAAATGACAGCGCATCATCAAAATCTTTAGCATCTTTTGGGTCGATGGTAAAGGTTAACACGTCACGCATGTCTCGACGATTTTTAATTTCATCGGGTTGTATAGAGGTATCTAAATTGTTGGCATAGGCTTCAACCTCATGCGGAAATTCATGTGGTAAACCGTACTCGGCAAGTATAGCGTGTATTTCGGTATTATGCTCGCCAGCTTTACCTAATACTTGTTTTACAGTGCCAAAAGGCGAATCGGCTTTATCGGGCCATTCATCAAGGGTTACTAATACTTTATCACCGTCTTCGGCTTTATTTATTTTTTTTAATGGTACAAAAATATCTGTACTCATTTTATTTGAATCGGGAACTACAAAGGCGTAATTTTTATGTACTTGTATCACCCCAACATATTCGCTTTTAGCTCGTTTTATAATACTGGTAATTTCACCTTCAAGCTTTCCGCGTTTACGTCGGTTAAAAATATATAATTCTACTTCATCACCATTAAGAGCATGCTTTGTATTATTTGCAGCAACGTAAATATCGTCTTCAAATCCTTCAACAATAACATAGCCACTACCCTTTTTGGTAGCATCAAATATACCTGTGTGATACTCGGAGCTAATTACTATTTTATATTTACCTCTATCAACTTGCTCAATATCACCTTTTATGGCTAGTTTATTAAGACTTTTTATAATTTGGTTACGACTACTTGCATCTGTTAGGTTTAACTTAGAGGCAATTTGTTTGTAGTTAAAGTTTTGTGTTTTGTGTTTTCTTAAAATATCTAAAATAGTATTTGTAAGATTTGACCCTCTTTTTTTTGAAGGTATTTTGTTTTTCTTTTTTGTCATTTATAAATGAATTGTTTTCTGTAGAAAACAGTTAAGTTAATTAATTTTAAAATCGAATAATAAGGTTCGGGTTGAACAAAATTTATAGCGGGAAGAAATTTTATATTTTTCAATTTAAAACAAATTTACGTTTTTAAATTTAAATCGATAATTTTTAATGTTATTCACATATATATTATATATAATTATTTTTCTTTTAAAATTTAAAAAAACAATAATGGTTATTATTGCTTGTTAATAACGGTATAAAATAATGCTGATTAGCTTTGATATGTCATTGTTTACATGTAATAATACCTACTATTAACATTATTTAGTTTTATAATTAATTGATTTATATAGTTATAGTGTATTTAATTAACAGTTGTTAATAACTCAAAAACTAATGTTAAGTTTAATAACTTTAAAACTAATTGATGTTTACAAACTCAATTTTATACATCATAACTTGAAGATTGTTTGCAATAAATATTTTAGGATTATAAAAATTAAAATGTGTATTGAAATTTTATTTTTAAAAACAAAAAATAGTTTTAAAAAAATGCGATTAGATATTAACAATATATACAATTGTAATTAACAATTTTAATTACTTTGTAATAGTTGTAAATTTATACCCTAAAAATAACATTTATGAAAATTGCTATTGGTAATGATCACGCAGGTACAGCGTATAAATTTGAAATTATAAAGCATCTAGAAGCTAAAGGATTTGAAATAACAAATTATGGTACCAATACTAATGATAGTGTTGATTATCCTGATTTTGTGCATCCAGTTGCTAAAGATGTGGTTAATACTACTGCAAATTTCGGAATTTTAATTTGCGGAAGTGCAAATGGCGTTGCCATGACTGCTAATAAATATCAACATATTAGAGCAGGTATTTGTTGGACTAATGAGATAACGCAATTAATTCGTCAGCATAATAATGCAAATATTATTTGTATACCAGCAAGATATACCGCTATACCACAAGCTATACAAATGGTTGATACATTTTTAAATACGCCTTTTGAAGGCGGAAGACACCAAAATCGAATTGATAAAATGTCAGTATCATGTTAACAACGGTGGTAAAATCTTTTGGAGAACTAACTTTAACAGAGTTATACCAAATATTACAACTGCGAAGTGAAGTTTTTGTACTTGAACAAAATTGTGTATACCAGGATGTTGATGGTAAAGACCAAAACGCACTGCATATATTAGGATATAAACATAATAAAATTGTAGCCTATACACGTATTTTTAAAAGTGGCGATTATTTTAAAGCCTCAAGTATAGGTCGCGTAGTGGTAGCACAACAAGAGCGTAAACATAAATATGGTTATGATATTATGAAAGCCTCTATTATAGCTATACAACAATATTTTACCAACGAAACTAAAATTACCATATCGGCACAGCAATATTTAGAGAAATTTTATAAAAATTTAAATTTTAATACTGTAGGAACTTCATACCTTGAAGACGGTATACCACACATTGAAATGGAATATTATTATTAGTAATACTGTATTGGTATAAATTTTGATACTACTACTAAAACACAACTAATGAAATATATTAACTACTGTTTACTACTATTGTTAATAACCTCATGTACCCCTTTAAAAATAGCTCCTAGTATAGAAGATTACAAAATTATAAAAGGCAACAAGTTTAAACGAAAATTTGTAAAAGACTATACTTACATTTTTAATGACCCAAAACCGCAAGACCAATTTTATAATTTTATAAATGCTAAGTTTAACAAAGGTGGTATAAATGTAGCATATAATACAGAAGTTATTATAAATGGCAGTAAATTTTATATATCATTTTATGAGCCAGGAAAATCTAGCGTAAGCTTAAATTTTGCACCAATGTTAATTGATTTAGCTTTAACAGCACAAAATATTGATATGCCTTTAGAGCAATACTACAGCTCAAAAAGTGATAAATGGTACATTGCATTTACTGTTTTTGATGCTAATTTTAATGATGCTTTAAACCCAAATTATATCAACCACATACCTGTTATTACATATTTAAGCCAATTAAAGGAAGAGTATTTAATTACAAATAATTATGCAATGTTACCTTTTAAAAAATAAAAATTCAATTAATTAATACTCTAGCTAATTAATTACCTTTGTAGGTTATATAAATACTGTTCATGGCAAAATTATTACCAACGGCAAATTTTTGGAAATCACTAGCAAGCTTAATACTTAGAAACAGGCTTGCCATAGTTATTGGTATTATAGCAATATCAATAGGTTTTGGATTACAATGGCATAAAATGAGGTTTACTTATACTGAAGCTAATTTGTTACCCGATAGCCATGAGGTAAATATAAAATACAATGCCTTTTTAAAAACCTTTGGTGAAGAGGGTAACCTTATCATTTTTGGTGTTAAAGATGAGGCTTTATTTACCATAGAAAACTTAAATAAATGGAATAATTTTAACCAAAGTTTTAAAGCATTTGATGAGGTAGAAAGTGTTATATCTATAAAAGATTTACAAAAATTAATAAAAAACAAAAAAGAAAAACGATTTGATTTAGAACCATTTATTAAAGATTCAATTACATCCATACAGCAAATTGAAACCTTACAAGATGAGCTTTTTAAACAATATCCGTTTTATGATAATTTTTTATTTAATAAAGATACCAAAACCATCCGATCGGCATTATATCTTAAAAAAGATATTGTAAACACCCCTGCTCGTCGCGATTTTATTGTAAATCATTTAATACCTAAAATAAAAACCTTCGAAACCCAAACAGGTTTAGATGTTCGCGTGTCGGGTATGCCTTACATACGTACTTTAAATTCTCAAAATATTATTGATGAAATTGGCATTTTTGTTGGGTTAGCTTTATTAGTCACCTCGTTTATATTTTTCTTTTTCTTTAGGTCATTTCGTGCAACTTTCATATCAATGTTAGTGGTACTTATTGGTGTCATGTGGACTTTTGGTATTTTAGGACTTTTAGAATATGAAATTACAGTACTTACAGCACTTATACCACCATTAATTATTGTAATAGGTATACCAAACTGTATTTTCTTAATCAATAAATACCAACACGAGGTTAATTTACATGGTAACCAAGCCTTATCATTACAACGTGTAATTACCAAAGTAGGTAACGCTACTTTAATGACTAATATCACCACAGCATCTGGTTTTGCAACCTTTATAATTACCGAGAGTAAATTATTAAAAGAGTTTGGTATAGTAGCCTCATTAAGTATTATAGCCATATTTATTTTAGCATTGTTAATCATACCAATTATTTACAGTGTGATGCCAAAGCCAAAACCAAAGCATTTACAACACTTAAAAAAACGCTGGATAAACACTTTTGTTGATTGGATGGAGCGCATGGTAAAACAACGTAAAATTGCCATTTACTCAATATCATTAATATTGTTAATAACCAGTATTATAGGTATTTATCAAATAAAAATTTCGGGCAGTTTGATTGAGGATATGCCTCAAAAAACACAATTTTTTAAAGATATTCGGTTTTTTGAGCAAGAATTTAATGGTATTATGCCGTTGGAAATTATGATAGATACCAAGCGTAAAAAAGGCGTTATGAAGTTATCAACACTCAAACGAATGAACCAGCTTGAAGATTTGATAATTGAAATTCCCGAACTTTCAAAACCCGTTTCGGTAGTAAGTTTAGTAAAATACTCCAAACAAGCTTACTATAACGGTAACCCAAAATACTATCAGTTACCAACTGCACAAGAAAAAAACTTTATCCTTTCTTATGCTAAAACATCATCATCAAACATCGATTTGTTAAACAATTTTGTAGATAGCACAGGGCAATACGCCCGTATTACCACATTTATGAAAGATGTTGGTAATGATAAAATGGAGGAAATTGAAACCGCTATCAGAAAAAAAATAGCAAAAGTATTACCAAGTGATAAGTTTGACGTTTCGCTAACAGGTAAAGCCTATTTATTTCAAAAAGGGACCAAATATTTAATAAACAATTTATTACTATCACTATCCTTAGCCGTATTTTTAATATCCTTGTTTATGGCATATATGTTTAGATCGTTACGAATGATAATTGTATCGCTAATTCCAAACCTATTGCCATTGTTAATAACTGCCGGATTAATGGGCTATTTGGGCGTGCCAATAAAACCATCAACAATTTTGGTATTTAGTATTGCCTTCGGAATATCGGTCGATGATACCATTCACTTTTTAGCAAAGTACAGACAAGAATTAATTGCCAATAATTGGAAAATTAAAAAATCGGTATATGCCGCTTTACGCGAAACAGGCGTAAGTATGTTTTATACCTCAATAGTATTGTTTTTTGGGTTTTCGGTATTTGTAATATCAAGTTTTGGTGGCACCGTAGCTTTAGGCGCATTAGTATCGGCAACCTTATTATTTGCAATGTTGGCTAACTTATTAGTATTACCATCATTACTATTATCGTTAGAGCGAAGTATCGCCAATAAAAAAGTATTAAAAGAACCAAATTTTAAAATTATTCCCGAAGAGGATAAAAACAAAGAAAAAAAATAACATTGAAATATTACCTTTGTTAAAAACAAATAGAAATAAAAAAATACGAATGAAAAAATTAATATTTTTATTATTAACATCAATATCTTTTAGCGCTACTGCCCAAATAAATATTAATGATTTTGATGATGCTAAGATTTATTTTGACGGACTTTTTGATGGACAATCAAACCTTGATGATTACGGTAATACATATATAGATATGGGTTCAGCTTCAGCTGGTAGAGTTTTTGTTAGAATTACTGATGTTGATTTATACCAAGAAGAAAGAAAAGAAGAACCGGGTTGTGCTGATATATGTTCCCCACGAATAATTATAACTTTTAAATGTAAAAAATCTAATTGTGTTAGAGATCCTTTAATTAATAATGATTTTTATGAATCAGGTGTTATTGCTTTTTATGATATAAAAAAGGGAAAAAAAGCATTTGAATATTTAATAAATCTTAAAGAATTTTTCAGAAAAGAGATATAATAACACACATAATCACTAATAAAATAAACTAAATATACAGATGAAACTTACAGTATCTCAATTATTATCTTCAGATAAAAAAGATATAGATATACAGGTAAACGGTTGGGTACGTACCTTTAGGGCTAACCGATTTATTGCCTTAAACGATGGGTCTACTATAAATAATATACAATGTGTTATTGATTTTGAAAACACAAACCCCGATACCTTAAAACGAATCACTACAGGTGCTGCCGTATTAATTTCGGGTACTTTAGTAGCAAGTCAAGGTAAAGGGCAGTCTTTAGAAATACAGGCTTCTAATATTGAAATTTTAGGAGACTCTGATCCCGAAACTTACCCAATTCAGCCAAAAAAACACTCGTTTGAGTTTTTAAGAGAAAATGCACATTTACGCACACGTACCAATACCTTTAGTGCAGTAATGCGTTTACGCTCATCATTATCATTTGCCGTACATAAATATTTTACTGAAAATGGTTTTTATAACATGCACACACCAATTATTACGGGTAGTGATGCCGAGGGCGCTGGCGAAATGTTTCGCGTAAGCACATTAGATCAAAAAAACCCGCCATTAACAGAGGCTGGTGATATTGATCACACCCAAAACTTTTTTGGTAAAGACACCAATCTTACCGTTTCTGGTCAATTAGAGGCCGAAACCTATGCCATGTCATTAGGAAAAGTATACACGTTTGGACCAACTTTTAGAGCCGAAAATTCTAACACCTCAAGACACTTATCAGAGTTTTGGATGATTGAGCCAGAAGTTGCTTTTATGGATTTGGCTGGTAATATGGATTTGGCAGAAAGTTTTATGAAATCGGTAATTAGTTATGTTTTAGAGCATAATAAAGACGATATTCAGTTTTTAGAAAACCGTTTAATTCAAGAAGATAAAAGCAAACCACAAGCCGAACGTAGTGAAATGACACTTACCGAAAAGCTAAACTTTGTGGTCGACAACAATTTTAAACGTGTAAGTTATACCGAGGCTATTGATATTTTAAGAAATTGTAAGCCAAACAAAAAGAAAAAATTTAAATACCTTATTAACGAGTGGGGTGCCGATTTACAAAGTGAGCACGAACGCTTTTTAGTAGAAAAACACTTTAAATGCCCAGTAATTTTATTTGATTACCCAGCAAATATTAAAGCGTTTTACATGCGTTTAAACGAAGACGGAAAAACCGTACGTGCCATGGACATTTTATTTCCAGGTATTGGCGAAATTGTTGGCGGCTCACAACGTGAAGAACGTTTAGATGTATTAAAAGAAAAAATGGCAGCACTTAACATTCCTGAAGAAGAACTTTGGTGGTACCTCGACCTACGTAAGTATGGTACAGCAGTACACTCTGGTTTTGGCTTAGGTTTTGAGCGTTTGGTTATGTTTGCAACAGGGATGAGTAATATTCGTGACGTTATACCTTACCCACGCACACCACAAAATGCCGAATTTTAATTAGTAAAAATCAATTTTAATCAATGCTTAAACAGTATTTACAGTTTAAATTATCACAAAAGCTATCGCCACAGCAAATACAGCTCATGAAGCTAATACAATTGCCTACGCAAGCATTTGAGCAACGATTAAAACAAGAAATTGAAGAAAACCCAGCCTTAGAAAAAGGCAAAGAAACTACAGAAGAGTTTGATGATACGTTTGATAACTCTTCTGATGAGTTTAATGATAATGAAACCATTGCAGCCGATGAAATTAACATCGACGATTATTTAAGCGATGACGAAATTCCCGAATACCGCTTACAAGCCAATAACTACAGTGTTGATGACGATGATAAAACGGTACCTTATGCCTCCGGAATATCTTTTACGCAACATTTAACAAACCAATTAAGTACGTTTAGGCTAAATGACGACGAGCTTAAAATAGCCCAGTTTTTAGTAGGCAGCGTTGATGAAAGCGGTTATATAAGGCGCGCATTAACCGATATTACCGACGATTTAGCATTTACACAAAATGTTTTTACTACCGAAGAAGCGATAGAAAAAGTATTAAAAACCGTTCAACAACTCGACCCTGCAGGTGTTGGTGCACGTAACTTAAAGGAGTGTTTATTAATACAACTAACTCGTAAAACACAAACGCTAAATGTAGAGTTAGCCATTACTATTATCGAAAAATATTTTGAACAGTTTACTAAAAAACACTATCAAAAATTAATTCAAAAATTAGCGATTGATGAGGCACAATTAAAAGATGTAATTTCTGAAATTGAGCGTTTAAACCCAAAACCAGGGAGCTCGTACTCGGGACATACCAAAATGATAGAACACATCGTTCCCGATTTTACAATTAAAATCACCGAAGGTGAACTTGAGTTAACTTTAAATGGGCGAAACGCTCCTGAGCTTCATGTATCACGCGAGTATAGCAATATGCTAAAAGGCTATAAAGATGCCAAACAAAAGTCAAAATCTCAAAAAGATGCAGTTTTATTTATAAAACAAAAACTTGATGGTGCAAAATGGTTTATTGAAGCCATAAAACAAAGACAACAAACACTTTATGTTACCATGGCTGCCATTATGGATTATCAAAAGGATTACTTTTTATCGGGCGATGAGCGCCAACTAAAACCTATGATACTTAAAGATATTGCCGATACTATAAACATGGATGTATCAACAATATCACGGGTGGCAAATAGTAAATATGTTGACACCCCTTATGGCACTAAGCTTGTTAAAGAGTTTTTTAGTGAATCTATGAAAAATGACCAAGGCGAAGACGTATCTACCCGAGAAATTAAAAAAATATTAGAAACTGTTATTGAAGGCGAATCAAAGAAAAAACCATTAACAGATGATAAGTTATCTAAAATATTAAAAGAAAAAGGCTACCCAATTGCTAGGCGCACCGTTGCAAAATATCGTGAACAATTAGATATTCCTGTGGCTCGATTACGTAAACAAATTTAGTTTGAATACGTTATTAAAAAGCATATCATATATTTTTCATCCATTATTTATGCCCCTTTTTGGTGTACTATTATATTTTAATATTTCACCAAAATTTTACATTTATCAAGTTATAAACATTAAGCTTTTAGCATTAATTTTATTAACAATAGTATTACCAATACTTACATTTTTTTTGCTCAAATCATTAAAAATTATAAATAGCTTAGAGTTACATACGCCACGCGAGCGATTTTTTCCTTTACTAATTAATGGCGTTATATTGCTTATTATTTTAAAACGCGTATTTCCTATTACAGAAATTATAGAACTTTATTACTTCTTTTTAGGCATTTTAATAGCTGTAACCCTATGTTTAATAACAGTGTTATTTCAAATAAAAGCAAGCATTCATATGATGTTTATATCGGGAGTTTTGTGTTTTATGATACTAATGAGTCAACATTTTAAGGTTAATATTAACATAGGTATAGCATTTTTTTGTATTATTTTGGGCGCTGTGGCAACCTCTAGATTACATTTAAAAGCTCATACGTTTTTAGAGTTAAGTTTTGGCATATGTATAGGTGCAATACCACAGTTAATTGTATTTAATTATTTGTAAAACTTGCGTTATGATGTATGCATTAGTAGATTGTAATAACTTTTACGCCTCTTGTGAGCGTGTATTTAACCCAAACTTACAATTTAGTCCTATTGCAATACTTTCAAACAATGATGGTTGTGTCATATCACGTAGTGACGAGGCAAAGGCACTAGGTTTACCAATGGGTGCCCCTATTTTTAAGTGGGAAAATTTCTGCAAGCAAAATAACATAGAAATTTTATCATCAAACTATCCATTATATGGCGATATGAGTAGCCGCACCATGGAAATTCTTAAACAATTTACTCCCGATATTGAAGTGTATAGTATCGACGAGGCTTTTTTAAAACTTAATATTTTAGATGATTATAATGCGTATGGCATACAAATGCGACAACGAATTTTAAAATGGTTAGGTTTGCCTACTTCCGTAGGAATAGCCCCAACAAAAGCATTGTCAAAAATAGCCAATAAAATAGCTCGTAAATATCCCAAAAAAACAAAAGGAGTCTATGTAATTGATAACGAAAACAAGCGTATAAAAGCCTTAAAATGGACCAAATTAAACGATGTTTGGGGTATTGGTAGTCGCTTAGAAAAACGCTTACAAGCTAAAGGTTGTAAAACAGCTTATGATTTTATCCAGTTACCAGACGCATTAATTTTAAAAGAATTTTCGATAGTTGAATGGCGTTTAAAAAAAGACTTGCAAGGCATACCTACGCTCAAATTAGAGGAGGTTAAAAATAAACAAGCCATTGCAACAACACGAAGTTTTGAAACCACTTATACAGATTTAAACGCTATTAAAGAGCGCATATCAACCTTTGCAGCGCGTTGTGCCGAAAAATTAAGAGCGCAACAATCTAGTTGTCATAGTATGGTAATACTATTACGAAGTGATAGATTTGATACAAGCGGTAAACAACATAATGTAAGCCGATGTGTATCATTTTCATATCCAACAAACTCGACGCTAACACTTTGTAACGCTGCTGTAAAAACGATTGAAACAATGTTTAAAGCAGGTGTAAAGTATAAACGGGCTGGTGTTATTGTAACAGGTTTAATTTCGAACACAAATAAACAACTTAATTTTTTTGAAAAAGAAGATACTAAGCAATTGCATCTTATGCGAGCTATAGATGATTTAAACTTTAAATATAATGGCTATAAAGTAAAATTAGGAAATCAAGATTTAAAACGCACCTGGAAAATGAAACAAGAGCGTTTATCTCCCAAATACACTACTAATTTTGACGAAATTATTATTGTGAAATAAAAGGGTGTTTTTGTTTTAAAAACATAAAATTTATAAAATAAAAAAGGTGAATATAAAATTCACCTTTTTTGCCCCAAATCTACCATGAACTTAACCTTACTTAGGTTATGGTACAGCCAATGTAATTCTTTTTTTTTTATTTTTTCTATGTTTTATTTAAAAAAAATAATACTTTTAGATAAAATACATTATTTTTAAGATTAAAAACACTTATGTATTTAGGCTTAAAAATTGTTTTTTAGTATGCACGAGCTTTGTTACCTTCATAAAAATTAATAAATGCTCTGTTAACCACACGATTACCTCCCGGAGTAGGATAATTTCCTGTAAAATACCAGTCTCCTAAATGTTCGGGACAAGCTTTATGTAAATTTGCTACGGGCTGAAAAATAAGTTTAACTTTAGCTTTTATACTTGTGTCAGATAATAACTCGGCTATTTTATCAGAAATTTGCTCGTCGGTAAAGCCTTCATATATTTCGTTTACAAAGTTTTTAACCTCGACGTCCTTTAAATCTATTTGAGCTTTACATTTTTTATAAACTTGGTCAACTAAGGCGTAATTATTGTTGTCTTTTAATAACTCAAGCGCTGCTCTAAAGGCTATCAAACTTTCAAGGTTTGCCATATCAATACCATAACAATCGGGGTATCTAATTTGTGGCGCTGACGAAACAACAACAATTTGTTTTGGGTTTAGCCTGTCCATCATTTTAAGTATACTCTTTTTTAAAGTAGTACCTCTTACAATGCTATCGTCAATAATTACAAGGTTATCTGTAGGTTTTATAACACCATAAGTTACATCGTAAACATGGGCTACAAGGTCATCTCTGCTGCTATCTTCTGTAATAAATGTACGAAGTTTAACATCTTTTACAGCAATTTTTTCAATACGAGGTCGTGTAGCTAGTACTTCGGTTACTTTTTGGGGTGATAAATTTTGTTTTCTATCTAAAATTTGAGCTGTTTTTTGTTCGTTTAATAGCTGTTCTACGGTTTCAATCATTCCAAAAAATGAAGTTTCTGCCGTGTTAGGAATATATGAAAATACCGAGTTTTCGATATCATTATCAATAGCTTGCATTACTTTTGGCATAATTAATTGCCCAAGTAATTTGCGTTCTTTATAAATTTCGGCATCACTTCCTCTTGAAAAATATATGCGTTCAAATGAGCAGGATTTGCGTTCTAAGGGTTCTAAAATTTGGTGTATATTGGTTTCACCCGATTTTTTTGTAATTAAAGCACAACCGGGGTCTAGCTCTTTAACCTTATCAAAATCTACATTAAAAACGGTTTGTATTACAGGCCGTTCTGAGGCCACTACCACAATTTCATCGTCTTTATAGTAATATGCAGGCCTAATGCCTGAAGGGTCTCTTAAAACAAAAGCATCACCATGGCCTAATAGTCCAGCCATGGCATAACCACCGTCCCAATTTTTTGCCGATCGTTTTAAAATTTTTGCAACATCTAAGCGCTCTGCTATATGAGCAGATGCCTCTCTTTTATTAAAGCCTTCATGTTTTAATTGGTCATATAATTTACTAACTTCATCGTCAAGAAAATGGCCAACTTTTTCCATAATGGTAATTGTGTCGGTATAATCTTTAGGGTGTTGCCCTAACTCAATTAGATTTTCAAATAATTCTTTTACATTGGTCATGTTAAAATTACCAGCCATAATTAAATTACGATGCATCCAATTGTTTTGTCTTAAAAACGGGTGAACGTTTTCAACACTATTTTTACCAAAAGTACCGTAGCGCACATGGCCTAAAAACAACTCGCCTATGTATGGGATGTGTTTTTTTTGAAGTGCTATATCATTTTTATACTCAGGATATTTTTCTAGCTCGGTATTAATACGCTTATTAATTTTTGAAAAAATATCTTGTATGGGTTGTTGCGCTATAGATCGTTTTCGGCTTATATACCTTTCGCCAGGAGTTACATCTAGTTTTATACTAGCAATACCAGCACCATCTTGACCACGATTATGCTGTTTTTCCATCATTAAATACATTTTGTTTACACCATAAAAAGCACTCCCATATTTATCTTTATAATAGGCCAAAGGTTTTAATAAACGTAGTAATGAAATACCGCACTCATGTTTTATAGCGTCACTCATAATATAATTGTTTTATAAACTAAAAACGCGCGTTACAAAGTAACACGCGTTTTAAATTGGGGGTTAATATAATAATGTTATAAAGACATTTTTTAAATAATAAAACATTTTAGTTTTCATTTTTTAAAGTAATATCAAATTGTGTTAAATTTTTAAATTGTTGCAATCTTTGGTTAACCTCATCTTCTTTAAGTGTTAACATGCGTTCAGTACCAAACTTTTCAACACAAAATGAGGCTAAAGTTGACCCGTAAATTAACGCGTTTTTCATATTCTCAAATGAGTAATCTTCCGTTTTGGCTAAGTAGCCCGAAAAACCTCCTGCAAAGGTATCGCCTGCTCCTGTTGGGTCAAAAACTTCTTTAAGTGGTAATGCTGGAGCATAAAAAATATCATCATTATGAAATAATAATGCACCGTGCTCTCCTTTTTTAATTACTACATACTTAGGACCCATTTCATGGATTTTTTGAGCTGCCACAACTAATGAGTATTCGCCAGTTAATTGTCTAGCTTCTTCATCATTAATAGTAATAACATCAACATTTTTAATCACCGAGTGTAATTCTGGCAAAGCCACATCCATCCAAAAATTCATGGTATCAAGTACCACTAATTTAGGTTTGGTTTCCATTTGATCTAATACACTTTGCTGTACACTTGGGTGTAAATTACCTAGCATTACAACCTCAGCATTTTTATAGTCATTTGGTACAACTGGGTTAAAATTTTCTAGCACATTTAGCTCGGTAGCCAAAGTATCTCTAGAGTTCATATCGTTATGATACTTGCCACTCCAAAAAAATGTTTTGCCCTCTTTTACAATTTCTAATTTAGAGGTATCAATATTTCTATTAGATAATAGATCAATGTACTCACTAGGAAAATCACCGCCAACAACCGATACAACTGCCGAGTTTACATTAAATTGAGATGCCGATAAGCCAATATACGTTGCCGCTCCGCCTAGTATTTTATCTGTTTTTCCAAAAGGGGTTTCAATAGCATCAAATGCCACAGTACCTACAATAACCAACTTGCTCATAAAAAGGTTTAAATTTTTTGCAAATATACGTTTTATTTTCTTCCAAAATCAGCAGGAATTTCTCCCCAAGCTTTTGTTTCCCATTTTACAATAACTGTTGTATAAGTGTTTTTATGTAACCAATCGATAGCGCGATCAACCAAATCAAAAATAATTTTGTTTTCAGAGCTTCTTTTTAGTTTAGAGTTGCATGCTTTTTTTTTAACCCAGCTCATTGCTGTGCGGGAGTCTGAATATAAAATTCTAGAACTTTTATGTTGTTTTAAATACGCCAAGCCGTGTACTAATGCCAAAAATTCACCAATATTATTAGTACCTTTATTAAAAGGCCCTTGTATAAAAAGCTGTTTTTTAGTTTTGGTATCTACACCTCTATACTCTACTTTACCAGGATTACCCGATGATGCGGCATCAACTGCTATAGAATTATAATTGGGCGTTCCTATTTTTTTTAGTTCTAATGGGCTTAACGCACTTGTAAAGGCTGTTTTTTTAGAAATATAGTCTTTATAATTGCCTTGAAACGCTTTTTGAGCAGCCTCTAAGGTTAAAAACGACTTATATTGCGCACCTTGGTAATTTTGAATTTGTACTTTACATAAGTTCCAAGTATCAAAAACACCTGTTTTATGACCTTGCCAAACCGTATAATATTTTTTTTTTGCTTTGCTCAAAACGTTGTAATAATGTGCAAAAATAAACTTATTTTAATCATTATATTTTAAAGAATGTTGTGATTTTTATAGATACCTGTCTGCGCAGGAAACATTTTTTAACGACCAACTTATGCCTATGTAACAAATAAATAGATGACTAATATTTTATTTTTTAAACTTAGTGTTATAAAGTTCTATTAATTGCGCAACTACAGGCGGGTTTAATAACGTAGAAACGTCGCCCAAACTATCGGATTCGTTGTTGGCGATTTTTCGTAATATTCTACGCATAATTTTTCCCGACCGAGTTTTAGGTAATTCTTGAGTAAACTGAATAAAATCCAACTTGGCAATCGGTCCAATTTTAGAAGCGATTAATTGGTTGATTTCTTGTTTCAATAAATTTTCATCGTCTAGTTCGATAGTTTTTAAACTCACAAATCCAAAAAGTGCCATTCCTTTTATTGGGTGCTGCACGCCAACAATGGCAGATTCTGCAACTTTTTCGTGCTCGTTGATGACGTTCTCTATCGGAGCAGTTCCTAAGTTATGCCCCGACACAATAATTACATCGTCTACTCTACCCGTAATTCTATAATATCCGTCTTCGTTTCGCAATGCGCCATCTCCTGTAAAATAATACCCAGGAAATGCCGTAAAATACGTTTCTTTATAGCGTTGATGGTTTCCCCAAATGGTTCTTGCCATAGACGGCCATGGTGCTTTAATACACAACTTTCCTTTTACATCGTTGCCTAAAATTTCGTTGCCATCGTCGTCGAGCAACACCAATTGAACTCCTGGTAAAGGCAAGGTGGCAAAAGTAGCTATAGAAGGCGTTGCGTTGGGAATTGGTGAGATTAAAATGCAACCTGTTTCGGTTTGAAACCACGTATCGACAACAGTGGCTTTGCCTTTTCCTACATTATCGTTGTACCAATTCCAAGCTTCTATATTTATCGGTTCTCCAACGGTTCCGATGGTTTTTAACGACGACAAATCGTAGCGATTTACAAAGTCTAACGATTCTTTTGCCAACGAACGAATAGTCGTAGGTGCTGTATAAAACTGATTGACGTTTAATTTTTCAATCGTTTGCCAAAATCTTCCGCAATCGGGATAACTCGGTACCCCTTCAAATAAAACCGAAGTTGCGCCATTGAGCAAAGGTCCGTAAACGATATAACTGTGACCTGTAATCCACCCGATATCGGCGCTACACCAATACATATCTTCAGGCTCGTACTGAAACACATTTTGAAATGTATATGCTGCGTTTACCATATAACCGCCCGTAGTGTGCACCATTCCTTTTGGCGTTCCTGTTGATCCAGAAGTATACAAAATAAACAAAGGGTCCTCGGCATCCATTTGCTCGGCAGTATGCACTTCGGATTGTTGCTCTAACAAAGGCGCAATCCAATAATCACGTTCGGGCATCATGGTCACTTTTGAGTGTATGCGTTTTACTACCAGCACCGTTTCTACTGTAGTGCAATTCAATAAAGCTTCGTCAACAATATTTTTGAGTTCAATACTTTTTTCTCCACGAAACGAACCGTCGGAAGTTATGACCATTTTACAATCGCTGTCGTTAATTCTAGAAGCCAACGCTTGAGCAGAAAACCCTGCAAAAACGATAGAATGTATTGCTCCAATACGAGCGCAGGCCAACATCGCTACAGGTAAATCGGGTATCATTGGTAAGTAAATACACACTCTATCTCCTTTTCGAATTCCTTTGGAAAGTAACAAATTCGCAAATCGATTAACACGTTTGCTTAACTCGCTATACGAAATGTATTCGGTTGGTTCGTTAGGGTTGTTGGGTTCAAAAATAAATGCATTTTTATCGCCAAGGGCGTTTAAATGTCGGTCGATGCAATTTTCAGAAAGGTTTAATTTCCCTCCTTCAAACCATTTAACTTCGGGTTGGTTGAAATCCCACTTTAAAACAGCATCCCATTTTTTAGACCAAGAAAACGCTTCGGCAATACCGCCCCAAAATTCTTCGGGACTAGTTTTAGACTCATTATAAATGCGGGTATATTCTTCTGTTCCTCGAATGCGGTAATTTTGTGACATAGTGCTAGTTAATTTTCATTCTAAATATATGAAAATTATTAACCAAGCCTAAATTTAAAAAATCTACAGCTTTGTTTTATCTACTTTAAAAGCTTTTGGTAAATCTGTAATCAGTAATTTTTGTGAAGTACTGCCCTGTAATGTAGCAATTTTAGAATATGGATACTCAGGTATAGGCTCATTTAATTTTAACCAATTTGCAGTACCACCAACTACAATTTCTTCGCCTATTTCAATTATGCCTTCGGAATATTTTAACGGTTTATTAAATCCCAAAAAACCTGTGCTTTTAATGCCATATGTTTTTAATAAAGCTTCAAATTCGGGAGTTGGGTTATTAAATGTACCTGATTTGGTATGCTTGTCTTTTACTAAGTAACAATAATAATTTTTTGGATTTTTGCTTGGCTTTACCAACACTAAATTACCATTTTTTTCTATAAAAAAGTCTTGAAACTGGGTGTCATTTACAATCGTTTTCCAGTGAGAGCTTTTTCCGCTACTTTTTTGCTGCTCAATTTTTATGGAATAAAATACACATTTACGTTTACTTAACGGTGCTATAAGTGGCGTATTAGCATGAAGTGCTTTGCCTTTAATTTTTATCCTTTGGTTTAATTTAAAAGCGCCAATAGATTTAAAAGGAAGTTTTGCTAATTGCCTTAATAGTACCGTTTTTGGATTAAAGTAATACACCAAAAAAACAAGTAAACCAATACCAATAACTACTGCTGCAATAATTAAATTTTCTTTGCTCATAACTAATATGTAGCATTGTGGCTTATTATGTTACATTAATAATGCTTTTTTGCCTTTATTTATCGCGTCTTACTAAAGCGTAATAATTGTTTTCTAACGGCAAATAACCTTGATCGTAAACAAAATAATAAACAGTACCTACTTTTGTGGTGTATATGCTGGTAAAGTAATTAAAATCAAAACCAAGTTGTACTAGTTTTGCTTTTGTAGATTTTGTTTTTTTATCGGGATTTAATTGCTGAAGTATCCTCCAGTTTTTTCTTAACCTATTGTTTATATTTCTAATTAAGTTGACACTATCTTTATTAAATTTATTATTGTAGGTGTTCCGGCAGGCATCATTACAAAATTTTTTATCAACACGACCTTTTACCGTTTCCCCGCATTCTAAACATGTTTTTGTATCCATATTAATAAAGTTTGCTAATCGTGTTAATACAACTAAAGTACTAAATAAATTTAAAACATATTTTAACTAATGTTTTGGTACTCGGTTTTATTTAAGGCATACCAACGTAGTGTCATTTGTTCGGCATCATGATAAAAATCTTCGATATAGTTTAAGCCTATTTTTAAAAGTACGGCGTGTGAAGCTGCATTTTCTTTTTCGGTAATACCATAAATGGTGTTGAGGTTTAGAGTTGAAAAGGCATAATTTAAGCAGGCTTTAGCGCTTTCGGTAGCATAACCTTTACCCCAATATTTGGGCAATAATCTATAGCCAATATCATAAAAATTGGTTTTATTGTTAAAGGTCATGTCGTTATAAAGTCGCAGTCCGCACCAACCTATAAAAGATTTAGTTTCTTTTTCAATAACAGCCCAACGGCCAACGCCAGTTGTATTATATTGTTTTATGGTGCTTTTAATATAATTTAAGGCTTCTTGTTTATGGGTGATAGGTTTGTTGCCTAGATACTGATGCACTTTTGGATTAGAGTCTAGTGCAAACATGTCGTTTAGATCCGTTTCATTTAATGGTCTTACAATTAATCTGTCGGTTTCTAAAATCATGATGTTAAGCTTTTTTTACAAATTCAGATTTTAATCCCATTGCTCCAAAGCCTGTAATTTTACAATCAATATTGTGTTCGCCATCGGTTAACCTAATGTTTTTAACTTTTGTACCTGCTTTTACAGGTTTTGGAGCGCCTTTTACAGGCAAATCTTTAATCACAATTACAGAGTCGCCATCACTTAACACAGCGCCGTTAACGTCTAGTATTTTAGTGTTTTCTTCTTGTTCGGTAACTGCTTCAACATCATTTAAGCTCCATTCGTGATTGCATTCGGGGCAGGCATAAATAGAGTCATTTAACGGATAGCCGTACGGCGATTTACATTGTGGGCAATTTTCCATAAATTATATATTTTTTAAACTAAAATTACTGTTTACGTTGCACAACCTCAAACACTTTGCCTTCATCAAGCTTTAGTGTTTTGTTAGGGTATTTGAGTAATAAGGCATAATCATGTGTTGCCATTAATATTGTGTGACCTTTTTTGTTTAAATCTTGCAAAACCTCCATCACCTCAACACTAGTTTGCGGGTCAAGGTTACCAGTTGGTTCATCTGCAAGTATTAATTCGGGGTCGTTTAATAAAGCCCTTGCAATGGCAATACGTTGTTGCTCACCTCCCGAAAGCTCAAATGGAAACTGCTTGCCTTTGGATTGCATACCAACGCGTTGTAATACATCGGCAATTTTATCGGCAATTTTGGTTTTGTCTTTCCAGCCTGTAGCTTTTAATACAAACTCTAAATTGCTATTTACGTTACGGTCATTTAATAATTTAAAATCTTGAAATACTACCCCAAGTTTGCGTCTTAAATAAGGAATGTCTTTTTCTTTTAATGATGGTAAATCGTAATTTACAATAGCGCCACTACCTTTTTTTAGGTGTAAATCGCCATAAAGCGTTTTCATAAAACTACTTTTTCCGCTACCCGTTTTTCCGATAAGGTAAACAAAATCACCTTTGTTTATTTCTAAAGTAACATCAGAAAGTATTAAATTGACCCCTTGAAAAATAGAAGCGTCTTGTAATTTTAAAACAGTATTTGGCATAATAATAAAACCGATTATTTATCTTGTAAAAGTAATGCTATACAACCACTTTTAAAAACCCAATTTTTTTGCTATGATAATAAGGTATTTAGTTTTTTTACTGTTAGGCACATTTGTAGGTGTAAGCCAATCAAAAGTACAAGAGGCCCAAAATTTATTTAAAAACAAGCAATTTAATAAAGCTCAAATGCTTTTATTAAAAGGTATTGAAAGTCAACCTGATAATATTGAAACTATTGAGCTGTTAGGCGACACCTACTTTCAGTTAAAACAATGGAAAAAATCATATACTGAATATAAAAAACTAGTTGACTTTAAGCCACAAAATGCAAATTATCATTTTAAATATGGAGGCGCTTTAGGCATGTACGCCAAGCATGTTAATAAATTTAAAGCGTTAGGCGTTTTGGGCGATATAAAAAACGCTTTTGCGATGGCAGCAAAACTGGATACCAAGCATATTGAAGCTAGATTGGCATTGGTACAACTATATATGGAGCTACCAGCAATAGTAGGTGGTAGTATGCAAACAGCGTTGCGATATGCAGCTGAGTTAAGTGCTATTTCAAAACTCGAGGGCCTGTTATCAAAGGCTTATATTTATGAACAAGATGATGATTTGGCTAAAGCCGAAAATAATTATAGACAAGCAATTGCACTAATTAAAAAAGAAGGGCTTAATAGCGCTACACAACGCAATACAATTAATTACCAAATAGGTAGAATTACTGCAACATACAATTTTGATTTAAACCTTGGGATTGAAAGTTTACAACGCTATTTAAAAAATTATGCGGTTAAAGATGCTGTAACTTTAGAGTGGGCATATTACCGATTGGCTCAAATTTATAAACTACAATCTAATAAATACGAAGCTTTAAAATATGCTAATAAAGCCATTTCGCTTAAAGCGGAATTTGAACCCGCAAAAGCCTTAAAATTAGAAATTATGGCGTTATAAAATTACTAATCTAGTTTATCGGTTAGTTTTTTAAACACCTTTTTAGCGTCTTTATGTTCGTAAAGTATACTATATACGGCGTTAATAATAGGAACATCGGCTTTTTTAGCATTTTTTTTATTAAGTAAAAAAGCACTATTGGCGGCGTAATACCCTTCGGCAATCATATTCATTTCTAACATTGCCGATTTTACGGTGTAACCTTTACCAATCATGTTGCCAAACATACGATTTCGCGAAAATACTGAGTAGCCTGTAACTAATAAATCGCCAAGGTATGCCGAGTTATTAATGTTACGTTTCATTTTGTGTGTTTTTTTAATAAAACGTTTCATTTCGCGAATGGCATTACTCATAAGTACACTCTGAAAATTATCACCATAACCCAATCCGTGAGCAATTCCGGCGGCAATAGCATAAATATTTTTTAACATTACAGCATATTCGGTACCAATAACATCATCGCTAATTTTAGTTTTTATGTAATTGCTAGATAGTTTGTTAGCAATTTGAGCTGCTTTGTTTTGGTCGGCACATGATATGGTTAAGTATGATAAGCGCTCTAAAGCTACCTCTTCGGCATGACAAGGTCCTGCAATTACAGCAATATTATCTAAAGTAACGTTGTGTTTTTGGTTAAAATGTTCGCCTAATAGTAACCCACTTTCTGGCACAATTCCTTTTACTGCCGATACAATTGTTTTGTCTTCAAGGCTAATATTAAGTTTTTCTAGTTCAGAAAAAATAAAGGCTGATGGGATTACAAATATTAACACATCGGCATGCGCTACTGCTTCATTAATATTGTTTGTTAAGTTTAATTGCTCAATTTTAAACTCTACTGCACTTAAATAATTAGGGTTATGCTGCTCTCTTATTAAATGTTCTTTGGCGTAAACACTACGCATGTACCAAGTGACTTCGTCTAAGTTTTCGGTCAGCATTTTAACAATTGCAGTAGCCCAGCTACCACTTCCAAAAACAGCATATTTTAACTCAGATTTCATGATACGACATTTAATTAATGGGCAAAAATAAACATAACTACTTTAAGTTGTTTTAAAACCTACGGTCTTTTTGAATAAGGTCGTATGCGTTTTGAACTTTTTTAAATTTTTGTTCGGCTCCTTTTTGGTGTTCGGGACCAAGGTGTATAACACGGTCGGGATGGTATTTTTTGGCCATTTTGCGGTATGCTTTTTTTACTTCATCATCGGTAGCGTTTTTTTCAATTTCTAAAATTTTATAGGCATTATCCATATCATCATAAAACATGGCTTTAATGCTTTCAAAATCGAGTGTGCTAATGCCTAAATAAAGTGCCATAGTACTTATTTGACTAAGCTCATCATCGGTTACCATGCCATCGGCTTGCGCAATACCAAACAAAAAGTGTAGTAATTGCAATCGAGATGGATGATCCATCATATCTTTAATTTGCAAACAAACTTGACGTGGCGAAATATTATTTTGATTAGTAATGCCTTTAAAAAGTTTAAAGGATTTATTGGCACGCTCTTTACCATATAGGCTTACAAATTTATCACGAACATAATCAAGCTCGCGTTGATCTTGTTTGCCATCGGCTTTAATAACAATAGAGGCTAAAATGAGTAAACTCACCTCAAAATCGCCCGATTGGGTTTTTGTTCGCTTTTCATGAGGAGTACGTTTATTTGTATTATACTTTTTTTGTTCACCAATTTTTGGTGTTTTGTCTTTAAAAGAATCGACAAAGCTTGCAATAACTAAACCAATTATAGCGCCTATTGGGCCGCCAACCGACCAGCCTATTGCGCCTCCTATCCATTTTGATGCACTCATAAAAAATTATTTTTAGCGAAAATATAAAATTAAACTTGGGGTAATAAGTAGTTTGTTTTAAAATATATTAATCATAACAATTATTAAAACCAATAAGCTTATAATTACGGCAATGAGCTGATTTTTTTTTTAGTCCTTTCTGCTTTTCTTGCTAAGGTTGCTTTAAAATGAGCTAAACTTCCGTGAGGCATAATATTGTTTTGTTTGATTATTTAAAAACACTACTTACAATATTCGTGTAGGTTTAATGTGTTTTGTTACAAAAGAAAAGTGAAATCTTTAAAAGATTAATTGTTTTTATATTCCTGCGTAAGCAGAAATCTAAACAAATTAAAATGACAAACACTTTTTAAAGCATAAAAATTTCTGTAAAGGATTTAAAAATCTCAACAAAATTAGGTTACATGCTATAATTTGCTAAGCTTATTAGCAATTATGTATCTTTGTAAACTTAAATTACGTTTAATAAAAAATTAAAATATATGTATCCAGCTGAATTGGTAAAACCAATGCGAGAAGATTTAACTAAAGTAGGTTTTAATGAGTTACAAACGGTTGATGCTGTTGATGCTGCATTAACAAAGCCAGGCACAACATTAGTTGTAGTAAACTCGGTTTGTGGTTGTGCAGCGGCAAATGCTAGGCCAGGTGCAATACACTCGTTACAAAATGAAAAACGCCCAGAACAGTTAGTAACAGTTTTTGCAGGTGTAGATGCTGATGCCACTAATGCGGCACGCGGATATATGGTACCTTTCCCGCCAAGTTCGCCTTGTATTGCCTTGTTTAAAGATGGTGAATTAGTGCATATGTTAGAGCGTCACCATATTGAAGGTAGGCCAGCTAACCTTATAGCCGATAACTTAATGGATGCTTATAATTCATTTTGTTAATCCATTTATAATCATAAAAAAAGGCTTCAAAATGTATGTTTTGAAGCCTTTTTTTATTGTGTATACTCATCAACAATATCAGCGTCTATTTTACTCATATCCATAATCATAGGAAATACGGTTGGGGCTAATGATTTAACAGGATTGTAAATTATAGATTTGTTTAATTCCTCTTCTGAGGCAAACGGAATAGTATTGTTAAACTTATCAAAAATCATTAATAAAACACTTAATATTAATGCAAATTTTGCCGCCCCAAAAGCTGCGCCCAATACTTTATTTATAATACCTAAAGCTGCAAAGTTGGCGATTTTTGTAAGTAGTTTTCCTGCTAATGAAATAGCAATTACAATTACAATAAAGGTTACAGCAAAAGCAGCAACGTTGATGTACTTTTCATCCCAAGTGACATTGTTTTTAAAAAAAAATGCAGCAAAATTACTAAAATGTATAGCGCCATAAACACCTGCTATTAAAGCAACTAATGAGGCTATCTCTACAAAAAGCCCTTTCATTAAGCCTCGTATTAAACCAAATAAAATTAAACCCCCTAAAATAATGTCGATTATGCTCATGATAATTAATTAAAAACATTCAAATATATTACAATTAATGTTGTAATTGGTTTTAAAACAAGTAACTACTTATTTTTTATTAGATTTGATGTAAACAAATAAATGTATAAAATGAAAAAATTATCACTTCTGGTTTTTATTACTAGTTTGGTGTGTATTGTTAGTTGTAAGCAAAACAATATGCCAAGTTATGAACTGAAAACAACCACCGATTCTGCAGGGTTTAGCTATGAAACACTTACAAATGACCCTACTGGTTTAAGACTATATACGCTTGACAACGGGTTAAAAGTGTATTTAGGTAAAAATGAAGAAGAACCTAAAATTCAAACTTTAATTGCGGTTAGAGCAGGTTCAACTTATGATCCTGCAGATAATACTGGTTTAGCACATTATCTTGAGCATATGGTTTTTAAAGGTACAGATGAAATAGGAACTCAAGATTATGAAAAAGAAAAAGTGCTTTTAACACAAATTTCAGATTTATTCGAAGCTCATAAAAAAGAGACTGACCCTATACAAAAAGCAGCTATTTATAAAAAAATAGACGAAGTATCATTAGAAGCATCAAAAATATCGATTGCTAATGAGTATGATAAAATGGTTAACTCATTGGGTGCCGAGGGTACCAATGCGTTTACATCGAATGAGCAAACGGTTTATGTTAATAAAATACCATCAAATGAACTAAAAAAATGGCTAACAGTAGAGAGTGAGCGTTTTAGTCAGTTAGTTTTACGTTTGTTTCACACCGAACTCGAAGCTGTTTATGAAGAGTTTAATAGAGGACAAGATAGTGATGGACGAAAAATGTACTTTGCAACACTACAAGGTTTGTTTCCAAACCATCCGTACGGTACGCAATCAACAATTGGGATTTCAGAACATTTAAAAAATCCATCAATGGAGGCTATTCAGACTTACTTTGATAAGTATTATGTACCAAATAACATGGCAGTGATTTTAGTTGGTGATTTAGATTTTGATGAAACTATAAAACAAGTTAATGAAAGTTTTGGAGGGTATAAATCTAAAGCAGTTACCCACCCTAAATTTGAGGCACAACAGCCTATTACTTCACCTGTAAAGAAAGAAGTGTATGGCCCAACAGCAGAGTCTATTTACGTTTCGTTTAGAACCGAAGGTTATGGCTCAGACCAAGAAATAATGGTAACACTTATTGATTATATGTTAGCAAACTCAAACGCAGGATTAATTGATTTAAACCTTAATCAAAAACAACTGGTTCAAAACGCATCATCATTTACTAATTTTGATAATGATTATGGGTTTCATTTATTATATGGCACTCCAAAGGCTAATCAATCTTTAGATGAAGTGAGAGACCTTTTATTAGCGCAAATCGAAAAAATTAAAAAAGGCGAGTTTGATGATTGGTTAATTGATGCCGTTGTAAACGACTTAAGATTAACACAAATTAAAGATTATGAAAACGCATCATCAACAGCATACGCTTATTTAGATACATTTATTCATTTTAAAGATTGGAAAGGGCGTTTAGAAATGCTTGATAAAATGAAAAAAATCACTAAACAAGATATTGTTAATTTTGCCAATAAATTATACGGAAACAATTATGTTGAGGTTCATAAAATAAAAGGAGAAGACAAAAACATAGTTAAAGTAGAAAATCCTGGCATCACTCCTGTAGAATTAAATAGAGGTGAAGAATCTAAATTTTTACAAGCATTTAATAACATTAAAACCCCCGATTTAAAACCACAATTTGTTGATTATAAATCGGCTATTAAAACTACCCAAACCGCTAATAATATAAAAGTATCATATATAAACAACCCAAATAATGATATATTTAATTTAAATATTATACTTGATATGGGTAGCGATCATGATCCAAAAGTTGCATTAGCAGCAGGATATTTAGATTATTTAGGCACCGATACCTATAGCCCTGAACAGCTAAAACAAGAGTTTTATAAAATAGGTATTACTTATGCCGTTACTTCGTCTAGAGATAAAACATATATCGCTTTAAGCGGATTAAAAGAAAACTTGGAGGCTGGTTTAATATTACTAGAACATTTATGGGATAATGCTAAGCCAAATCAAGAGGCTTATAATAAATACGTGCAAAGTATTTTAAAAGGTAGAGAAAATGGTAAAACCCAAAAAAGTAATATTTTATGGAATGGATTGATGAACTACGGACAATATGGTGAAGATTCGCCATTACGAAATATTTTTAGCGAAAATCAATTAAAAGCAATTCAACCAAATACGTTGGTCAATACAATTAAAGGATTAAAAAACTTTAAACAACGCATTTTTTATTACGGAAATGATGTAGATGCTGCATTAACAGCAATCAACAAAAACCATGTAGTAGCTGATAAATTAAATGATTACCCAGTAAAAACAGCATATTCGCAAAAAGAAACAGGAGGTAATGTTTACTTTGTTGATTATGACATGGTACAAAGCGAAATGATATTATTAGCTAAAGGTGCTGAGTTTGACCCTAAAAAAATGGCGGTTTCAACACTGTTTAACACGTATTTTGGCAGCGGATTATCATCAATAGTTTTCCAGGAAATTAGAGAATCTAAATCTTTAGCTTATTCTGCTTTTTCGGCTTATGCTAATGCATCCGAAAAAGGAAAATCTGATTTAGTGTATGCATATATTGGTACACAGGCCAATAAAATGCCACAAGCTGTTGACGCAATGATGGATTTGATGACTAACATGCCTGCTGCACAAGAGCAATTTGAACAAGCCAAAGAAGCAACGCTCAAAAAAATTGCAGCACAACGAATTACAAAATCTAATATATTTTGGTCGTATGAACGTTTGCTAAAACGTGGCATTTATAATGATAATAGAGAGGAGATGTATAATAGCATTAAAAACATGACGTTAAGCGATTTAGAAGTGTTTTTTAACAACAATATTAAAGGCGAAAAATATAATGTTTTGGTTATTGGTAATAAAAAAGATGTTGACCTTGATGCGTTAAGCAAATTAGGTAAAGTTCAAGAAATGGATATTGATTATCTGTTTAATTATGAAAAGCCAGACGAAATAAAAATGTAAGATCTAGAGTGTAATTAAAAAAAGGCAGGAGTTACTAACTTCTGCCTTTTTTTGTTTTAATCATTTAGCTTTAATACAGCCATAAACGCTTGCTGAGGTATTTCTACATTACCTACTTGGCGCATACGTTTTTTACCTTTTTTCTGTTTTTCTAATAGTTTACGCTTACGCGAAATATCACCACCGTAACATTTTGCTGTTACATCTTTACGAAGTGCTTTTACGGTTTCACGAGCAATAATTTTGGCACCAATTGCGGCTTGTATCGGAATATCAAATTGTTGACGTGGGATAAGTTCTTTAAGTTTTTCGCACATTTTTTTACCAATATTATGTGCGTTATCAGCATGTATTAATGCCGATAGTGCATCTACAGTTTGTGCATTTAGTAATACATCTAATCGCACTAATTTAGAGGCTTTCATGCCTATTGGCGAATAATCAAATGATGCGTAACCTTTTGATACGGTTTTTAAACGGTCGTAAAAATCAAAAACAATTTCGGCTAGTGGCATTTCAAAAATTAGTTCTACACGCTCGGTAGTTAAGTATGTTTGATTTACAATCATACCTCGTTTTTCAATACATAAACTCATTACGTTACCTACAAAATCAGATTTTGTAATGATAGTTGCTTTAATAAAAGGTTCTTCAACGCGGTTTATGGTTGTGGTTTCGGGTAAATCACTTGGGTTATTAACAATTAATGGCTCGTTAGGGTTTTTATTAGTGTAGGCATGGTATGATACGTTAGGCACTGTGGTAATTACAGTCATATCAAATTCACGCTCTAAACGTTCTTGAATAATCTCCATGTGTAACATGCCTAAAAACCCACATCGGAAACCAAAACCTAAGGCCGCCGAACTTTCTGGCTGAAACACTAATGAAGCGTCATTAAGTTGTAGTTTTTCCATCGAGTTACGTAACTCTTCGTAATCTTCCGTGTCAACGGGATAAATACCTGCAAAAACCATTGGTTTTACATCTTCAAAACCTTCAATAACATTGGTTGTTGGGTTTTCAAAATCGGTAATGGTATCACCAACTTTAACTTCTTTTGCGGTTTTAATACCAGTAATAAGGTAGCCAACATCGCCAGCTTTTACGCTTTTTTTAGCAACTTGGTTGAGTTTAAGTGTACCAACTTCGTCGGCATAATACTCTTTATCGGTAGCGACAAATTTAATTTTCTGTCCTTTTTTTATTTCACCATTAAACACTCTAAAATAGGTTTCAATGCCCCTAAAGGTGTTGTAAACCGAGTCAAAAATTAAGGCTTGTAGGGGTTCGTCAACATTTCCTTTTGGTGCAGGTATGCGTTCAATAATTGCTTTTAAAACATTATCGATGCCAAATCCTGTTTTTCCGCTGGCATGAATAACTTCATCGGCATCACAGCCTAGTAGGTCTACAATATCATCGGTAACTTCTTCGGGATTAGCGCTAGGTAAATCTACTTTATTTAAAATAGGTATGATTTCTAGGTCGTTTTCTAAGGCTAAATACAGGTTAGAAATGGTTTGAGCCTGTATACTTTGGGCGGCATCTACAATTAGTAAAGCCCCTTCGCATGCAGCTATAGATCGGGATACTTCGTATGAAAAATCAACGTGACCAGGAGTATCAATTAAATTTAAAACATACTCTTGCCCTTCAAAAACATATTCCATTTGTATGGCATGCGATTTTATGGTAATACCACGTTCACGCTCTAAATCCATATTGTCCAAAAGCTGAGCTTGTTTTTCGCGTTGTGTTACAGCGCCTGTGTAGTCAAGTAAACGATCGGCAAGTGTACTTTTACCATGGTCGATGTGTGCAATAATGCAAAAATTCCTGATGTGCTTCATGTGTCCCTCTGTAGGTTTTTGTAATGCACAAAAATACATAAATTTATAGTGAAATAAATTTTAAAGCACAAAGTCGTTTATTTGTGTAACAAAAAAGTATTTTTTGGTACTCATTATTTAAACCAAACAGAAACAAAATTATGTTAAAACATTTTATAACATTAGAGAGGAAGGCGTTTACACGCTCGGCATCTTTTAATACAAACATGGCGTTAAAAATCATTATGGGCTTATTGGCTTTTATAATGGTGTTGTACTTTTTAGGGTTGGGTTTTGGTGTTTATTTTATTATTGAAGATCACTTTAAACTTGTACCGTTTGATGTGATTAATAACTTACTTGTTTTTTATGTGGTTGGTGATTTGGTGATAAAATATTTTTTACAAAAAATGCCTGTTGTTAATATCAAGCCGCTTTTGTATTTACCGTTAAAAAAGAAACAAATTGTAAGTTTTGGTATTAATAAAACTATAGTATCATTTTACAATATTATTCATTGTTTTTTCTTTATTCCGTTTTCAATAATTCTTATCACAAAGGGTCATGATGTTTTGGGTGTTATTGCGTGGCATTTGGCAATTATGGCCCTTATTTATAGCAATAATTTTATAAATATTTTTGTAAATAGTAAAAACTCGGTATTTTATAGTGTATTAGGTTTACTAGTTGTTTTTGGAGCACTAAAGTATTTTTTAATATTTGATATTACACGCTATACATCTTTGTTTTTTAAAGCTTTTTATACTCAACCCTATTTAGTCATCATCCCTATAGCCTTAACTATTATGTTATATAAAATGGCTTATAATTATTTTAAAGCTAATTTATATTTAGACGCCGTTTTAGAACAAAAAATCGAAGAAGTTGAAAGCGATGAAATGAATTGGTTAAACAGGTTTGGTAGTGTGTCAACATTTTTAAAAAATGACATTAAACTTTTAAAACGTAATAAGCGCTCAAAAACTACTATGTTTATGAGTGTGCTATTTTTATTTTATGGATTACTATTTTTTACGGGATCGGTAGAAGCATATAAAGGGCCGCTTTGGCAAATTTTTGCAGGCATGTTTGTGTCTGGCGGATTTTTATTTACGTTTGGTCAATTTGTACCAAGTTGGGATAGTGCTTATTATCAATTACTAATGAGCCAAAATATTAAATACAAAACCTACTTAGAGTCTAAATGGTATTTAATGGTTATTGCAACCATTGTATCAACCATTTTGGCATCATTTTACTTATACATTGGCTGGCAAGCTTACTTAGCAGTTATTGCAGGAGCAATTTATAATATTGGTGTAAATGCATACATGGTACTTTGGGGTGGTGCTTATGTTAAAACCCCAATTGATTTAACCTCTAGCAAAAATGCCTTTGGAGATAAAAAATCATTTAATTTAAAAACAATATTACTAACAATTCCTAAAATGTTATTACCTATGTTAATATATGCTTTAGGGCATTATACTTATGGCGAACAATTTGGGTTTTTATTGGTAATACTTGCAGGAATAATTGGGTTTTTATTTAAAAACAAAGTATTTAAAATTATTGAAAAGTTATATCAAACCGAAAAATATAAAACCATAGCTGCTTACAAACAAAAAAATTAAAAATTATGATCTCTACAAATAACCTCTCAAAATCGTACAACAACACCGAAGTTTTAAATATCGAAACCCTTGAAATTCCTAAAGGACAAAGTTTTGGTTTGGTGGGTAATAATGGTGCAGGTAAAACCACATACTTTAGCTTACTACTTGACCTTATTCGGCCAACAACTGGAGATATTAAAAGTAATGATATTCAAATTAATAAAAGCGAAGATTGGAAACCATTTACATCGGCCTTTATTGACGAAAGCTTTTTAATAGGCTATTTAACTCCAGAAGAATATTTTTACTTTATCGGCGAATTACGAGGGCAAAACAAAGCTGATGTTGATGCTGCATTAGTTAGTTATTCAGAGTTTTTTCATGACGAAATTTTAAATAAAAAAAAATATTTAAGAGATTTAAGTAAAGGTAATCAAAAAAAAGTGGGTATTGTTGCGGCATTACTTGGTAATCCAGAGGTTATTATTTTAGACGAGCCTTTTGCCAATCTTGACCCATCAACACAAATTAAATTAAAAGAAATTATTAAAAACCTTGCGCAGCAAAAAGGCGTTACCGTGCTAGTATCAAGCCATGATTTGTTGCATGTTACCGATGTTTGTGAGCGTATAGTTGTTTTGGAAAAAGGAAAAATAGTTAAAGACTTAATTACTAACACCGAAACACTTAAAACGTTAGAAGCTCATTTTTCTGGCACAACAATAGTTTAAAATTAGTTACTTTTATAATATAATACAAAAAGATGCGTATTTTTACGCTTACTCATACTATTTATAGCATAAAATAGTTATTGTATTACACTCAAAATAGTAAATCTTGAAGTTACATAGACAAAATATTTTTTTAGCAACAGCTACATTCATTTCAATAGTTGCATGTTCTAGAAAGTCTAACACTATAATAAGCCGAAATTTTCATGCGGTTGCAACCGAATTTAACACGCTTTACAACGGGCAAGTTGCTTACGATCAAGGCGTAGATGCTTTAACAAATGGTTATGCCGATGATTTTTGGAATATTTTACCCATTGAACCAATTGAAATTACCGATGAAATAAAAGTTGGCAATACATCTCAAAACAGTAATTTTCAGCGTGCCGAAGAGAAAGCAACTAAAGCAATTCAGCGCCATTCTATGCTTATAGATGGTATAGAACGTAACCCACAAATAGACGAAGCTTTTTTACTTTTAGGAAAATCAAGATATCATGACCAGCGATTTATACCGGCTTTAGATGCGTTTAATTATATTTTAGATAAATACCCAACAAGTGATAAAATTAATACCGCAAAAATTTGGAGAGAAAAAACCAACATGCGGCTTGATAATAGTGATATTACTATTAATAATTTAAAACGATTATTAAAATACGGAGTATTAAAACCACAAGATTTAGCCGATGCTACAGCAGTTTTAGCACAAGCCTATTTATACCAAAAACATAAAGATAGTGCTATAACTCAGCTACAAATAGCAGCACAAAACACAAAAAATAAAACCGAAAAAGGACGTTATAACTATATTTTGGGACAATTGTATAATAGCATTGACAAAAAAGATTCGGCCATATATGCTTTTGATCAAGTGATTAAATTAAACCGTAAAATACCAAGAATATATTTAATAAATGCTAAGCTTGAAAAAATAAGTAATATTGAAGGTAAAGTATCTAGTGAGCAACTTTTAGAGGCTTTTGATAAATTAGAAAATAACCGCGAAAACCGTCCGTTTTTAAATCGCATTTATCACCAAAAGGGCGTATATTATTTAAACACAAAATCCGACTCATTAGCCGAATTGTATTTTAAGGCATCCTTAAAAAAAGGTGCGGCAGACCAAACACTTTTAAGTAAAAACTACCAAGCTTTGGGCGACTTAAAGTTTAATAATACAGATTATATAAACGCTAGTGCATACTATGATAGTACAATAACACAATTAAAAGAAAACACAAAGTTATATCGTGCTATCAAAAAGAAAAGACAAAACCTTGATGATGTTATTTATTATGAAGCAATTGCTAACCGCAATGATAGTATTTTAAAATTAACAACATTAAGCCCTGAAAAACAAGTAGCATATTTTAAAACCTTTACAGATAAACTTAAAGCTGCCGCAGAGAAAGCTGCTGCTGAGGCCGAAAACAACGAAGATACAGGTGCTTTTACTAGTGGCAATAGCTTTAGTGATCAAACCACCACTTCAAAATCAAACACAACAAATGGCACGTTTTATTTTTATAATCAAGAAACTATTGCCTTCGGAAAAAATGAGTTTAAAAAGCAATGGGGAAAACGCGCTTTAGAAGATAATTGGAGGTTGTCATCTAAAATAGAAATTTCAAAAGATAACACCTCAAATAAAACAGATGAACAAAGTACGGTTAGTACCGATAGTATTGCTAATACTAAAAAAATAAACGAACTTTTTGATCCGCAATTTTATGTATCTAAAATACCAACAAAGCAAAGCTCAATTGATAGTATTGCTAAAGAGCGTGATTTTTCATACTATCAACTAGGTTTAATTTATAGTGGTAAATTTAAAGAATATAACCTGGCTAAAAATAAACTTGAAAAGTTATTAAAACATCAACCCGAACAGCGTTTAATACTACCAATTAAGTATAATTTATATAAAATATATACACAATTAAATGATGTTAAAAATATAACTGCGATTAAAAATGATATAGTTGCCAACTATCCTGAGTCACGATATGCCGCTATATTATTAAATCCAAATAAAGCTTTGGTAGACGATGAAAGTAGCCCTGAAAACAGCTACAATAAAGTTTATAAAGCTTTTGAAAATCAAGAGTATTCAAAAGTGTTAAATGAATTAAAAAATTACATATCCGTTTTTGATGGTGACCCAATTATCCCTAAGTTTGAGCTATTAAAAGCAGTTACAAAAGGGCGTTTATATGGCTTTAAAGCCTATAAAGAATCGGTGAGTTTTGTAGCCTTAAATTACCCAAGTAGTGAAGAAGGTAAACGTGCTGAAGAAATGTTAACTCGTGTTTTTCCTGAAATTAGTGACAGTATTTTTAAGCCAAATAACGAAGGCAAAAACTTTAAAACCATTTTTAAATTTGATGCTAAATTAAAAGAAGATATTAACGTATTTGCCGAGCAATTAAACAGGGTGTTACCCCAAATAGATAACTTTAAACTTAAACAATCAATAGATGTTTATGATGAAAACATCGTGTTTGTTACTATTCATGGTTTTAAAACATTGCATAGTGCATCAGAGTTTTTACAATTGGTAAATGAATTTAATGAAGCTCAAAAAGAAAAGAAGGATAAGGTTAATTTTACGCGGCCACATTTTTCTATTTCTTCAAGAAATTATCAAACCATCCAAATTCATAAAAATTTAGAAGCGTATTTAAACCAGCTTAATAATTAATTATAATTTTAACCCATGTATTCAGATAAAAAAAATAAATTAGACCCATCAACACAACAAAACAGAATTGTACAAGGCACAAAAATTGTTGGAGATATAATAAGCGAGTGCGGTTTTAGAATTGACGGTACTGTTGATGGTACAATTAAAACACCAGGCAAAGTAGTTATTGGTGTTACAGGAGTTGTAAACGGTACTATTGAGAGTAAATATGCCGATATTGTAGGTAGTTTTTACGGAAAAATACAACTTACAGATACTTTAACACTAAAATCTACAGCAGTTTTAGAGGGAGAGGTGGAAACTCAAAAACTTGCTGTCGAACCTGGCGCAACGTTTAATGCAACTTGTAAAATGGGTAAATCGGTTAAGGAGTTAAACACAGCTGTAAAAAACAAGTCTGATAAATCAGCTTAAAAAAAGTAATTTTTATGATCAAAAGTGTAAGTAAATACATTAGTGTATTTATAATAATTACTGCTATTTCATACTTAATTCAAAGCAAAGTTGTTGATTATAATCAAACCTCATTGCAATTTAATTTATTGCATGTGTACCTGTTTTTTAGTGTAATTTCATTACTTATTTGTGTGTTAATAAAAGTTTTGTCTACCATTAATGCTTTTAAAACTTATATAGGCTTTGTATATTTATTTACGGTGTTTTTTAAAATAATGGTATTTGCAGCAATTTTTTATGGCACTGATTTTAATACGATTGAATGGTTACGGATTGAAAAACTGCATTTAATTATACCAATGTTTATTTTTTTGTTTTTAGAGGTTGGTGTGATTGCCAAAATTTTAAATGGAATAAACATTTTGCCTGCATCTCAAAACACTAACTTTTAATTGTAGTTCTTTTTACCCAAATAATGCTTTGTTTTAATTGGGTAAAAAGAACTATAATTAATTTTTTACTTATTCAGATTTCCCCAACATCAACAATTCATTAAGTACTATTTCGGTAATATAGCGTTTAGCACCTGTTTTATCTTCCCAGGTTTTTGTGGTTAGTTTGCCTTCAATAGCAACTTCTTTACCTTTTTTAAGGTATTTGTTTACAATTTCGGCTGTTTTCCCCCAAGCTACAATGTTGTGCCATTGTGTTTCAGTTATTTTTTCGCCATTTGTGTTTTTGTAGCTTTCGTTGGTAGCAATTGAGAATTTTGCTAAAGTTTTACCTGACTCTAGGTTTATGATTTCTGGGTCATTACCAAGGTTTCCAATTAATTGTACTTTGTTTCTTAACGTAGACATAAGATAAGGTATTTATAGGTTGAATATCATTAGTTCAACTCAACATTGCAAAGATGCGATGTGTTAAAACAAATAATCGGTAGTTAAATAATTATTATCGTTTGTAAACGTTTGTTGTCGATTAATTGATGCGAATTACTTTAAAAGAGTTAATATAAATAGGTTACTTCTACTACCAAACTGTAAAATGTTTTAACTAAATAGTTTTATAATAGTAGTTCGTTGGGTGTAATTAGGAAATCGAAATATTTGGATATTATACCAATTTTTGGTATTTTTGAATAAATTTCAAACAATGAAAAATACATCTATATCACTCGGAAATTATTTTGATCAGTTTATAAAAAACCAGATTTCTGCCGGAAGATACAAAAACGTTAGCGAAGTCATTAGAGCTGGACTAAGAATGTTAGAAAATGAAGAAAGCAAAGTAATTGCATTGAAAAATGCAATACAAGAAGGTTTAAATAGTCCTTTAGTTGAAGATTTTAATTTTGATGAGAATCTAAAAAAGCTAAAAGCTGAAAAGAGAAAAAATGACTAAAGTTATTTTAAGAAAAGAAGCAATTGATGACTTAAATAGGATTTGGAATTATACTTTCGAAAAATGGTCAGAAAAACAAGCAGATAAATATTACGCAACAATTAAAATGACTTGTAATGGAATTGGTGAAAATCCTGATTTGGGAAGAATTTACAGTGGAATAACTCACAATTTACTTGGTTTGAAATCTGGAAAACAAATTATTTTTTATCAGCAAATATCTAAAGGTAGAATTGAAATTATAAGAATTTTACACGAAAGAATGGACTTGAGAAATCGAATAATCGAATAAAAAACTACACCCATCAAAGAACTGTGGTAAAAAACAAGTAAAAACGAATTAATTTACAGCCAAGGTGCTTCTGTAATTTTGATCATAGGGCAATCTGTTTTTAGCTATTGCAAAAGCTTGCTTTAGCAACTTGTTACAAACGGCAATAAGTGCCAGTTTTTTGCTTGTTCCTTTAGCTACAATTCGGTCATAAAGTGCCTTGCATGCAATATTATATTTACAAGCATTAAAACTGCATAAAAAGAACAATTAAAATGAAAACAAATAAAATTTTAATTCTGATTTTAGTATTAACAGTAATAGTATCATGTGGTTTACCTTTTAAAATGATTGAAGGTGCTGCAAATAGATTAGGAAAACTTGGAGATATTGGAAGTGGAAAAATTAGTATTAATAAACTTGACGGTAATTGGGAACTAACAAATGAGTATAAAATTTCTAAAGAAAAATTAAGAAAAGAAAAAGATATTAGTAAATATGAAATAAAAAACGATAGTGGATGTAAGAGAAAGTTTGATGTATATTTTAATTCTCATAAGCTCAGTTATAATTTTGATGAAAATACAAATTGTAAAGAAATTAAAAATAATGGAACATGGAAATATTTTTCTGATAGTGAGGCAAACATTATAAAAATTTACGACGAAAACGGAGCATTCTTATCATCTTTTTTTGTTCTTAAAGCAAGTAAAAATGAATTAATCTTGAGTGGAAATTTTATATATGAAATAGATACTTATACAGAAGGTGTTGCTTACTTTAAAAAAAAGAAATAACTGTTTACAATATCTAGTATAATTAATAGCATTATCCCGCTTGCTTACGTAAAGCCTTGCGAAATTTCTATTCGTTTTATGTTTGCTAGATTTAGTTCTCAAACCAACACAACTTAACATTGACCTAAGCGCTTTCATAGTAAAATAGGTTTTTACACTAAACTTTAGGTTTGCGGTTTAAAAATTACGGTAAAATCAACTTAATTTTTTTTATTCAAATATCGCAACAACCCTTGCAGGTGCAGCCGATGCGCCTACAATTTTTATCGGGAAAACAGCAATTTTAAATCCTTGGTACGGTAACTTGTCTAAGTTTACCAATTGTTCCATATGGCAATATTCTTTACGTTGCCCAACCAAATGAGCTTCCCAAAATAATTCGGGATTGTTGGTGTCTTTAGCTTTTTTAATAAGATGTTTTAATGGTAAATCCCAACCCCAAGCATCAATACCCATAACTTTAATGCCTTGGTCAATAAGCCATTCGGTAGCTTCGGCACTCATGCCTGTTCCTTTATTAGGAAAATCTTTGGTGCCGTTATAAATGTCTCTACCTGTTTTAATTAAAACAATCATCCCTGCTTTAATTGATAGGTTTTCTTTATTTAAAAAGTGTTTAATATCTTGTACTGTAATGGCTTCAAAGTCTTTTTTATGCTTCATATCAATAACAAGACCATTGCCATAACACCATTCTAACGGAATTTCATCAATAGTTTTTGCTCGCTTTCCGTTTACAGTAGGTGAGTAATGCCAAGGCGCATCAATATGAGTGGTAGCGTGTACGCCCATTTTTTTAATAGTGTCATCTGCCCAGCCTTTAAAGCCTTTTGGATGTAACTTTTTAGGTAAGCCTAAAAAACGCAATAAAAGCCCTGCTTTTTTATGTGCTTTATGCTTTATTTTAACCTTCATAAACCAAGGGTCAGATTTATTGTACTGAATTGGTTTTGATAAATCTATTATTTTCATACAACGTTGTCAGTTGGTTAGTATATTGGTGAAAAAAAGTAGGTTTTAAACAATTATTAATACACAAATTCACCATACTCACTTTTAATGGTAAGTTGTTTAGTGTTGCTGGCTTCTACACGACCAATAATTTTAGCATCTACATTAAAAGATTTAGAGATGGCTATAATATTTTTAGCTATAGCTGAAGACACGTATAATTCCATTCGGTGGCCGCAATTAAACACTTGGTACATTTCTTTCCAGTCGGTTTTAGATTGCTCTTGAATCAGTTTAAATAATGGCGGAACAGTAAACATATTATCTTTTATAATATGTAAATTATCTATAAAGTGTAAAATTTTGGTTTGCGCACCACCACTACAATGCACCATACCATGTATATTATCCTTTTTATATTTTGAAAGGATGGCTTTAATAATGGGAGCATAAGTTCTAGTTGGCGACAATACTAATTTACCAGCGTCAATAGGGCTGTTATCAACAGCATCGGTTAATTTTTTTTGCCCAGAATAGACTAAATCAGCTGGCACAGCGGCATCAAAACTTTCGGGATACGTGTTGGCAAGGTATTTATTAAATACATCATGCCTAGCGGAAGTTAAGCCGTTACTGCCCATGCCTCCATTGTACTCGGTTTCATAAGTGGCCTGTCCAAAACTTTCTAAGCCAACAATAACATCGCCCGCTTTTATATTTGCATTATCAATCACGTCCTCACGTTTCATGCGTGCTGTTACGGTAGAGTCTACAATTATGGTGCGAACCAAATCACCCACATCGGCAGTTTCGCCACCAGTAGAATGTATGGTTACTCCAAATTTGCGTAGCTCTGTAATTAGCGCTTCGGTGCCATTTATAATTGCTGAAATAACTTCGCCAGGTATTAAGTTTTTGTTTCTGCCAATTGTAGACGATAGCATAATATTGTCGGTTGCACCAACGCAAAGTAAGTCGTCAATATTCATAATCAAAGCATCTTGAGCAATGCCTTTCCAAACCGAAATATCACCTGTTTCTTTCCAATACATGTAAGCTAAAGCGCTTTTTGTGCCAGCACCATCAGCATGCATTATTAAGCAATGTGCTTCGCTTTGTGTTAAATAATCGGGTACAATTTTACAAAATGCCTTCGGAAATAGTCCCTTGTCAATATTTTTAATGGCGTTATGCACATCATCTTTAGATGCTGAAACACCTCTTAAAGCATAGCGTTTACTTATATCCTGGCTCATTTGATTAAAATTTAGTGATTATTGCAAAAGTATAACCTATTTTATAAATAATAGTTCTCGGTATTTTGTTAAAGGCCAAAGCTCATCATCTATCAATAATTCTAATTTGTCGCAATGTTTTCTGATAATATCAAAAAATGGTTTTACGTCATTAGCATAAAGGTCTGCCTTTTTTGTTAAATCACTTAACTTATTAGCCTTTTTACGGGCGTTAATCATTAGTGTGATTGTTGTATTGATGGCTTCGACGTGTTGTGATATTTCTTCAATTAGTGATAATTGTGCTGTAGCGTGTATTTTAAAATCATGGTTGTAAATTGATTTTAAGCCGTTTACGTTTTTAAGTAAAATGTTTTGATATTTTATGGCTGTGGGTACAACATGGTTTCGAGCAATATCACCCAAAACACGACTTTCAATTTGTATGTGCTTAACATAGCCTTCAAGTTCAATATCAAAACGTGCTTTGATTTCGGTACTGTTTAAAATACCTAGATTTTCAAAAATTGAAATAGATTCTTTTTTAAGCTTGATCTTTAAAGCTTGGGGTGTTGTTTTGTTGTGACTAAGGTTTCTCTTTTTTGCTTCCTTTTCCCAATCATTGCTATAACCATTGCCATCAAAAAGAATTTGTTTTGAGTTTTTAATATATTCTCTTAGTATATTAAAAATGGCATCATCTTTTTTCATGTCTTTGTTGTCAATCAAATTGTCAACTTCTGTTTTAAAATCAACAAGTTGTTTGGCAACAATAGTGTTTAAAACTGTCATAGAGTTGGCGCAATTTGAGCTTGATCCAACGGCTCTAAACTCAAATTTATTTCCTGTAAAGGCAAAAGGAGAGGTTCGGTTTCGGTCAGTGTTGTCAAGTAGTATTTCGGGTATTTTGCCAATCACGTTTAGCTTTAAGTCTGTTTTTTCTTTCGGCGAAAGCTTACCTTTTGTAACCCCTTCTAGCTCTAGTAATACTTTGTTAAGTTGCTGCCCAATAAACACCGACATTATTGCTGGTGGCGCTTCGTTAGCGCCTAAGCGGTGGTCATTGCTTGCCGAAGCTATTGAGGCTCTTAAAAGTGCTTCATTGTCTTGTACGGCTTTTATGGTGTTTATAAAAAAGGTTAAAAATTGAAGGTTGCTCATTGGGGTTTTGCCTGGGCTTAGTAGGTTAATGCCAGTATCGGTGCTTAAACTCCAATTGTTGTGTTTTCCTGAGCCGTTAACATTGGCAAATGGTTTTTCATGAAAAAGAACTGTGAATTGATGGCGTTCGGCAATTTTTTTCATCACATCCATTAAAAGGGCGTTATGGTCTACGGCTAGGTTGGCTTCTTCAAAAACTGGTGCAATTTCAAATTGATTTGGAGCCACTTCATTATGTCTGGTTTTTAAAGGAATACCTAATAGCATGCATTCGGTTTCCAAATCGCGCATAAATGCCATAGCTCTATTGGGTATGGTGCCAAAGTAATGGTCGTCTAATTGTTGACCTTTTGCGGACGAATGCCCTAAAAGCGTTCGACCTGTTAAAATAATATCGGGTCTAGATTTTGCTAAAGCGCTATCAATTAAAAAATACTCTTGCTCTATACCTAAGGACGCATTAACTTTTTTAACCGATTTATCAAAATACCGTGCAACTGCAACTGCAGCTTTATCTACAACATGTAATGCTTTTAATAGTGGTGTTTTGTAATCTAAAGCTTCACCTGTGTAGGATACAAATACGGTGGGTATACAAAGTGTTGAGCCGTAAATAAAAGCGGGCGAAGTGGGATCCCAAGCCGTATAACCACGAGCCTCAAATGTGTTGCGTAGACCGCCATTAGGAAATGAAGACGCGTCAGGTTCTTGCTGGACAAGTTGGTTGCCTTCAAATTTTTCTAGAGCCGTACCGTTATCTAAAATCTCAAAAAAGCTATCATGCTTTTCGGCGGTAGCTCCAGTCAATGGCTGAAACCAATGTGTATAATGTGTTACACCTTTGCTAATAGCCCAATTTTTCATGGCTACAGCAATTTGGTCAGCAATAGTTCTATCTATTTTAGACCCTTTATCAACTGCGTTTTTTAAACTTTCAAAGGCATCTTTGGTTAAAGCTTGTTGCATTATAGTGGTGTTAAACACATTTAAGCCAAAAATATCAGACCGTTTATGAGGTTCGTTAATTTTTACAGGAACTCTATTTAGAGTTTCTTCAAGGGCTTTAAATCTTAAAATAGGCATAATTACTAGGTGTTATAATTGCAAAAATACATTTTTTGTTATGTACCCCATCAAAAATAGGGGTTAAATGCAATTAAAGTTAAATTTACAATTAATTAACCCCTATTTTTTTACAGTATAAAATAAAAACGTCATATTTGCATTATATTTTGTAAAAATACTTTTGTAATGAGTAAATCTAAATTAGAATACATTTGGCTTGATGGTTATAAACCAACACAAAACATGAGGAGTAAAACTAAAATTGAAAACAATTTTAGCGGTAAGTTAGAAGATTGTCCAATATGGTCTTTCGACGGCTCTTCAACACGACAAGCCTCTGGTGGCGCGTCAGATTGTTTGTTAAAACCAGTAGCAATATACCCAGATCCTGCAAGGAATGACGGCTATTTGGTTATGACTGAAGTTTTAAATGCCGACGGAACACCTCACGAAACCAATGCAAGAGCAACGATTGAAGATGATGATAATGATTTTTGGTTTGGTTTTGAGCAAGAGTATTTTATAATGGATAGAGAAACACAATTACCTTTAGGATTTCCTATTGGTGGCTACCCAGGGCCTCAAGGTATGTATTATTGCTCGGTAGGTGGAAGAAATACACATGGAAGAGATTTTGTTGAAGAGCATGCTGATTTGTGTATTGCTGCAGGGCTTAATTTTGAAGGTATTAATCAAGAGGTGGCTTCAGGGCAATGGGAGTACCAATTATTTGCTAAAGGTGCTAAAATTGCTGGTGACGAAATATGGATTTCTAGATATTTACTAGACCGATTAACCGAGCAATACGGCTACTATATTGAATACCACCCAAAACCTGTAAAAGGCGATTGGAATGGCTCAGGAATGCATGCTAATTTTTCAAACTCTGTACTAAGAAATTGTGGTTCTAAAGAAGTTTACGAAAAAATATGTGAAGCATTTAGGCCAGTTGTTAAAGAGCATATTGCTGTTTATGGCGAGTTTAACGACCAACGTTTAACAGGCTTACATGAAACAGCTGCAATTAATGATTTTAGCTATGGTGTTTCTGATAGGGGAGCTTCAATTAGGATTCCGATTATAACTGTAGAAAATGGTTGGAAAGGTTGGTTAGAAGATAGACGACCAGCATCAAATGGTGATCCTTATAAAATTGCTGCCAGAATTGTTAAAACGGTAACTAACGCTAATATAAGTTAGGTTATTTTAAATACGTTATTTCATAAAAAAAGCTCCGAATTGTAAATTCCGGAGCTTTTTTTTATGTGATTAATTGTAAACTTGCTAGTTATTTTTTTCTGGGTTTAGTAAAATAGCATAAACTTGAAGTCCAAAACCAATTAAAACTAATGTTGGTGCAAGCCTAATGCGCCTAAAACTAAAAATACTTTCATCAAATACATTTGGGTCGTTGCTGCCACCGCCAGCCATTAAAGCAAAGCCTAAAACAATACAAGCTAACCCAATAAACATGAATTTGTAATTTTTTTTACCAAAAACAAAGCTGTTTTTATTTTCGTTTTTTCGTTTTTGTTCTCCCATAATAATTTGTATTAATCTTGTAAAGCAAATACTTTTTGTAACACAGTTGTAGTTCTAGAAGATACTTTTGTTCTAATCTCTTTTTCCTCTACAGCAATCATTTTATAAACACCTTTTAAAGCTTCTTTGCTAACATAGTTAGTTAGGTCGGTATTTACTTTTTTGGTAAAAGGTATAGTATTGTATTTAGTAATTAAATTTTCCCATATTTTATCTGCGCCAACTTTTGCAAACGAGTTTTTAACTACAGGTTCAAATTTATTATAAAGTTGAGTTTCAGTTTTGCTTGTTAAATATGTAGTAGCAGCGTTATCGTTTCCTAATAAAATAGCTTTAGCATCATCAAAAGAAATATCCTTTACTGCAGATACAAATATTGGCGTAGCAGTTTTTACTGCATCTTCGGCAGCTCTGTTTAATATTTTTAAGCCTTCATCAGCAAGTTTGCTAAGTCCAATTTTACGTAATGATTTATCTACTTTTTGAAGCTCTTCGGGTAATAGTATTTTAACCAATTGGTTGTTAAAAAAACCATCTTTAAGGGTTAATTTACTTACTTGTTTGTCAATACCTTTGTTAAGTGCCTCTTGCAGGCCAGCAGCAATATTTAATGAGTTTGTGCCTGTACCTTGTGGTAATTGATTAACAACTTGTTGTAATTCGGCGCAGCCAAAAAAAGTAACCAAAAAGGTAATTGCAAAAATGCGTTTTAATACGTTTGTTTTCATCATAGTTTTAAAATAATGTGTAAAGATAAATGTTTTTAAATACACAAAAGTGTCTTACAGATATCTAATATGTTTTTTTAAGATAAAAATAACAAACTATAAATCAACATTATATTTATGTATATGACAATACAAATGGTTGTTTTTTAAAAATAGTTTAAATTTGTGTTAGTAAAACAACTTTTTTTTAAGAATGACTCAAGATACACCTTACAAGCCAAAACATAAAGTACGTATAGTTACAGCAGCATCACTTTTTGATGGGCATGATGCCGCCATAAATATCATGCGCCGAATAATTCAATCAACAGGGGTTGAAGTGATTCATCTTGGGCATGACCGTAGTGTCGAAGAGGTAGTAAATACAGCCATTCAAGAGGATGCCAATGCTATTGCAATGACGTCTTACCAAGGTGGGCATAATGAGTATTTTAAATACATGTATGACCTTTTGAAAGAAAAAGGGGCATCACATATTAAAATTTTTGGCGGCGGGGGCGGTGTAATTTTGCCCGAAGAAATTAAAGACTTAATGGCCTATGGGATAACTCGTATATACTCGCCCGATGACGGTAGAGCATTAGGGTTACAAGGCATGATTAACGATTTGGTTAAACAAGCTGATTTTGCAATTGGTGATGTTTTAAATGTTAATCTTAAGGATTTAGCAAATAAAGCCCCAAAAGCAATTGCAAGAGTTATTTCGTCTGCCGAAAATTTTCCTGAGGTTGCTAAAAATACTTTACAAGACATACACACTAAAAATAAAAACTCAAAAACTCCTGTTTTAGGAATTACAGGCACAGGCGGAGCTGGTAAATCATCTTTGGTTGATGAATTGGTACGTCGTTTTTTAATTGATTTTCCTGATAAAACCATAGGATTAGTATCTGTTGACCCGTCAAAACGAAAAACAGGTGGCGCTTTACTTGGCGACCGTATTAGGATGAATGCCATTAATTCGCCTCGCGTTTATATGCGAAGTTTAGCCACGAGACAATCAAACCTTGCGCTTTCAAAATATGTTAATGAAGCGGTTGAGGTTTTAAAAGCTGCCGAATATGATTTAATTATTTTAGAAACTTCGGGTATCGGACAATCCGACACCGAAATTATTGAACATAGCGACGTGTCTCTATACGTGATGACGCCAGAATTTGGTGCCGCAACACAGTTAGAAAAAATTGATATGCTCGATTTTGCTGACCTTGTTGCCATAAATAAATTTGATAAACGAGGCGCTTTAGATGCCTTACGAGACGTCAAAAAACAATACATGCGTAACAATAATTTATGGGACACCCATCAAGATGATTTACCAGTTTTTGGCACTATTGCTTCGCAGTTTAACGACCCTGGCATGAATACGCTTTACAAAGCGATAATGGATAAAATTGTAGAAAAAACTGAACTCAAAGCGTTAGAAACTTCTTTTGAAATCTCTAAAGCAATGAGCGAGAAAATTTTTGTAATTCCGCCAAAGCGAACCAGATATTTATCAGAAATTGCAGAAAACAACCGTGCTTATGATAAAAAAGCAAATGCTCAAGTTGAAGTGGCTCAAAAATTATACGGTGTGTATAAAACATTAGAGTCGGTTGTAGGTTTAACGCCCAAGCTTGATAAAGCAGGAATTGATAGTACAATTTTTGATGCCTTAACGGAAGACAATAAAGATTTTGCAAAATTACTTTTGGCTGAATTTGACCGCGTTAAACTAAACCTCGACCCATATAATTGGGAGGTTATTACAAGTTGGCAAACAAAAGTAGAGACTTACAAAGCGCCTATTTATACCTTTAAAGTACGCGATAAAGAATTAAAAATAGAAACGCATACCGAATCGTTATCGCATTCTCAAATTCCGAAGGTAGCCTTACCAAAATACCAAGCTTGGGGCGATATTTTAAAATGGACGTTACAAGAAAACGTTCCTGGTGAATTTCCGTATACGGCAGGATTATATCCGTTTAAGCGCACAGGAGAAGATCCAACACGAATGTTTGCTGGCGAAGGTGGCCCCGAGCGTACCAATAGGCGTTTTCATTATGTTAGTAAAGGTTTGCCTGCTAAACGTTTGTCAACAGCTTTTGATAGTGTCACACTTTACGGAAATGACCCCGACTTTAGACCAGATATTTACGGAAAAATTGGTAACGCTGGCGTATCTATTTGCTGTTTGGATGATGCTAAAAAACTGTATTCAGGTTTTGATTTAGCACATGCAATGACATCGGTAAGTATGACTATAAATGGGCCAGCACCAATGCTACTTGGTTTTTTTATGAATGCTGCAATCGACCAGCAATGCGAAATTTATATTAAAGAAAATAAACTAGAGCAAGAGGTTGAGCAAAACATAAATGCAATTTATAGCGATAAAGGTGTTGACCGACCGCAATATAACGGCGAGTTGCCCGAAGGTAATAACGGATTAGGTTTAATGTTACTTGGTGTTACTGGCGATCAAGTATTACCAATTGAGGTTTATACCGAAATTAAAAACAAAACCATTGCACAAGTAAGAGGTACCGTACAAGCTGATATTTTAAAAGAAGACCAAGCACAAAACACCTGTATTTTTTCGACCGAATTCGCTTTGCGTTTAATGGGCGATGTGCAAGAGTATTTTATTGATAATAATGTGCGTAATTTTTATTCGGTGTCAATATCGGGTTATCATATTGCAGAGGCAGGAGCCAACCCTATAACGCAATTGGCACTAACCTTATCAAATGGGTTTACGTATGTAGAGTACTACCTTTCTAGAGGTATGGATATTAATAAATTTGGGCCAAATTTATCCTTCTTTTTTTCCAACGGCATTGACCCAGAATATGCAGTAATTGGTCGTGTAGCTCGTAAAATATGGGCTAAAGCTTTAAAACACAAATATGGTGCTAACCCACGTGCGCAAATGCTTAAATACCATATTCAAACCTCTGGACGTAGTTTGCATGCACAAGAAATTGATTTTAATGATATTCGCACCACTTTACAAGCGTTGTATGCTATTTACGACAATTGTAATTCACTACACACTAATGCTTATGATGAGGCAATTACTACACCTACAGAAGAGTCGGTGCGCAGAGCCATGGCAATTCAGTTAATTATAAATAAAGAATTAGGGCAAGCTAAAAACGAAAACCCAATACAAGGTGCTTTTATTATTGAAGAAATGACCGATTTGGTAGAGCAAGCCGTTTTAGAAGAATTTGACCGTATTACCGAGCGTGGTGGTGTTTTGGGTGCTATGGAAACCATGTATCAACGTAGTAAAATACAAGAAGAAAGTTTGTATTACGAAACGCTAAAACATTCGGGTAAATTCCCAATTATTGGAGTTAATACATTTTTAAGTAGTAAAGGATCGCCAACTGTAATACCTGCGGAAGTGATTCGAGCTACCGAAGATGAAAA
>CALDUQ010000043.1 GCA_937924845.1 uncultured Flavobacteriaceae bacterium
CAAATGCTGATATTGCAAATACAAGTGCTTCAACAACTAGACCTATTGTTAGTACAAAATTTCCGTTAAGGAAACCAATCTCAAAGTGAGTGATTTTAAATAATGCACCTAATATTACTACAGCTGCTCCTAAGCCGTATACCATATTCATCATTTTCTTTTTTCCTTGTGATTTTGCCATTTTTTTTGTGATTTTAATTAAATTTAAGTTATTTTATTTGTGTTGTTTTATTTAAAGCGTTTTTCTTTTACCTGCTTGCTTGGTTGATAAAGTTCCTTTGTAATCTTGAACGGTTCTAAAACCAATGTAACTTCTTGCAGAATCTGCGTACTCATAATCTCTAGAGCTTACTTGTAAGTAATAGGCTACGTCTTTCCAAGATCCTCCTCTAATGACTTTTCTTTCATTTTCAGGATCATTTACACTTGGGTTAATACTTGATGAATACTCGTATGATGCAGGGTCGTACGATGAGTCTACCCATTCAGACACGTTGCCCGCCATGTTATATAAATTATAACCGTTAGCTTCAAATGATTTGGCTTCGACAGTATATAATGAGTTATCTGCAGCGTAATCACCTCTAGAAGGTTTAAAGTTTGCATAATAACATGCTCTGTCATTTTTTGTATAATGGTTTCCCCAAGGGTAGGTTGCACCTTCTAGGCCGCCTCTTGCAGCGTATTCCCATTCACTTTCAAGCGGTAATCTAAATTGAGATACCCATTCGGCACCTCTTGCCGATTGGTAGCTGTTTTTGTTTATTGTTCTCCATTGACAAAACGCTTTTGCTTGTTTCCAGTTTACACCAACAACTGGGTAATCATCATAGGCTGCATGCGAAAAATAGTCGTTATGCATTGGCTCATTGTAGGAGTAGTTAAAATCTCTAATCCAAACTGTAGTATCTGGATATATTTCTACAGATTCGGTGAGTAGTACATCACTTCTGCTTAATTCTTTATATTTAGCTGCAGACTGGATATCCATTGTAGTGTATTGAAATTTAAATTTTGTAACATCCCAAGTACGTTTGCCGTTATAGGCTTCTTCTAATGGGATTTGCATGTTATCCATTACTTCAGCATATAGCACATCTGGATAGTCTTGAGTATCAAAAATTAAATCAATATCATTGTTAAGTTTTTTAACGCCTTCGCCGTAGGTGTCTAACATGTATTGTTCGTAAGGTGTTTTTTCTTCTTCTTCACTAGAGCCCTTGTAAGCAAATTCACCTATATCATCATTTCCAGGTGTTTTACCTTCAAGGTCAGCAAGTTCAGCAAGTTCAGTTCTAATAGTTGAATCTCTAACCCATTCGACAAATTGCCTGTATTCGGCATTTGTGATTTCGGTATCATCCATGTAGAAATTTCGTACGGTAACGGTTTTTGTTGGAGCATCATTAACACCAGCTAAGTCATCATCAGATTTTCCCATTATAAATGCTCCACCAGGTATTAGTTCCATTCCAAAAGGTTTTTCGGGGTGCCAGTTTTTACCTCTTGAACCTATAAGTTCACCTTTATTACCCGACCCACAACTTGATATTATAGTTATAAGGGCAATTAAAATTAAGCACTTTTTCATAAGCATATAGCTACAGATTAGTTTATTGTTGTTCATTTATTTAAAAAACGCAAACTTACTTTTTTATTTGCAAGTTTGAAAACTCAATTTATGAGTTGTTTTTTTTGTATGCTTTATACCATCTTTTAGGTATATTATTGTTTGTAGCATCAATGTAATCTTGATGTGTACAGGGTAATAACGTGTGTTTTTTTAATTTATTATTAATATTTTTTAAAAATGAAATTTCTACCCACCAACGTCCAGTTTTTTTACTTTTATAAAAAATAAGTTCTTGTTCATCTACTAATACAATGTATTTTTGATAGTCGTCATCATTGGTAAATTTATCATCTTCAATCCTATAATTAACCCCTTCAATAAAGTACCAAATAATTTGAGCAACAAGCATAGCAGTTTCATCATCATTGTTTGATGGTTTGTATTCGTGTATGCCAAATGCTGATACTTTGTTACTTATCCCTGCGTACCTTGATATTGCACAAATTTCGTTGCCACTAAAGCCGTTTGGCGAATATTTTTGTTTGTCACTTAATTCGGCAGATTTTATGCTTTTTAAATCAACAGTTACAATATTTGCATCGCGCATTAAAGGCTCAACATGTTTGATGTTAGCATTTATATCGCCCAAGCGATAGGCTTCAAAGTATAATTTATCCATCAAATCTATTTCTTCCTGTGCATTAAAATAGCTTTGATAGCCAATTGTTGTATAGTTAAATAAATTGTATGGTTGCTCTAAAATTATTTTACCTAAAAAATTATTGTTTTTTATTGGTTTTGTAGTGTCACCTAGATCAAAATTGCAATCAACATTAGCAATGTTAACCATAGGAAGAAGGTTGTCATAAGCACGGTAGTATGCATACGTAATATCTTGACTGCCACCTATAATTAAAGGAATTATGTTGTTTTGTATTAATGTGTTTGTGGTTTCTTTAACAGCAAAGTACGTATCTTCAACGGTATTTCCATTTTGTATGTCGCCTAAATCGGCAATGCTAAGATGCCAGTTTCCTGGGAACAAATTATATAATTTTAGACGTATTTCGTTAAGGTTATAGTTTTCTCCAACATAATTAATATCATTTCTGTTGTCAAACACGCCAATAATAGCAATTGTAATAGTATTTAGGTTGGGTATACCATTATTTTTAGTGTGAATTTTTAATTTATGACCTAAAGTTTTATCGGTGTGTTTTGTAAGATGGTGTAAAACGACATCTTGTACAGGGCTTAGAAAATTAAAATTCATTACTATTTTTTTGCAGTAGTTTTTTTCTTTGTGGTTCTTGTTTTCTTTTTTGGTTTATTTTTTTCAATTATGGCTTTAACATCATCTAAAGTAAATTTGCTAACATCGATAGTTTTGGCTAATTCAATTTTTAATTTACCTTGAATAACATTGTGGCGACCCCATCTTGCTTTCTCTACTCTAATACCATCTTCTTCCCAATGGTGTATTAATTTGTCTTTTTCTTTTTGGATTTTGTCTTCTATTAATGTTACAATATCATTATCTGATAAGTTATCCCAGTCGTATTTTTTATTAACATTAATAAACATATTATTCCATTTTATAAATGGTCCAAAACGTCCTTTACCTTTTTGAACAGGTAGCTCTTGATAATGGTATATTGGTGCATCGGCAGCTTCTTTTTCTTTAATTAAAATAATGGCTTCATCCATTTCTACACTTAGTGGGTCAACTCCTTTTGGTAATGAAATGTATTTTTTGCCTAATTTTATGTATGGCCCGAAACGACCATTATTAACACTAACCTCTTCGTCGTTATAATTGCCTAAAGTTTTAGGCAATTGAAACAAATTCATAGCTTCTTCAAAAGTTATTGTTGTGAGTTGTTGCTCTGGAGATAAACTTGCAAAAATTGGTTTTTCTTCATCGTCTACTGTGCCTATTTGTGCCATTGGCCCAAATTTACCTAGTCTAACACTTACGCGACGTCCAGTTTTTGGGTCTTCACCTAATATGCGTTCGCCTGATTCTCTTTCGGCATTAGCCGAAACATTTTCTACTATGGGATGAAAATCTTTGTAAAATGTTTTCATCATTTCTTTCCAGTCTTGTTTTCCTTCGGCAATATTGTCAAAACTTTCTTCAACTTTGGCTGTAAAATTGTAATCTAAAATACTATCAAAATGATTTACTAAAAAGTCGGTAACAATCATACCTATGTCGGTAGGTACAAGTTTGCCTTTGTCTGAGCCCACTTTTTCAGTAAGTACCTTGCCTTCAACGTTATGATTTTGTAATTTTAGTTGTTTGTACTGGCGTTCAATGCCGTCAACTGCGCCTTTTTCAATATAACCTCGGTTTTGTACGGTAGAAATTGTTGGTGCATATGTTGAGGGACGTCCTATACCTAGCTCTTCAAGTCGTTTTACTAAAGAGGCTTCAGTGAATCGATATGGAGGTCGTGTGTAACGTTGGGTTGCAGTAATGTAATTTGGTGTTAAAGTATCCTGCTCTTTTAATGCTGGTAGCATGCCATCTTGCTCATCATTTTCATCATCATTACCTTCAAGGTACACTTTTAAAAAGCCATCAAATTTTATTACTTCGCCATTAGCGGTAAATAAGTTGTTATGAGTAGAGGCTTGTATTTTAACATTTGTACGTTCTAGTTGCGCTTCACTCATTTGCGATGCAATGGTACGTTTCCATATTAATTGATATAATCGAGCTTGATCACGATCTATATTAACTTCATGTTTTGAAAAATCGGTTGGGCGAATTGCTTCGTGAGCTTCTTGTGCGCCTTTAGCTTTTCCTTTGTAATTTCGTGGTTTACTGTATTGAGAGCCATATGATTGGTTGATTTCAACTTCTGCGGCCTCACGAGCATCATTTGAAAGGTTTACACTATCGGTTCTCATATAAGTTATTAAACCAGCTTCATAAAGGCGCTGCGCCATAGTCATGGTTTTGCTAACAGAAAAGTATAGTTTTCTTGAGGCTTCTTGCTGTAGGGTGGATGTTGTAAAAGGTGGTGCAGGCGATTTTTTGGCAGGCTTTTTCTCTAGGTTAGCTACACTAAAATTTGCATTTGCATTAGACTCTAAAAATTGCTGAGCTTCTTTTTCTGTGGCAAAACTTTTTGGTAATCGTGCTTTGAATGATTTCCCGTTAGCTGTTTTAAATTCGGCATCAACCTTAAAAGATTCAACAGGTTTAAACGCTGATATTTCACGCTCACGTTCAACAATTAATCGTACAGAAACAGATTGTACTCGGCCTGCAGATAAGCCTCCTTTTATTTTTCGCCATAAAACAGGCGATAATTGATAGCCAACAATACGATCTAAAACTCGACGTGCTTGCTGTGCATCAACCAAATTGTAATCAATACTCCTTGGGTTTTCTACTGCTTTTTGTATGGCAGTTTTGGTTATTTCATGAAATACAATACGTTTGGTTTTGGCTTTATCTAGATTTAGCGATTCGGCAAGGTGCCAAGCAATAGCTTCTCCTTCACGATCCTCATCACTTGCTAGCCAAACAATTTCTGCTTTGGCAGCTAGGTCTTTTAGTTTTTTTACGACAGCTTTTTTGTCTTTAGTAACTTCGTATTTTGGGTCGAAATCACCGTCAACATCAACACCCAACTCTTTTGAGGGTAAATCGGATATATGTCCAAAACTTGACTCAACTTTAAAATCTTTACCTAAAAATTTTTCTATAGTTTTGGCCTTAGCAGGGGACTCAACAATTACTAGATTTTTTGCCATAATATTGTTTTTGTAAATACAAATGTATGTTAAAAAAAAAATATCAACCTAATTTTATACTGTAATTGATACGAGTTTTTAATTATTAAACATAATATGGGTTAGGTTTGCATCCACATTAACTATATATGTTATAATGATGTATTGTGTTGTTTAATTTCTTAATTTTCTGTTTTTTTAAGTTTTTACTACAATTCATTTTGTAGTAAAATTATTTAAATTATGGAATTTAAATATAAAAAAACAAAACTGTCAAGTTGTCATATTTTTGAAATTTATTGTATATTTGTATGCTTATTTGTAGAAGAGAATAGACGTACACGATATGGAAAAGATGATTGACGAATCAAAACAAGGCGCTCATTTAGTTTTGACCCCAAAAGCAGGTAATACCCGAAAACTTTTTATTGAAAGTTATGGCTGCGCTATGAATTTTAGTGACAGCGAGGTTGTGGCATCTATATTGTCAAATCAAGGCTATGACACTACCAAAAATCTTGAAGATGCTGATTTGGTTTTAGTAAATACATGCTCAATAAGAGATAAAGCCGAGCAAACTGTTAGAAAACGTTTAGAAAAATATAATGCTGTAAAACGTATAAACCCTAAAATGAAAGTAGGGGTTTTGGGGTGTATGGCAGAGCGATTAAAAACAAAATTTTTAGAAGAAGAAAAAATTGTAGACTTGGTTGTTGGGCCAGATGCTTATAAAGATTTGCCAAATTTATTGGCCGAGGTGGATGAAGGGCGAAATGCTGTAAACGTTATTTTATCAAAAGAAGAAACTTATGGCGATATTGCTCCAACACGATTAAACTCAAATGGTGTTACAGCCTTAATATCAATAACAAGAGGATGCGATAATATGTGTACGTTTTGTGTGGTGCCTTTTACTAGAGGTAGGGAGCGAAGTCGTGATCCGCAAAGTATTATTGAAGAGTTAAATGATTTGGCATCAAAAGGCTATAAAGAAGTTACTTTATTAGGTCAAAATGTAGACAGCTACCTTTGGTATGGTGGTGGATTAAAAAAAGATTTTGCGAAAGCATCAGATATACAAAAAGCAACAGCTACCGATTTTTCTAAATTATTAGCGCTTTGTGCTCAAGCACAACCTAAAATGCGTATTCGTTTTTCAACATCAAATCCGCAAGATATGTCGTTAAATGTGGTAAAAACAATTGCTAAATTTGATAACATATGTAATTATATTCATTTACCTGTGCAAAGTGGTAGTAACCGAATACTAAAAGCAATGAATCGTCAGCACACCGTCGAAGAATATTTACAGTTGATTAATGATATTTATGATATTATTCCTGATTGCTCGATAAGTCAAGATATGATTGCGGGTTTTCCAACCGAAACCGAAGAGGATCATCAAGATACGTTAAAATTAATGGAGGCCGTTAAGTATGCCTTTGGATATATGTACGCTTATTCTGAACGGCCAGGAACTTTGGCAGAGCGTAAGTTTGAAGATGATATTCCGTTAGAGGTAAAAAAGCGTAGACTGGCAGAAATTATTGATATGCAACAAAAGCATAGTAAATTTAGAACACATTCATTTATTGGTGATGTTGTAGAAGTGCTTATAGAAAAGGAATCAAAAAAATCGGCAGCACATTGGTCAGGACGTAATGCGCATAATCACGTTGTTGTGTTTCCGAAGGAAAATTATAAAAAAGGTGATTTTGTAAATGTAAAAGTGTTAAGTGCAACAAGTGCTACATTGATAGGTGAAGCTATTGCTTTGTCAAAAAATAATTAAATAAACTACAAGCTTAATTGTAATAAAATGAAGCAATCGGGCAGTAAATTACGTTTAAGTTAAATTTTAAAATACGTTTTATGGAGTCAATTCAAGCTATTAAACAGCGTTTTGAAATTATAGGTAATAACCCAGTGTTAAATAGATCGCTCGAAAAAGCAATACGCGTATCACCAACTGATATATCTGTATTGGTAACAGGCGAAAGCGGAGTGGGTAAGGAGAGTGTTCCAAAAATAATACACCAATTATCACATCGTAAACACGGTAAATATATAGCTGTAAACTGTGGTGCAATACCCGAGGGAACTATTGATAGTGAGCTTTTTGGACACGAAAAAGGTGCATTTACTGGAGCAACACAAACACGTAACGGATATTTTGAAGTTGCCGATGGCGGTACTATTTTTTTGGATGAAGTAGGTGAGTTACCATTAACAACACAAGTGCGTTTATTGCGTGTTTTAGAAAATGGAGAGTTTATAAAAGTAGGCTCAAGTAAGGTGCAAAAAACTAATGTACGTATTGTAGCAGCAACTAATGTTAATATGTTTGAGGCTATTAAAAAAGAAAAATTTAGAGAAGATTTGTATTATCGTTTAAGTACAGTCGAAATACATTTGCCTGCATTGCGCGAGCGTAAGGAAGATATTCATTTGTTATTTAGGAAATTTGCAAGTGACTTTGCTTTAAAATATAAAATGCCAACGGTACGATTAACCGAACAAGCAATACAATTATTATTAAAATATAACTGGGGCGGCAATATTAGGCAGTTACGTAATGTAGCCGAGCAAGTTTCGGTTTTAGAAACCGAAAGAGAAATATCAATAGACATACTTTCAAACTATTTGCCAAATACAAACGGTAATTTGCCTACAGTAGTTAATGAGTCAAAATCGGAAAGTGATTTTAGTAATGAGCGCGAAATACTTTATAAAGTGCTTTTTGATATGAAAAGCGACTTGAGTGACCTTAAAAAGTTAACTATGGAGTTAATGAAAACTGGTAATTCGCACGATGTTCAGAAGAATAATGAAGGGTTGATTCAAAAAATATATGGTGAGGTATCTTCTACTCAAAATGAAGATTTAGATTTATTAACTTTACCAGAAAAAAACAATACAGATTTAGAAATAGTTGATGCTGCAAAAGATAAATACCATTTTGCCGAAGAAATTATTGAAGAAGAAACTTTATCATTGCATGATAAAGAGTTAGAATTAATAAAAAAATCATTAGAACGCCATAACGGAAAGCGTAAATTGGCAGCCGATGAATTAGGAATTAGTGAACGTACACTATACCGAAAAATAAAACAATTTGATTTATAATTTAGGAAACTAAATTATAAATGTAAAACCAACACAAAAATATAATGAAATTTATAAAGCAAACAGTTGCTATACTAATAATAGTACTATTTACTAATAGCTGTAAAATTAGCTATTCGTTTACAGGAGCCTCAATTCCGGAAGGCACAAAAACATTTCAAGTTAATTTTTTTCAAAATAACTCTATTTTAATTGAGCCAGGTATTGATAATGAATTTACTAATGCGTTGAGGGATAAGATTAGAGATTTAACCACGCTAGATTTGGTAACCTCAAATGGCGATTTAGTTTATGAAGGCGAAATTACAGAGTATAGAATAGAGCCTACTAATGCGACTTCGGATAATAGAGCAGCTCAAAACCGTTTAAATATACGTGTAAATGTGCGCTTTTATAGCAAAACCGATCCTGATTTAGATTTTGAAAAACCATTTACATTTTTTTATGATTTTGAAGGTTCAGCCTCTTTATCTAATGCTGTAAAAGCAACGGCACATGAAGAGATTTTTGACCGAATTACGCAAGATATTTTTGATGCATCACTCGCTAATTGGTAAGCTATGGATACAGTAAATTTTTTAAAAATTTTAGCACAACCCAAAAACATACAGTCTAGTGATATTGATGATTTACAGGCTGTAATTACCGCATATCCTTATATGCAATCGGCAAGAGCAATGCATCTTAAAGGTTTAAAAATAACTGAAAGTGTACTGTACAATACAGCGTTAAAAACAACGGCAGCTTATACATCAAATAGAGATATTTTGTTTGATTTTATTACTTCAAAAACATTTTTGAGTAAAACTATAGAGGTTAAAAACCATGATGATAAAACATTAAAAAATGAGGTGTTAATAACGCAAAACACTTGTGTTGATGACGATTTACAACAGTATCTTGATGAAATAGCACCTGCAGCAGCGCCCGATTTTTTTGAAGTTATACCAGAAAAAAATAATGATACAACAGAAGATAATACGGCAGAAATAGATACCACTATTGCGGATACTGAGTTTAATGATACTTTAAAGGCTATACCAGCAGAAGCAACTGCTGAAAATTTAGATGAAAAAATAACTATAAACAAGGTTCAGCCTTCAATTGAAAATGAACTTGACGATACTGTTTTAAATGAAGAAACTGAATCTATAACAGATAATGTTGAGCGTATTGATTTAAGTCAATTTGGCGTAAAAAATGGAGAGGCGTTAACTGTGCAATCTGATGAATATGATGGTGTTAATGAAGCTGAAAATAAAACTAAAGATGCAGATAAAGTAGGTCAACTAAATCCTGTTGATAATCATGTTAATGAAAATATTGTAGCAAACAAAATAGGTTATTTTGAAACGTTATTGGCAAACGAAAAAAAATTGCTGTTACCCCCAAAATCGCTAACTAAAGACGATGATGAAAATTTAGATAAGGCATTACCTGTAAGCAATATTGAGTCTTCAATAGTAAATGAACTTGACGATACTGTTTTAAATGAAGAAACTGAATCTATAACAGATAATGTTGAACGTATTGATTTAAGTCAGTTTGGCGTAAATACGGTAGAGTTTTCAACCGAACAACAGGGTAAACATGAAGGTGAAAATGATAGAGTAAGTCGCTTAAAACCAGTTGGTAATCACGTTAATGAAAATATAGTAGCAAACAAAACAGGTTATTTTGAGACGTTGTTAGAAAACGAAAAAAACTTGCTTTTACCTATAAAATCGATTGCTAAAGATGAGACCGAAAATCAAAATCTTGAAATTTCAACCAAAGCTACAGTTTTAGAGCAAACACCCGAAGAAACGCTACAATTAGGTAAGCCTTTAGAGTTTAATGAAAATGATTCATATTCGTTTAGTGAATGGTTAAAATTATCAAGTTTTAAGCCAATTGATAGACGTACAACTAAAACAAATGCGCCTGATACAATAATTGATAAGCCTGTCGAGACTGTAAAAATTGAAACAGAGGAGGTAGAGCAATTGCAACAAAAACGACAAACAAAATTTGATTTAATAGATAAGTTTATAGCAACAAATCCTAAAATAAAACCTATAAAACATAAACAATCTACAGGTAAAAGCGAAAGTAAAAATATAGCTAAAGCTCAAAAATTAAAGCCAAAAGCATTAATGACAGAAACATTGGCACGTATTTATCTTGAGCAGCAAAATTATGATAAAGCTATTCAATCTTATACAATATTAAGTTTGAAATATCCAGAAAAAAGTGATTACTTTGCAAATCAAATTTTAGCAATTAAAAAATTACAGAAACAAAATAAATAATAATGGGAGTATTTGGAATATTTTTAGCATTCATAATTTTAGTAGCATTTTTACTAATCGTGGTTATAATGGTGCAAAACCCTAAAGGCGGTGGTTTATCATCATCTTTTGGTGGTGGTACACAGCAAATAGGCGGTGTTAAAAAAACAGGCGACTTTTTAGATAAAAGTACATGGGCTTTAGCGGGTTTATTACTAGTACTTATATTGGTGTCAAATACAGCAATTGGTGGTAACTCACAAGTTACTGAGTCAAAAGCCTTAGATACTGATGCTGTTGAAAAAGTTGATTCTAGTGTAACACCTAATACTGAGAGTCAAAACAATGAAGATTCAAATGCAACAAATTAATTTTTGTAAGCAATTTTAATAGTAAAAGATCGCCTATTGGCGGTCTTTTTTTATGTCAAAAAATGAAATTTTGTCAGTACGATTGTAATGGCATAATTTTAGACTGTATAACTGTATTAAACTTAATTTTTAAATCAAAAAAAATATAATTATGGGATTAAATATTAAACCATTAGCAGATCGTGTTTTAATAGAACCTTCGCAAGCAGAAACTAAAACCGCTTCGGGTATTATTATTCCAGATAATGCTAAAGAAAAACCACAAAAAGGTAATGTAGTAGCAATAGGTAATGGTACTAAAGATGAACCATTAACCGTAAAAGTAGGTGATGCTGTACTTTATGGTAAATATGCTGGTACCGAGCTAAAATTTGAAGGTAAGGATTATTTAATAATGAAGGAAAGTGACATTCTTGCAATTGTATAATTTAATAATAAAATATAAATAAAAATGGCAAAAGATATAAAGTTTGATATAGAAGCACGTGACGGTTTACGCCGCGGTGTTGATGCATTAGCAAATGCAGTAAAGGTAACATTAGGGCCAAAAGGACGTAATGTGATAATAGGAAAATCATTTGGAGCACCGCAAGTAACTAAAGATGGTGTAAGTGTAGCAAAAGAAGTTGAGCTTGAAGATGAATTAGAAAACATGGGCGCTCAAATGGTTAAAGAAGTTGCTTCAAAAACTAACGATTTAGCTGGAGATGGTACAACTACAGCTACAGTTTTAGCACAAGCCATTGTTAAAGAAGGATTGAAAAATGTTGCAGCAGGCGCAAACCCAATGGATTTAAAACGAGGTATTGATAAAGCGGTAAAGGCATTGACTAAAGATCTTGAAAAGCAAGCCGAAAAAGTTGGTAATTCTTCAGAAAAAATTCAACAGGTAGCATCTATTTCTGCAAATAATGATAATACAATTGGCGAATTAATAGCTAAAGCTTTTGGAAAAGTTGGTAAAGAAGGTGTAATTACTGTTGAAGAAGCAAAAGGTACCGATACTTACGTTGATGTGGTTGAAGGGATGCAATTTGATAGAGGATACTTGTCACCTTACTTTGTTACAGATGCTGATAAAATGATAGCAGATTTAGAAAATCCATACATTTTATTATTTGACAAGAAAATTTCAAATTTACAAGAAATTCTTCCAATTTTAGAGCCTGTAGCGCAATCTGGTCGACCACTTTTAATTATAGCCGAAGACGTTGATGGGCAAGCGTTAGCAACTTTAGTAGTAAATAAATTACGTGGCGGACTTAAAATTGCAGCTGTTAAAGCACCAGGTTTTGGTGATCGTCGTAAAGCTATGCTTGAAGATATAGCAATTTTAACAGGTGGTGTAGTTATTTCTGAAGAACGTGGATTTTCATTAGAAAATGCAGATTTAACCATGCTAGGTTCTGCCGAAACAGTAACAATTGATAAAGATAATACTACAATTGTAAACGGAACTGGTGATGCAGAAAATATTAAAGCTCGGGTAAATCAAATAAAGGCACAGATAGAAACCACTACAAGTGATTATGATAAAGAAAAGCTTCAAGAGCGTTTGGCTAAATTAGCTGGCGGTGTAGCTGTACTTTATGTAGGAGCAGCATCAGAAGTTGAAATGAAAGAGAAAAAGGATAGAGTTGATGATGCGTTACATGCAACACGAGCTGCTGTTGAAGAAGGTATTGTTGCTGGTGGTGGTGTAGCCTTAGTTAGAGCAAAAGCAGTATTAGATTCAATTACTACCGAAAATCTTGACGAAACTACAGGGATTCAAATTGTAGCACGTGCTATTGAAGCGCCTCTGCGTACTATTGTAGAGAATGCTGGTGGTGAAGGTTCGGTAGTGATAAATAAAGTAGCCGAAGGAAAAAAAGATTTTGGTTACGATGCTAAAACTAACACCTATGTTGACATGCTTAAAGCGGGTATTATTGATCCTAAAAAAGTAACTCGTGTGGCTTTAGAAAATGCAGCTTCAGTAGCTGGTATGATTTTAACAACCGAGTGTGCTTTAGTAGATATAAAAGAAGATAGTCCTGCTGGCGGCGGAATGCCACCAATGGGCGGTGGTATGCCAGGCATGATGTAAGCTAATTTTTGTGTATATAGCTATTTTAAAAAGCCATTAGAGATTGTTTCTAATGGTTTTTTTTATGTTAATTAGGGTTTAATGTTTGTGTAAATTTAATAGTTTGAGTTTCGTTTACGTTTTGTAAAAAATCAATGTTGAGATATTCGCCATTTGCCCATTTGTCAATAAAATTATCATAATATTTGCTTCCGGGATTTCCTGATTGTCCTCCTGGATATATAGCAATTGCTTTAGGAGGAGAGGACATTTCAACAATCATTCGCCATGATGGGCCGTGATTTTTACTAGTGGCATTTACAATGCCTTTGTTTCCGCCAATAGGCAAATTAAATCTAGAAAAAGCTGGTAATCCTTGTAATAAGTGTCCTGCATAAGTTGCTTTATAATTACCCCAATGTAAATCTTTATTTAAAAGTGATTTACAAGTAGTTTTAAAACTTAATAAAAACAAATCTTTGGCAGTTTCAATTTTTGGAGTGTCTAAAATATCTAAAAATTTATGATTTGGTTTTTGAGTTAAAATTTCAATGGTATTGTAAGCAAAGGGTTTGGTGAGTTGTATTGTGTTGTTATTAAACTCGTCCCAAGTTAGCTTGTAAAGTGTATGCCACCACACCTCCCAAATAGTGGGCTCTTTTTTGTTTATATCATTATAAAAATCCCAAGATTTAATTGTTGATAAAATTGAGTTTTCGTTAGCATTAAGTTTGCTAGTATCGATTTGTGAAAGCATTTTAGGAAGTAATTCGGCAGCTTTTAAGTTATAATTATTGTTGTGTAAATTTTTAAAGTCTTGAATGCTAAATTGATTTTTTGATCTAAAAAAATCATTAATCACCCGACTACGATAGGTGTCATAACCATCATTAAAATAATAATAAGGGTAAGTACTATCTGTAGGTGCTTGGTTTGCCGAACTTACAAAGCCACGTTTTGGGTTTTTAGTATGTGCATTATGTTGTTGAGGTATAAAACTTTGCCAATCATGGTTAGGGTCACTGCCATCCATTAAAAATTTACCTTGGTTTTTCCATTTATTTGGAAATTTACCTTGTACCCATAATGCAATATCACCTTTTGTTGATGAAAAAATAAAATTTTGTGCTGGTGCAGAAAATGGCATAATTGCTTTTGTAAAATCCTCATAATTTTCGGCTTTATTTAAGTCTATAAAGGGTTGTTGGTTATTACTACCTATATGACCAACCCATTTCATGGCATAGCCATTAAGTGGGTTTTTACTTTTAAAGTTGTAATCATAAGTAACAGGTCCATGATGCGTATATATAATGGTGTCAATGACATGATTTTTATTTCTGACACTAAATTTTTCAATTTTTTTAGTGGTTTTTTTCCATTCTGAATTATGAAAATATTCATTTCGATTTTGATCTTTAAAGGTTATTTGATACCAGTCTTTTACATCTCTTGTAGCGTTAGTAACACCCCATGATATGTGGTTGTTAAAGCCTATAATTATACCCGCAGCCCCAGGAAGACTTACGCCAAAGGTATTTTTGTTAGGAGTGCTTAACTGTATAGCAAACCAAATTGAAGGTAAATTTAACCCTAAGTGAGGGTCGTTAGCTAAAATAGCATTACCCGATGCAGATTTGTGAGGCGCTATAGCCCAGTTATTGCTGCCATTATCGGGGTGAGGTTTTTTGATTATACTATCAATAATTGGTGTGTTGGGGATAAAATGTTTTGGTGCTATAGGTTTGTTGATTTGCCACGTTGACCAAATACTATCTGCGGGAATTACAGGGTCGGCATTGTTGTAAATGTCGGGAAATAATAGATTGAAGTGGGTTTTGTTAAATTTTTTCAGTAAAATGGTGTATTCTAGGTCGTTGTCACTACCAGCCAACATATCAGTCATAAACATAAGTAATAGGGCTGTTTTTTTTAGGGTCCAAGGTTCAGGTTTATAATCAAGTAATTTAAACTCTATGGGGTAGTTTTTTGGTTGTAATGTGGCAATGTAAGCGTTAATTCCATTTTTGTATGCTTCGAGTATAGCCTTAGTTTCAGGTTTTTTTTTAATTATATTTAAGTTGTTTTCGGCACCAAATACCATACCTTTTCTGCGTTGGCTTTTGTCGTAATTTAATGTGGCTTCTCCTAAAATTTCAGATAATCGTCCGCTAGCAGCTCTAGTTTGAAAATCCATTTGCCATAAACGATGTTTGGCCGTAATGTAGCCTTGTGCGGTGTATAAATCTAAATCATTTTTTGCAAAAATATGAGGAATCAAATGTGCGTCGTAATGTACAGTAACAGGCTTTGATAAAGTAGCAATTTTTAAACTGCTTTTTGTATTAAAATCGTTTTGTTCGTTTTTCCAGAAACCTTGATTTGGTGATAAAAACTTTCCTATTGGCGGTATTTGACCTATTTTAGTGTTAAAACAATAAAATAGCGCTAAGGTTAAAATTAATATAATTATGGCTTTAAAATAATTCACAATGTTTGAAGGATTTAATTAAAAAGCAATAAATTACAAATAAAAAATTAATTAGCGCAATATTATTTTTGTAATAAGTTGCTTTCCTAATGCTTCATTTAACATTGTTATAATTTTTGTTTTTCCAAGACTAAGTTCTTGCCTTAATACAGATGATGTGAGTTGCACGTATAAAATGTCATTTTGTAGTGTCACGTTGCTCGTGTATTTATTAACGCCGTTACCCATTAAGTTACGCCAAGCATTTTCGACATCTACTTTATCAATGCCGTCTTGTAGTTTGTTTTCAGTAACAAATGCCTTTAAAGCATCGCTAAGGTTAAAAGGATCTGTGTTACGCTTACTCATAATTTAAGTTTAAAGGTTTAAAGGGCTTGTAGGTGTATGTAAGTTTAGTTTTAGGATTTTTTATAATCAATTCAGTCTTATTTAAATCAATAATGGTTTCTTGGTAATTAAAAGTAGAGTCGGTATAGTTAATGCGTGTAGTGTTGTTTGTTGAATTAATTGTGAAATTAATTTTATGGTTTGTTGTTAAAAAAGTGTTGTTAAATTGAGGTTTTACTTTTTTTCTAAAGCCAGTAGTTGCATCAACAAGTTCAAAATAATCAATAACAGGATTAATATTGTAATGTTTGATTGTTTTGTTTTCTTTTTTTACCGAGGATATTTCCCAATAACCATTAATATCTGTGTAATTTATAATTGGTTTGTTTTTACACGAATGAAAAAACAGAGTAGTAATTATTAAAAAAAGCGATGTTTTTAAAGTCAAAATAGATGGTGTTTAGTTAATTTAAATCGAACAATGTGTAAGATAGATTAGTGTTTTTTATAATGGTTTCAGTTCTGTTTTTGTGGGTGTCACTAATAAATATTTGTCCAAAGTTGGAGTGCCCAACTAGATTGATTATTTGAGCAACACGTGATTCGTCTAATTTATCAAAAATATCATCCAGTAATAAAATAGGAGTGGTTTTGCTTTGGGTTTTTATAAAATCAAATTGCGCAAGCTTAAGTGCTATTAAAAATGATTTTTGTTGGCCTTGGCTTCCAAATTTTTTGATAGGAAAAGTTTCAATTTCAAAGCTTAAATCATCTTTATGTGTACCAACCGATGTGTATTGTAAGGCTTGATCTTTTTGAGTGTTTTCAATTAATAGATCATTAAGATTGTTGTTAATCAAGTCGCTTTTGTAAACAATATTTACGCGTTCATTATTGTTGCTAATAGCTTTGTAACGTGATTTAAATATAGGAATAAAGGTTTCTAAAAATGCTTTGCGCTTTTCGAAAATTGTATGTCCAATTTGATGCATTTGCATATTGTAAACATCTAGAGTGTCTTGATTAAAAGTTTTGTTAGCGGCAAAATATTTTAATAAAGTATTACGCTGAGTTACAATTTTTTGATAATTTATAATTAAGCTTAAATATTGTTTATCGCTTTGCGAAATAACACTGTCAATAAATTTACGTCTTTTGTCACTGCCAGAAATAATTAAATCTCTATCAGCAGGAGATATAATTACTAGAGGTAAAAATCCTATATGTTCGCTAAATTTTTCGTAGGCTTTTCCATTTCGTTTAATAATTTTTTTATGTCCGCGTTTAAGCGAAACAATTATGTTTTCACTTCTAGTGTCTTTGTTGTAGCAGCCGTCAATAACAAAAAAATCTTCTTCATGACGAATATTTTGTGTAGAAACAGGGTTAAAATAACTTTTTCCAAAAGATAAGTGATAAATAGCGTCCAAAATATTGGTTTTTCCGATACCGTTTGGGCCAATAAAGCAATTTATTTTTGAATTTAGTGTAAATAACTTAGATTCAAAATTTTTGTAATTAATTAAGGATAAAGTTTTTAAGTTCATTTTAAGGGCTTAATTAATGTAAATTAAACAATTTTTGTAGCTAGAAAAAAGAGTTGCAAATTATTGAAAAATAACAAATAAATAGACTTTTTTATACCAATAAAAATTATATTTTTGCTCAGCAATAATTTAATTTACATGGCAACTTACAAGAAAAGAGGTTACAAACCTAAAACAAAAATAGAAAAAGAAATAGAAGTAGAAGAAAACTCTACAACAGCAGAGGTGTTTAACACTTTAGATGAAGGTGCATCAAAGGCTGAAGAGTTTGTGGTTAAAAATCAAAAATATATTTTTATTATAGTTGGTATTGCAATAGTAGCAGTATTAAGCTATTTAGCATATAATAAATTTGTTCAGGAGCCAAAAGAGTCTAAGGCGATGAATGATATGTTTCAAGCTCAAAAATATTTTGATGAAGCATTAACGTCAACATCAAAAGATTCATTATATACTTTAGCGCTTAATGGTGGTAATGGAAAATTTGGAATGCTTGATATTACTAAGGAATATAGTGGTACAAATGCAGGTAACTTAGCAAATTATTATGCTGGTATGTCTTATTTGAATTTGAAAAAGTACAAGGAAGCCATTGCGCATTTGAGTGATTTTTCGAGTGAAGATAATGTTGTTAACCCTATAGCAAAAGGCGCAATAGGTGATGCATTTGCTCAGTTAAATCAATTAGATGATGCTCTCGATTTTTATGAGCAAGCTGTAGAAGCATCTCCAAATGGATATACGGCACCAATGTATTTATATAAAGCTGGTGCGATAGCGTTAAAGCTTGAAAAAAATCAAAAAGCATTAGATATTTTTAATCGTATTAAAAATGATTATCCTGACGCTAAAGGTCCTGCAAATATTGATACATTTATAGGAAAGGCAGAAGCAGCTTTATCTAAATAATATATGGCTACAGAAAACAAGAATTTATCTCAGTACGATAAAACAACAATCCCAAATGCGAAAAATTTTCGGTTTGGGATTGTTGTTTCAGAATGGAATCCTAATATAACCGAAGGGCTTTATAATGGCGCTGTAACTGCATTGTTAGATTGTGGTGTTAATGTTAACGATATCCTTAGATGGAATGTGCCAGGTAGCTTTGAGTTGATTTATGGATGTAAAAAAATGCTAAGTCAACCAGTTGATGCGGTGATAGCTATAGGTAGTGTTATACAAGGTGAAACTAAACATTTTGATTTTGTTTGTGAAGGGGTTTCACAGGGTATTAAAGATCTTAATGTTATACAAGATAAACCCGTTATTTTTTGTGTATTAACTGATAATAATTTACAACAAGCTATTGAAAGGTCGGGAGGTAAACACGGTAATAAAGGTACTGAGGCAGCCATTGCTGCAATAAAAATGGTTGATTTTAGTAAAAAATAATTATATTTATAATTAAAAAAAATGAAATATGAAAAATGTGTTAAGTTTAGTGCTGTGTTTTTTTACTAGTATTGTTTTTTCTTTTCAGAATACAATTACAATTTCTAATGCATCTGGTGAAGCAATTAGTTTTAATAATTACAATCCTGAAGATAAGGTAAAAGAAGTTGATGGTCATCCATATGTAGATGAGGAGTTTAGGATTGCCAAAATAAACAACTCAAAGCAATTATTTAGTTTACGATATAATGCTAGTAATGATGAAATGGAATTTCAAAATAAGGAAGATCAAATCATGACTTTAAATAATAATACAGCATACATTATTAATTTTATATATAATAATAAAAT
>CALDUQ010000044.1 GCA_937924845.1 uncultured Flavobacteriaceae bacterium
ACTTGATTATTTGAAATTAAAATATATATATTTGCACCCCATATTTATTATTAATAACCCAAATACAATTACAATGACAAAAGCTGATATTGTAGCTAACATATCTGACAAGCTAGGAATGGAAAAAGGAGAGGTTCAAGCAACTGTTGAAACATTTATGACAGAAGTTAAAAACTCTTTAGAAAATGGTGACAATGTATACTTGAGAGGCTTTGGAAGCTTTATCATTAAAACAAGAGCTGAAAAAACAGGAAGAAATATATCGAAAAACACGACAATAAAAATTCCTGCACACAACATTCCAGCATTTAAACCTGCTAAAATATTTGCAGAAAGTGTTAAAACAAATGTTGTAGTAAAATAATAAACTAATATAATATTAATTTTTAAAAACAACTATTTATGCCAAGTGGTAAAAAACGAAAAAGACACAAGGTAGCTACGCACAAAAGAAAAAAGAGAAGACGTGCTAACCGTCACAAGAAAAAGTAAACTAAAAAAGTAGTATTTCACTACTTTTTTAGTTTTTAATGTTCTTTGATATTTAGCTATATAACCTATAGCTTAACAGATTAAAACCCTGTAATCAAATTATTTATGTATCATCCATCTGTCACATAATAGTGATGGATTAAAAATTAACTTATGAATAAAGAATTGATTATTCGTTCTAGTTCTGATGATGTTGATTTTGCCTTATTAAAAGATGGAAAACTAATTGAATTACAAAAGGAAGGCGATGACAATAAGTTTTCGGTTGGCGATGTATTTATTGCCAAAATACGAAAACCTGTCGCTGGGCTTAATGCTGCATTTGTAAATGTAGGCTATGAAAAAGATGCATTTTTGCATTATCATGATTTAGGCCCAAAATTACCTTCGGTATTAAAATTCATAAAACGTGTAAGTACAGGTAAACTTAAAGATTACTCTTTAAAAAATTTCCCATTTGAAAAAGATATTGACAAACATGGTAATATAGCCGAAACTATAAAACCTAATCAATCTTTACTTGTACAAATTGTAAAAGAACCGATATCAACTAAAGGCCCTCGAATAAGCTCAGAGCTATCAATTGCAGGTCGATACTTGGTTTTAGTTCCTTTTTCAGATCGTATTTCAATATCCCAAAAAATACAATCAAAAGAAGAAAAGGATCGATTAAAACGTCTAGTTAAAAGCATAACCCCAAAAGGGTTTGGCGTTATAGTACGTACAGTTGCAGAAGGCAAAAAAGTAGCAGAATTAGATAAAGATTTACAAAATCTTTACGACCGTTGGACAACAATGTGCCAAAAGCTACAAAAAGCGCATCATCCTAGTAAAGTATTAGGAGAAATGAATAAAGCGTCCTCTATTTTGAGAGACATCTTTAATGATACATTCTCATCTATAACTGTAGATGATGAAACGCTTTATGAACAAATTAAAGATTACTTGCATGAAATTGCTCCTAAAAAGGAGTCAATTGTAAAGTTACACCAATCTAAAGTACCGATTTTTGAAAAACACGGTATTGAAAGGCAAATTAAAACTTCATTTGGTCGAACCGTATCAATGTCAAAAGGTGCTTATTTGGTAATTGAACATACCGAAGCCCTACATGTTATTGATGTAAATAGCGGAAACAGATCAAATAAAGCAAAAAATCAAGAAGATACAGCTCTTGAAGTAAACCTAATTGCAGCGACCGAAATGGCTCGTCAACTACGTTTGCGTGATATGGGAGGTATTATTGTTGTTGATTTTATTGACATGGGTAAAGCTGAAAATAGGCGCCAATTATTTGAACATCTTAAAGAAGAAATGAAAGATGATCGCGCCAAACATAAAATTTTACCTCCTAGCAAATTTGGACTTATCCAAATAACTAGGCAGCGTGTAAGACCCGAAATGAACATTAAAACTAGGGAAAGTAACCCTAATAATATTAATGGCAAAGAGGTTGAAGCACCTATAGGCATTGTTTCCAAAATAAAACATGACCTAGATCAAATTATTAAAAAAGACTATAAATCGGTCACCTTAAATACGCACCCATTTATAGCAGCCTTTTTAACAAAAGGCATACCATCTATTCGTTCAAAATGGTTTTTTGAACATAAAAAATGGTTAAAAATATTACCTAGAGACGCCTACACGTATCTAGAATATCATTTTAAAGATAAAAATGGTAAAAAAATTAAACTTTAATAAAAAACCCTTAGAATTTAATATCTAAGGGTTTTTTTATATCTACACGCTTCATGTAACCTTATTTGTAATCTAGTGGCAAATCATCTGCAAAACGCAAATCTCCAATATAACCACCAAAACTAATTGCGCTTGTTGGGTATGAGTTACCAAATTTATCAACTGTAAATTCAAATACATTTGGTGTGAAAATGGATTGGTGTTTTTTATCATACAACACATTAAATGAAGCTGGTTTTATTGGTTTTAAATATGGCAAATCAGGATTTTTTATCCTAACGCTAAGTTGCTTGGGGTCTTTAGACACTTTAATTTTGGTATGTTTATCATCTAGTTTAATAAAGGACAAATATTTATTTGGATCAACTGCAAAAGACTTATAAAAGAGCACAAATTTATTTTCTTTTAAATTTCTATTTGCTAACGATTTTAAAAAATGAACTCTTGATCCCATATAAGTTTTAAGTCTATTTTTTTTTGTCGCCTTGTCTTCATCAAAAGACGTATAAAAACTTGTACCTTCAAAAAAACTTGACTTATATAACTGCTCTTTAAGCGTTGCAAAAGCGTACTTTACATAAAAGTTACTCAACTTAAAATCGACTTTATATTTTAGCCTGTTATTAATTATTTTTAATGGCTTGTCAACATAGGCAATTAACGTTTTTTCTGAGTGATTAAAGCGTAAAATAATATCATTTTCATTTAAAATAACACAAGATTTAGCATTTTTGGAAGTCCCTAAAAAATGTTTTTTAAACTCCTTTAACTTTAATGCCCTTGGCCAATCATTATTAGTAATGTTAACTTCATTAAGTGTGGAGATTTTTTCTTCTAGTAAAATGGTATATGTCTCATTTAATATAGGTTGTTCTATTCTAACAGATTCATAACCTAAAAAGGAAATCACTAGTGGTGTATTAATGTTTTTGTTGTATTCAATCTCAAATTCACCTAAATCATTTGAGCTTGTGCCTATAGTTGTGTTATTAAAATACACGGCAGCAGACGCTATAGGTTTACCACTATTTTTATCTGTTATTACGCCAATAATGGCTTGCGCAATTACCATGTTAGTTAACAACCAAAAAAAAGCACTCAACCGTATTTTACTCCACATCGCCTGCCATAAATTTTTGTTCTAACTCTTTTTGAAATTCTTCCATAACAGGGCGAACAGTGCTTTCGGGCAAATCAGAAATTTTAATATACATCAAACCATCAACGGCATTATTAAATAAGGGGTCTACATTAAAGCCTACTAATTTTGCATTTTGTTTAATGTATTTTTTTAAAAGCACTGGCAGCCTTAAATTACCTGGCTCGACCTCATCAATAATTCTATCAAATTTATTTAAATCGGCTTCGGTCGCATCAAAAACAAAATCTTTATCTGCATCTTTTAACGCTACTTTAAACTCTTTTTTAGGGTGAATATATTGTGCCAAATACGGGTCGTAGTAATGTGATTTCATAAACTCAATCATTAATGACTTTGAAAAATTAGAAAACTGATTACTAATACTAACACCACCTATTAAATATTTGTGTTCAGGAAACCTAAGCGTTGTATGCACAATACCTTTCCATAACAAAAATAAAGGCATGGCTTTTTGCTGATACGAATTTATGATAAAGGCGCGTCCCATTTCTATAGATTCGCTCATCATTTGATGCGTTTCTTGCTCAAATTTAAATAATTGCTGAAGATAAAATCCACCAATACCATGCGCTTCATATATTTTTTTTCCTAATCCCATACGGTACGCACCTGCAATTACTTGTGCATCTGCATCCCATAAAAACATATGGTGGTAATAGGTATCAAAATCATCTAAATCTATTGCTTTATTTGTCCCCTCACCTACCGCTCTAAAGGTAATTTCTCGTAATCGGCCTATTTCTTTAAGTATGTTGGGTAACTTTAACGCAGGTGCTAGATATACCTCATAGTTTTTGGTTTTAAGCAATCTAAAGTCGCTACTTTTAAGGTCTTCAATTTCTTTTACTAGCAACGATTTAGATATGGGTTTGGCTATTTTTTTTGGCATCTTAGCTGCTTTTAAGGTCGAAGATATATGCCCTAGCGTTGTTTTGGGGTCATAGGCATTAGAAAGCATATATGTTTTACGCCTCAAAAAATTAGTAAACTCCTGCAAATCAACCAATTCATTTTGTTGTTTTAACGTAATAGGGTTACCAATGCGTACTTTTATAACACGGCGTTTTTGAGTTAATAATTCCGAAGGCAATTTTGCTGTTCTAAACGTATCACTAATTTTGGATAATTGGTAAAACAAATTGCTGTTTTTTGCATGAAAATAAATAGGCACAACTGGCACTTTTGCCTTTTGTATTAACTTCATTGCTGCGGGTTCCCATGGTTTATCAACCATTAATTTTCCGTCACGATAAGTAGAAACCTCTCCTGCAGGAAAAACACCTAATGGTGCACCATTTTTTAAGTGCAATAATGCTTGCTTAAAACCAACAATACTTGATTTTGCATCCTTATGCTCTTCAAAAGGATTGACTGGCATAACAAACTGTTTGAGTGGGTCAATACGATGTAATAAAAAATTTGCGATGATTTTAAAATCATCACGCTGCTCTAACACTAATTTTAGTAATAAAATACCATCGATACCGCCCAAAGGATGATTGGAAACCGTAATAAAACTGCCCGTTTTTGGCAAACGTTTAAGATCACTCTCAGGAATTTCAAACTTAATTTGAAATTCATCTAGTATTTTATTTAAAAACTCTAATTTTTTTAAATGTTTATTACGGTTATATATTTTATTTAGTTTTGATATTTTTAATATTTTCATTAAAAACCAACCAAAAAAGGTGCCTAAAAAACCGTATTTATCAAGGTTTAGTACCTTTGAAACTTCTTTTGGTGTTACTAATCCCATATATATTTAAATTTTATATAATTTATTATTTAACCACAGCTTGAAACGTATCTTGATGTATTTGCTTTAACAACACCTTATTGTGACGCTCAAAATTAACTAGCGACGCTTTAGTGTAATGTTTGATTGTATATAGTGACACATTTTTATTAACCTCAATTTTAAACTTAGCTTTTAAGTTTAAAAGCAATTCATCAAATTTATCATTTTGATCGCTAATACATACCGAAAAACTTATAGCGGAGTTTTGCATTAACCAAACTTTCATATCAAAATCATGCAATAATTTAAAAATATAGCTAACATTTTGCTCAACGATAAACGAAAAATCCAAAGATGATAACTCTAAATAAAACAAATTATTTTTTACAATATAGCAGGTTGTTTTTGGGACTAAAGCCTCTCCTTTTGCGATTATAGTTCCGTTTGAATTTGGGTCTAAAAAAGATTTGACAAAAAGCGAAATTTCTTTACGTTGTAAGGGCTGTATGGTTTTTGGATGAATTACTGATGCGCCATAAAAGGCCAACTCAATAGCTTCATTATATGTAATTTGCTCTAAAAGTACAGGAGCTTCAAAAACTTTAGGGTCGGCACTTAACACCCCTGGCACGTCTTTCCAAATTGTGACGTGGCTTGCATTTAAGCAATATGCAAAAATCGCAGCAGTATAATCACTGCCTTCTCGTCCTAATGTAGTGGTGAAATTATTAGAATCACTAGCTATAAACCCCTGTGTTACAACCACATTACTATACATTACATAATTAGTGATTAAACTTTGGGTGTGCTGCCAATTTACAACGGCATCTCGATAATTACTGTTTGTTTTTATAACTTTTCGAGCATCTAACCACTGATTACTAATCTTATTTTCATTTAAATAAGCACTAATAATTGTAGTCGAAATTAACTCGCCATAAGCTATAACTTGATCATATACATAATTATACGTTAACGATTTATTTGATTTTAAAAACTGAGAAAGCTCCTCAAATAACGCCTCTAAATCACTGTATATAAAATGATTTTTATCATTAAAAAGAGCGTTCAAAATATCAAAATGATACGTTTTAATTTGAGAGATTGACTCGTGCAGCTTGCTATTATTTTTTAAATAATGACTAACTACTTCCTCAAACGCGTTGGTTGTTTTTCCCATTGCAGAAACTACAACCAGTGTTTGTTTATCAATTTTATGTTGTAAAATTTTACATAAATTTTTAATTGCTTCGGCATTTTTAACCGAAGCACCACCAAATTTAAATATTTGCATTTTTTAACTTTAAAATATAATTATCAATACCTTTTTCATCAAGTTGTACAATATCCCAGTCGCGCATAACTTTTGCCCCCTTATCCTCATAAAATTTTATTGCACCTTCATTCCAATCAAGCACATCCCAACACACACGCTTTACACCTAGTTTATGACTATACGTCACAACTTGATCTAATAATTTAGTACCAATACCATGCCCTCTAAACTGCTGGTTAACAATTAAATCTTCAAGATGAACAACTACACCTTTCCAGGTCGAAAAACGCGGATACACTAGGGCTATCCCTTGTACAACCCCATCAATTTCGGCAACAAAACATTTAAAAACAGGCTGATTACCAAAACCGTTTTCAATCAAATCATCGACAGATATCTCTACAGCATTTGGTTCTTTTTCAAACAGTGCTAATTCATTTATCAGTTCTAAAACCCTTAACATATCATTTTGCGTGGCAGCTCTAATATTACAAATCATATCATAAAAAAATTTTACCAAATATACTTCTAAAGTTTGTAACTTGTTTTTTTCATTTTTACCTTCAAATTAGCGATATTTGCTTTAAAGCTAATACATAAAGGTAATGTCTAAAAAAAATCAAACCCTTGGTGAGTACATCATTGAACATCAATCATCTTTTAAATATTCATCGGGTGAGTTATCAAGATTAATAAATTCTATACGGTTGGCAGCAAAAGTTGTAAACCACGAAGTTAATAAAGCTGGTTTGGTTGATATTATTGGTGCTATTGGCGACACAAATATACAAGGTGAAGACCAACAAAAGCTTGACGTTTACGCTAACGACAAATTTATACAAACCCTCACAAACCGAAATATTATTTGCGGCATTGCCAGTGAGGAGGAGGATGATTTTATAAGTATTAACAGCCAAGATAAAAACAATCAAAATAAGTATGTTGTACTTATTGACCCTCTTGACGGCTCCTCTAATATAGACGTAAATGTATCTGTAGGTACAATTTTTTCTATTTACAGGCGTGTAACACCAATCGGCACTCCTGTTACGATAGATGATTTTTTACAAAAAGGAAGTGAGCAAGTTGCTGCCGGTTACGTTGTTTATGGCACCTCTACCATGCTAGTATACACCACAGGTGATGGCGTTAATGGCTTTACACTAAACCCAGCAATTGGCACATTTTATTTATCGCACCCTAATTTAAAATTTCCTAAAGACGGAAAAATATACTCGGTAAATGAAGGTAACTACATCCACTTTCCGCAAGGCATAAAAGACTATATAAAATATTGCCAAATGGAACAGGACGATAGGCCATATACATCAAGATACATTGGATCTTTAGTATCTGATTTTCATCGAAACATGATTAAGGGCGGCATCTATTTATATCCAAAAAGTTCAAAAAATAATAACGGAAAATTACGTTTGTTATATGAATGCAACCCAATGGCATTTTTAGCCGAACAAGCTGACGGAAGAGCAACAGATGGAATAAATAGAATTTTGGACATTATACCTACGGAACTACACCAACGTGTCCCTTTTGTTTGCGGAAGTAAAAATATGGTTGATAAAGTAGAAGAATTTATGCTTAACCAAAACTAAACTAACATATTGCTATAGCTATTTTATAAAATAAAACTTATGTCAGAAAATAAAATTTCAGAAAACCATAACAAACCTAACAATTCAATAATTGACAACCATTCAAAAATAGATGCTATTAAGCAACTCATTTTTGGAGAAAACATTAAAGAATACAACTCTGAATTTGAGGCTATTAAAGCCGATATTTTAAAAAAGAAAAAAGAACTCGAATCGGTTATTGTTGAGGTACGCTCTGAACTGCTCGAAAGCATTGACAATTTAAGCACTGATGTTAATATTAGAATTACCGACCTTGAAGACAACTTAAATCATAAAGTTGAGACTTTGCAAGACCAAAAATTAGACCGAAATATGCTTAGTGAACTACTTATAAATCTTGGTGAAAAAATAAAAAAATAACCAATATAAATCACCAAATTCATGAGTAAAAATGAAAAGTTAGATCTTTTAAAAGACATTCTTCTTACTGATGAGCGCGAATCAGTGTATTCGCTAAAGGAAAAAATTAAACAACTTGAGGCTGTAATTAATGAAAAAGAAGAGTTATCTAAAAAAATAGATCCAATTTTAGATGATAAGCTTTCAAATTTTGTTAAAGAAATACCTAACACCTTAGGCCCAACAATAACCAAAGCATTAAACACTGAAATAAAAAATTCGCAAAATGCTGTTGTTGAAGCCCTCTACCCTATTATGGGTAAAATGATAAAAAAATACATCCAAAATGAAATGCGCTTGTTACTCGATAACATCAACGCATCTATAAATAACACCTTTTCTTTAAAAAACATAAAGCTTAAATTAAAAGCTAAACTAAAAGGTGTTAGCGAAGCCGAGTTAATTTTAAAAACTCAATTACAACCTACTATTGACCAAGTCATGGTAATCGAAAAAGACTCTGGTTTATTAATTTCAAAATATTCTAAAACAAAAAATATAGATGAAGATGTAGTTGCAGGCATGCTAACTGCAATAAAAAGCTTTGTTGAAGACGCCTTTAACACTAACGAGCAAGACTTACAATATATTGAGTATGACACCTACCATTTACATATTCAAAATTTTTCATCCTACTATATTGCAGTTGCAATTTCGGGGCCTTACAACCAATATTTTAAAAGTAAACTTGAAGACAAACTCTTAGATTTTGCTCAAAACACAATTACTAAAGCTGATATAAAAAACAAAAAGGCTTTAAGTAAATTACTAAAGCCTTATTTTGAAACCGAAACTTTTTTTACTGATTAACCAATAAAAAAAACATTGTTTTTATTGGTTCATTTTTTTTATACCATCAATAAAATCATCAACATCAACACCGTTATCCACTAGCGCTAAAGCTTTATCAACAACGTATTTTGCATTTTCGGGATTAAATCCTAAACCTACAGTTACCTTTTTTAAAATCTCAACCTGAGAGTCTCTTTTCATACCATCAGCATAAACCATACGCGCTAAATCGTATAAACGCTCTAAACGTCTTTCAAATGATGATGGCGGATTTATTGGATGGGTATTATAGTTTTTTAAAATTTCTTCATATTTAACTTCACCAATTTCTAGCTTTCTTGCCAATCGGTCTAAAAATAATTTTTCTTGATCATCAATAACGCCATTTGCCATAGCAACTCTAACTATAGATGCAAAGTGGTTTTGATTTCGCTTTTTAAAAGCACTACTGTATATATCTGAAAATCCCATAATATTTATAATTTAATAAAAGCACAAATATAGTTTTATAAATACATATTTTCAATACAAATACTACACAAAAACAGGCCTAAATAGTTTATTAAATAAAAAAAGCAACTATTAAATATTAAAAAAACAGATCAAATAGTATCTTTGTTTAAAACCGTATAAAGTGAGTAGAGTTAACATCTCGCAAAAATTTTTACAGTCTTTGCCAATGCAAAAACTGCAAACTGCTATTGCCAAAATTGAAAATAAAACACAAATAAAAGGACTCACAGGTGCGTCACTTTCATTTGTAATAAGAGGTTTATTTGACCAAAATAAGCATCCGTTTTTATTAATTTTTAATGATAAAGAAGAAGCCGCTTATCATCTAAACGACCTTGAACAACTATTGGGCAAAAATCAAGTTTTATTTTACCCAGGCAGCTACCGTAGACCGTACCAAATTGAAGAAACCGACAATGCTAATGTTTTGCTACGAGCTGAAGTTTTAAGCCGTATTAACTCACAAAAAAAACCAGCAATTATTGTTACTTATCCTGACGCTATTTTTGAAAAAGTTGTCACTAAAAAAGAGTTAGAGCGTAGCACATTAAAAGTTAGCGTAAATGATAACATAACAACAGATTTTGTTAACGAAGTACTGTTTGAATATCATTTTAAACGTGTTGATTTTGTTACCGAACCAGGCGAATTTTCATTACGTGGTGGTATTATTGATGTATTTTCATTTGCTAATGATCAGCCATATCGTATTGAGTTTTTTGGTGATGACGTTGATAGTATCCGTACTTTTGATGTTGAAACTCAACTATCAAATGCCCAGGTCAAATCAATTAACATTATACCTAATGTTGCAAATAAATTTATTGAAGATGATAGACAAAGTTTTTTAAAATACATTTCAAAAAAAACAATTGTATTCATGAAAAACGCAAATTTACTTTTTGATCGTACCGATGATTTATTTGATAAAGCTAAAACATCTTTTTCTAACCTAACGGGAGAAATTTCTCATGCCAAACCCGAAGCACTATTTTGCAACTCAACAGTATTAAAAAAACAATTACTTGAGTTTTCATTATTCGAATTTGGCACAAATGCTTATTTTAATAATGAAACCATAAGTTTTTCAACCTCACCTCAACCATCATTTAACAAACAATTTAAGCTACTAATAGCCGATTTAAACAACAATCACGATAAAGGCTATACTAATTATATTGCATGCGCAAGCGAACAACAAGCCAAACGGCTTACGGATATTTTTGATGATATGGAAACTGAAGTTACCTACAAAACCTTTGTAACTTCACTGCATCAAGGCTTTATAAGTCACGACACCAAAATAGTTTGTTATACCGATCATCAAATATTTGAACGCTATCACAAATTCAATATAAAAAATAGTTATGCTAAAAAACAAGCCATAACATTAAAAGAATTAACCAACTTAGAAATTGGCGATTATGTAACTCATATTGACCACGGCATTGGTCGCTTTGGCGGATTACAAAAAATTGATGTTGAAGGCAAAACCCAAGAAGCCATAAAACTAATTTATGGCGAGCGTGACATCCTTTACCTAAGCATACATTCGTTACATAAAATCACCAAATTTAGTGGCGGTGACGGTAAACCTCCAAAAGTTTACAAACTTGGCAGCAAAGCTTGGAAAGTTTTAAAACAAAAAACAAAATCTAGAGTAAAACACATCGCATTTAACTTAATAAAGTTATATGCTAAACGAAAGGTAAAAAAAGGATTTCAATACAAACCCGATAGTAATTTGCAACATGAGCTTGAAGCTTCGTTTATATACGAAGACACGCCAGATCAAATTACCGCTACCCAAGATATCAAAAAAGATATGGAAAGTGAGCAGCCCATGGATCGATTAATTTGTGGCGATGTTGGGTTTGGCAAAACCGAAGTTGCAATAAGAGCTGCCTTTAAAGCTGTAGATAATGGCAAGCAAGTTGCCATATTAGTACCTACTACAATTTTGGCTTACCAACACCACCGTACTATTAGCAAACGTTTAAAAGATTTTCCGGTAACGGTAAGCTACCTTAATAGATTTAGAACGGCTAAACAAAAAAAAGACACTTTAGAAGGGTTAGCAAATGGCAAAGTTGACATTGTTGTAGGCACACACCAACTGGCTAGTAAAAATGTAACATTTAAAGATTTAGGACTACTTATTGTTGACGAAGAACAAAAATTTGGGGTCGCCGTAAAGGACAAACTTAAATCTATTAAAGAAATGGTTGACGTGCTAACCTTAACCGCTACACCAATCCCTCGCACATTGCAGTTTAGCCTTATGGCAGCACGAGATTTGTCGGTTATCACAACACCGCCACCAAACCGTTTTCCTATTGAAAGTAAAGTCATACGGTTTAACGAAGAGGTTATAAGAGATGCTGTTAGTTATGAAATTCAACGTGGTGGACAAATTTTCTTTATCCATAATCGTATTGAAAACATAAAGGAAGTTGCAGGCATGATTCAACGCTTGGTGCCCGATGCTAAAATAAAAGTTGGTCACGGACAAATGGAAGGCAAAACGCTCGAAACTTTAATGCTTGGCTTTATAAATGGCGAATTTGATGTTTTAGTTAGCACAACAATTATTGAAAGTGGACTTGACGTGCCTAATGCTAATACTATTTTTATAAACAACGCAAACAATTTTGGATTAAGTGATTTACACCAAATGCGTGGCCGTGTAGGACGTAGTAATAAAAAAGCCTTTTGCTATTTTATTACGCCCGAATATTCGGCGATGAGTAGCGATGCCCGAAAACGAATTGGTGCCTTAGAGCAATTTACCGAGCTTGGCAGCGGGTTTAATATTGCCATGAAAGATTT
>CALDUQ010000045.1 GCA_937924845.1 uncultured Flavobacteriaceae bacterium
ACAACTCGCCATCATACAAAGCTTCTACATTGTTTGGCAAAGTTGTGTTTGCAAATACACCTGCAGGAATACCAATTTTTCCTGCTCTTAATGCTTTTTCGTAATAAAAAATATAATCGTTTACAAAATTACTAACAGAACCATTTGCCGACGAATCATCATTACTAACAAATACATCACGATAAGAACTTGCCCACTCGTTTACAACTGCAGAGGTTAAAGTTTGCATGTAACTCACAACATCTTGTAGGTAGTTTTTATAATTTTCTGCATTAGCAGCAGATGAATACACCGCTACAATAGTAGCATCTGTACCACTTATACCATTAATTAAATAATCAACCGCAGGAAAACCAATTTCATCATGACTAGACACGCTTGTTAAATCATAATTACTCGCGGCAATATTATTTTCAATACCATTAATATTGGTAGGGTAAATATTCATTCTATTTCTAAAATCATTATTTTCAGCTGGGCCAATTTCAAACATCGACACATATTGCCAAGCTATATAAGCCTCTCTCCAAGCGCTTCTTAAGGCTACCAAATTAGCTTCATTTGGTGCATCAACAAACATTTCTGTAGACGACTCAAACGCATTCATTTTGGTTTGAAACGCTTCATATGAAGGCACAATGATATTATCTGCCCAATTTAGTAACATCGCTTGGCGATCAAAATCGGCTACAGGCGTTTCGGTAGGAGTATCATCCGAGCTACATGCCCATACTAACACTAGCATTACCAAAATTGGAATAATTTTAATATAAGGTTTAATGTTCATCGGTAATCAATTTATATTTAGTTTTAATTTGCTGCTTGAGCTACTGTAAAGTCAAATTTATCGGCGATAGTATTTGAAGCATTATCTAAAGCTTCACCAGAAACCTCCCAAAATCCGTTTGCTAAATTACCAAAAATATTACCCAAAACAGTTTCAACTTCAGTACGCGATAAATAAGGCTCGATTGAATTTACACCTACTGCTCTTGTAAATTGTAAACTGTAAATAAAACCGTAAGCTTCAGACAAATCATGAAATGCAGATGCGTAATCAGGATTTTCATCAGCTAAAACTGTTTTTGCTTGTTGTAAATAATATACTGCACGTACACCAATAACTTCAGATAGTTTTTCTCTAATAATTTCAGCTTGTTCATTTCTTACATCGTAGTTTTTTGCTACAATGGCAGCTCTACCTAATTTAAGTGCATCAAAAACATCCTGTGCTATACCTTCAAAATCAGTATCACCTTCAACTCTACCTAAATATTTATTTAAAAAATTGTCGGCACTTCCTAAATCATCAAGCGGTGTTGCAACACTAGTAGTGTTACCAAATAAATAGCCAAAAGCTTCATCCCAATCATGCTCCATGTCGGTATAATTTTTTCCTTCAATTAACGTCTCGGCATCATTAGCAGCTTCAAAAGGTGTTAACACATTTGGGCTGATATAATTATTAAGTATTTGATCTAACATTAAAGCACCAATTAAACTTTTTGCAACAGCTTGATTTAACTCTAACCCTTTAGCGTTTACATAACGTGTTGAACCACCACCAGCTTCTTGAATTCCGCCAGCTACACCAGCAGAAGCTTCTTGACTCCAAACAGGAAATACGTCATTAGCTTGTTCGTTTATCCATCCTTCAAAATCGGCGATTACCTCACTATTTGCTGTACCTGCAAAGAAATCAAAAGATGCAGCTGTTTTACTTCTTAAAACTTTATCTGAGCTATTTAATTCTGCATCAGCAAAATCAGCATTACCTTCAACATGGTTATACATAGCATTTAATTGTGCCATTGTAAAACTTGGGTCTTTTAACGCATTTGCTAATTCTTCGGCCATTAAAATACGAGTGGTTTGCCCACTAAAGCTAATTGTTGTTTCGTCATTACGCTCAAACTCGTAAGTTACTGGCGCTACAACCTCATTTTCTAATTCTGGCAAAATTGTATTATCATCATCATTACTACATGACGTAAATCCTAATATTGCTAATGGTATTATTGCTAATTTTTTATACATAATAATTGATATTGCTAATTTTTAGACTGCAAACATAAAACTTTATTTTAATTTATTCTAAATAAGAATAAATTAATTTCACATTTTTTTTCTACTTTTACACACATTAAAATTAAAACCTATGAAACGTATCATAAAAAAAATTGCGCTCTTATTATTAGTTGTATTAATTGGCATGCAATTTTACCGACCCGACAAAAATAGCTCAGAATATAACAACGTTTCTAATTTTGAAACCCAAACTCAGGCAAGCAACGAGGTAAAAACTATTTTAGAAAACAAATGCTATGACTGCCATAGCAACAATACTAATTACCCTTGGTATGCCCAAATTTCGCCTGTATCTTTACTAATTAACGATCATATTGTAGATGGCAAAAAACACTTAAACCTATCGGCTTGGTCAGACTATACGCTAAAGAAAAAAGACCATAAACTTGATGAACTTATTGAAGAAGTTGAAGAAGGCCATATGCCAGAAGATGCCTACACCTTAATACACGGTAAATTAACCTCTCAAGAAAAAGAACAACTTATTAATTGGGCAAAACAAGCACGCGAATTATTGAAAGTTAAAACTGAGGTTACACCATAGCATCATATAAAATTTCAATAGGGTGTAAAGCTGTTTTATTTGTTCCATCTTTAATTTGATGTCTGCAACTGGTGCCATTAGCAGAAATAACTTGTATATTTTTAGACTGATTTATTTTTAAAAACACATCCATATTACCAATATCTTGGCTCAGTTTATAATGCTCGGCCTCGTAACCAAATGAGCCTGCCATACCACAGCACCCTGAATTCATAATAGTTACCTCATAATTTTGAGGTATTGATAACATTTTTTTAGTATGCCTAACGGAAGACAATGCTTTTTGATGACAGTGCCCATGCGCCAATATTTTTAACTTATTAGTAGTAAATCTTGAGGCATCAATATTATTATCATCCATTTCGGAAGCTAAAAACTCATCGATTAAAAAGACGTTTTTACTTAGTTCATTTGCTTGCACTTTAAGTGATTTATCAACTAAGTTTAAATATTCATCCCTAAAACCTAATATTGCCGAGGGTTCAATACCTATTAAAGGCGTACCAGCCGTTATGTGCTTTGAAAACAACCTTACATTTGAGTTTGCAATGGCTTTAGCTTGTTTTAAAAATCCTTTTGAAATAAAAGCTCTACCGCTTTCATTATGTTTTATCAGCTTAACATCATAACCTAGCTTACGCAGTAATAAAATGGCTTTTTTACCAACCTCAACATCATAATAATTAGTATACTCGTCTATAAACAAATACACCAGTTTCAATTTATTGGCTAATGGATTAAAATTTTGTTTTTTTATCCATTGTCGCAAACTCTGTTTATCAAGTTTTGGCAAATTACGCTGTGGCGCAATTTTTAAACTCTTTTTAAACCACTTTAAACCCGATATGAAATTATACGTTTTTGGCAATAAACTCCCAAAAGCATTTAATCTATTGTTATACGCAATGGCATAATCGCGTAATTTTCGTTTATTTGATTTGTGATATTGATACGTAAACTCAGCCTTTAATGTTGCCATATCAACATTAGATGGGCACTCCGATTTACAGCCTTTACAAGATATACACAAATCCATAACCTCCTTTATCTCTGGATGGTTAAACGGGTTTTTTTTTGTGTTTTGAGTTAAAAACTCTCTTAACACATTGGCACGACCACGAGTTGTGTCTTTTTCATTACGTGTTGCCCTATAGCTCGGACACATAGTGCCGCCCGCAAAGTTTAATTTTCGGCAATCGCCAGAACCGTTACATTTTTCGACAGCATTTAAAATACCATCAGTAGCATTAAAATCAAAAAGCGTATCAATTTGGGGTGCAGCAGTATCGATTTTATAACGCAAAGACGTATCCATTGGTAATGCATTAACAATTTTACCAGGATTAAAAATTGAATTTGGATCCCATGTACTTTTTATGCGTTTAAACAATTGATAGTTTTTATTACCCAAAACCAACGGAATAAACTCTGCCCTTACGCGACCATCACCATGTTCACCACTAAGAGACCCTTTATATTGCTTAACCAATTTGGCAGATGCTTCGCTTATTTCTCTAAAAAGCTTAACATCGGTTGCTGTTTTTAAATCTAATATTGGTCGCAAATGCAGTTCGCCAGCCCCCGCATGTGCATAATACACCGCATCTTGATTATAGCGTTTCATCATTGCCGTAAATGCTGCAATATACTCAGGCAAATCCTCAAGAGCCACAGCTGTATCCTCAATACAGGCGACTGCCTTTTTTTTACCAGGAATATTGGCAAGCAAACCTAAGCCTGCTTTTCTTAAATTCCATACTTTATCAATATTAGCGTTTTTAATAACAGGAAACGCATAGCCTAAATTTTCGTTTCTCAACTCAGAAATTAATTGTTTAGCACTCAACAAAACCTCGCCATCAGAATTACCTCGCATCTCTATAATTAAAATAGCTTTGGGGTCGCCCTCAACAAAATATCTATTTTGTTGCTGTTCAATATTATCTTTTGTGCAATCTAAAATAGTTTTATCAATTAATTCGCATGCCGTTGGCTGGTACTGCATTGCAATTAGCGCCGCTTTTAAGCTATTGCTAATCGAATTAAAGTGAGCAGTAATTAAAACAACGTTTGATTTTGGCAAATTTGATAACTGCAACTTAATTTCAGTTGTAATAGCCAATGTGCCTTCGGATCCTGCAAGTAATTTTGAAAAATTAAAAGGAGTTATGTTTTTTGAAAAAACTTCTGTTTTCAACAATTCATCTACCGCGTAGCCCGTGTTTCGTCTTGTTACTGTTGCCTTCGGAAAGTGAGCATTAATTTCATCAGCAACCGCAACATCATTCAATTCAAATAAAACGTGTTGATATATTTTAGACTCTAAGGTGTTACTTTTTAATTTTTTATGAAACTCAATTTTACTTAAATTTTTAAAAACAGCCTCACTCCCATCACTTAAAATTGTTTTTAACTCTAAAATGTTTTTTCGTGTATCACCATATACAATTGAGGTTGACCCAGAAGAGTTATTCCCAACCATACCACCTATAGTTGCTCGGTTTGACGTGGAGGTATTGGGCCCAAAAAACAAACCATAGGGTTTTAAAAAAGTATTAAGCTCATCCCTAACCACCCCTGGTTGAACTTTAACCCATTTTTGTTCAGTGTTAATTTCTAACACCTGATTCATGTATTTTGAAACATCAACCACAATGCCATCGCCTACACATTGACCTGCTAATGAAGTTCCTGCTGCACGAGGTAATAATGACAACTTATTAGCAGCAACAAATTGAATTAACTGCTTGATATCATTATCATTTTTTGGGAAAGCTACGGCAAGTGGCATTTCTCTATAAACAGAGGCATCGGTAGCATATAATGCTTTATGCATTTTATCAAAATACAAGTCTCCTGCTAATTGATTTTTTAATGTATATAAGTTTAATGAGTTCAAAAAAACCGTTTTAGATTGATATGAAACAAATCTATACGTTTTTGCAAAATAACCACAGTAATTTTATTATAAAAACACTTCTATCTCTGTTGTTGTTCCATAATCATCAGACACAACATTAAGCTTAGCACCAATTAAATCTAATCGATAACTAATATTTTTTAATCCTATACCAGTAGATTCTGAATTAATATCATAACCAATGCCGTCATCCTCTATTGTGATGTTCAACTTTTTATCCTTATATAAAAATTGTAGTAATACATTATTGGCTTGTGCGTGTTGCTCAATATTATTTAACAACTCTTTTACCGATTTATACAATAAATCACCTCTTTTGGTGTCTATCTTAAAATCATCACCAAATGACTGAAAATCAATATTGATTTTGGCCGAATTTGAAACGCGTTCAGCATAAACATGTATAGATTCAATCAAATTAAAATTTAATATTGTGGGCGACGAAATATCATGTGACATACTTCTAATTTCATCAATAGATTTATCTAATATTGAAATTGCTTTGTCTATTTTACCAATGGCGTCATTACTTATTGTTGATTTATCAATAGCTGTTAAATTATACTTTAGTACTGCTAAATCACCATTAACATTATCATGAAGTTCATCGGCAATTTTTTTACGCTCATTTTGTTCGCCTTCAATAAAAGCTTCACTTTTACCTAGCTCACCTTTTACTTTTAAACGCTCAATTTCTTTTACTCTTAAATTAACTTTTTGTTTAGAAACCACTAATGTAAATACAATTACAATTAATAAAAACACTATTAAACTTATAATTATTTTATCTCTTAATACTTTTTTACTTTCCTCTTCTTGCATAATTAATGCATTAGACTCCTGCAAATCTTTCTCTATTTGATCTAAAATTACGCGTTTACTTTCTTCAGTATAATTATTATACAACTCTAAAAGCTTGACGGTTACAACTGGAGGGTGACCAGTTTTTATTGCCCATTTTAATTTATGCTTATAAATTCTTGCCAATTTTTCATAGTCCTTTTTTGGCTCAAAAAAAGCTCTTGATATTTCCAAATGTGTGTAGGCCTGCGACAAACTATCTATTTCAAGATAACAATGCCCTAACTCAAGCTGAACTATTGCGGCATCTACAGTTTTCAAATATTCATATCTAGGTGATTTAATATTTTGCTTTTCATAATGCGCTAGCATTTCTAGAAAATTGACGCCATACGGCACACCTTTTTCATATTCGCCTACATCATATGAATAATAAATTAGCAACTCCTGCCTCAAAAACATGGCATAAAACCCAATATCTTGATTTAGGGTAATTCGGTTAGATTCTAGTAGCAATGGCTCTATTAGTTCGGGGGTTTTATTGTTTCTAAAAGATTGGACTAATTGTTTAATCGAATGTGCAAAAAGCCCCCATTGCTTTAAGTTTTTATACCCTGAAATTCCTTTTTTGTAATGATCAATTGATTTTTCATGCTCATAAATAGAGCTATAATACGCCCCTAATGCTTCATTTGCATTTGCTAATTGTAAAGAATCTTTAATTTTTGGGTAGATTTCAATTAACTTTAATAATGAGTTTTGCTCTATACTTTCATCTACTTTTTTGTATTTATACCTATCAACGTTAACTAAAATTTGTTTTATCTCATCGTATGTTTGTCCGTTCACAAAAAAGTGACAGCCTGTAAATATTAAGATATATAAAACTATTTTAATTTTCATTTCAATTTTTAAATTCCAACTATATGTCTATAACTAGAAATATGTAACTTTTCGTTTATTTGTATAAAAACTTTTTCTTAAACCTATTATAAATGAATATCTACTAATAAAATTGCCTAAAGCAAATAAAGTTTCTTCTCTACTATAATCAAATCCTCCAAAAAGCTGCAATGTATTAAAAATATTAAACTGTGTACTTACTCCTGCTCTAAAGCTTTTGCCAAAAACATCTGCTTGCCTTACCTCTTCAAAATAAGTGCCATATCCTAGGTTTAAAGATACATAACTATTATCATTTAGATATTTTCTAATAATAGAGGTATAATAAAATGATGTACTATTATTGCTTTTTGTCATAAAAACTCGTGCATTAAACCAATACTTTTTATAGTATTTACCTAGTGATGATGTTGTTATCAATACATTTCTGGCGTTAAAATTTAAGTGCTTTACACCCAAAGATATTTCATTTTTTTTTAGAAATATTTGAAAAAACTCTAACCCATAACGATGCTTTGGGAAAAGTATTTTATCAAAAGCAACTGCATATTCAGCCAATACGTAATTAGTTTTTGTGATTTTAGGGTAAAAATTAATTTCAAACGCATGATCAATAACATCGAACCTATCTGCGCGATTAAGCCGTGTTATAAATGTGCCATATTTTGTTTTTTTTTGAAAATCTAGAGTCATTTCTTGTCTAGCTTCAAAAACTTCATCAAATAGCTCCGTTTTATAAAATGCTCCTAATGAGGTATTCAAATTAGGTAAATCATTAATATTAAAAACATTTTCTTGTGCATTTATAGCAAAACAACTATAGATTAAACTGCCTAAAACCAATAATTTTTTCATAACATACGTTTAGATAATTGTTTTTGGTTTATAACTTTGAAATCCTTTTCTGTCAATGTCTCCCCATTTATTTTTAAGTTTAAATAACTGCTGAATATTACCCAAGATAACAGGGTATATCATAAAAATATGATATGTAAACGGTTCAATTAGTGCTATTAATATTAACTTAGTTAAATCACCTTTTTTGTCATATTGATGATATGTCATTTCTTCGGTTAATAACGCAAATAATGAATACATGATGGCAAACAAATAGGTTGCGATTAAAAAAGATGTTGTATACATCCAATTAACACGCCCTAAATACGCGCTAACAATAAAAAATGAAATTCCTATAATTTCGATTATAGGCCCAAAACGCTCGTATATAAACCAAACAGGATAACCAAACATTCCCATTTGACCATATTTAGGATTTAACATCATTTTTTTATGATCCCAAAGCGTTTTTATAGTACCTCTAGCCCACCTACTTCTTTGTCGTATTAATGATTGGCACGTTGAAGGTACTTCAGTCCAACATAAAGGCTCTGGTAAATAAATTGTTTTAAATTTAAGTTTAGCATCGTACATAAATTTTTGTATTTTGACAACAATATCCATGTCCTCACCTAAAGTATACCTATTAAAACCTTTAACAGCAATTGCTTTTTCTCTAGTAAATATGCAAAATGCGCCAGCAATGTGCATTAGTCCTCTGTTTTTACTCCAACCAACTCTTGCTAATAAAAATGAACGCAGATACTCCAATACTTGAAATTTAACCAAAATACTATGATGTAATTTTTTTTCAATTACTCTACCATCTTTTATTTTACATCCATTTGCAATTCTTATAACTCCGCCACAAGCCACAACTTCTTTTTCGGTATGCTCTAAAAAAGGTTTAATCATTTTTTGAAGTGCATCATCAGCCAAAATACAATCACCATCAACACATACAACATATTCATTTTCAGATATATTAAGCCCAGCATTAAGTGCGTCTGATTTTCCGCCACGCTCCTTATTTATTAATTTAATTTTTTCATAAGCTGGGTTTGTAGATTTGTATATTCCAAGTATATTTTCGGTTTTTATTTTTTGTTCAAATGTATATTCTACTTTTTTTAGCTGAAAAGCTTCAATTATCAACTCTAATGTCTTGTCAGAGCTGCCGTCATTTATAATCACTATATCATAATTAACATAATGATTAGTTAGCAACGATCTAATAGAAGATATTGCGTTTCTTTCTTCATTATATAAAGGTGATAATATCGAAATTGATGGTGCAAACGGTGATGAGAGTACGCTTGTATATTTAACAAAACTCGTTTTGTTAAAATATTGTTTTATACCTACTAATGACACCACTGTGATTGATATATATAATATAAATACGGTTATAGTATATATTGTAAAAAAATAATAAAATAAATTAAATATTTGATTTCCTAAATACATAAACTAACTTTTAATTGTTATGGTTTTATACCTAAATTGCTGATTTAACTTTTGTTGTTCAACTAAAATGTAGTTTTCAAAATTTTCAAAATCTAGTGTTTTTAATGCGCTTAAAAGCCTCCTTTTTTCAAAGTAATTATCATTAAACTCATATGCGCTTAAAAGTGCAGGGTATGCATCTTTTATTTTAAACTTTAAAATAACACGAATAGCTTCACGACGAACTTTAAAATTTTTGCTTTTTACCAAATTTATAATTTGGTTTTTTTTATCTATTAATGAGTATGATTTAACAATTTTTAAAGCAAATAAATTGATTGATGCATTTTGTGAGGTTAGCCAATTATCTATGTACTCAAAAGTTGGTCCTTTTAAATTAAAAAGCATTTCCATAAATTCTATTTGGTGCCATTCATTAAAATCATTTTTATAATTATTAACAAAATTTAAAGCTTCACCACCTCGATTTTTTAAAAAAGCCAATCGGAGTTCAAATAGTAAAACTTCCTTTTTGGAAGTAAACATTTTAACAATATGTTTTGACATTGATTGTATGCAATTCATTTGTGACAACTCCCTAATGCCTTCAATTTTAATATTCCAACTTTTGTTTTTTAGTTTTTTTAATGAATATTTATTGAGTTCGCTAAGTATATATATTTGTTCAAGGTTATTTGCTAAATCATCCGATAAACTTCTGTGTAGTTTTATAATGATGCTTAAGATTGTATTTCTGTGACACTTTTTATGCTTTACTTTTTTAATTTGATTACTTAATACGTTTATATGGTCTAAAGCTTTATCACCCCCTGCTATAGCTTTGATTATTAATGGTTGGTAAATTTTTAATATTTTTTCTCGTTCTTTTTTTGCTTTTTTTCTGTGTCTTTTATAATATACAACAACAAGTAAGCTAATTATAAAAGTAAAAAAAAACAATACTATTGAAACCCAAACCACCTGAACAACAAGAGTTTCGTTTAAAAAATTATGATAAACAAAATTTAATACTTCTTTTATATGACCCAAAAATGCTTCCATATGTTTTTATATAAGGATTTTACTTTAATATCCTTTTGGCTCTAATTAAAAGTTCGTTTATGATAAAAGGTTTGCTCAAAAAATCATCTGCACCTATATGAAAGGCCTTTAACACCATTTCCTCTTGACCTGCATTAGAGAGCATTATTATTGGAGTATTGTTGTTTCTTGATCTTATTTTATTTACTACTTCTAGCCCATTATATATAGGCATCATAATGTCGCTAATTATCAAATCAGGAAGTTTAGAGTCTATCAACTCTAATGCTCTTTCTCCGTCACTGGCGGTAAAAACATCATAACCTTCTTCTTCAAATCTAAATTTCAGTAATAACTGTAATGATGAATCATCTTCTGCGATAACAATTTTTTTCTTTTCTGACATGGCACTAATTTTTTTTTATGGGCGTATTTTAAATTACGGTTTGTAGTTGGTTTAGTTTTTTTTGAAATATTGGTTTAATTTTTTTAAATTCTTCTTCGGCTTTTGTAATTAAGCTTAAGTAAGTGTCATTTTCTTGTTCTTCTTTACTTTTTTCATATAGTTGTATTGTATAAGGTTTAATATTTTTAATATTAAAATTACTAATACTTGGCCCTATACGATGTACGGCTTTATATACACCATTCCAATCCTGATCAATATTTGCCTGTTTTGCCGAAGAAATGAACAACTCAAATTCTCTAATAAATGATTCGATCAACATTTTTATAATGTTAGGATGCCCTAATGACTCACTTTCTATGTATGAAAAATCTACTAAATTCACGATATCATCATCTTGTATGTCGGCTTTTTCGCTTGCTAATGCAGTAGTTACTGCGCCGTATTGTTTTAGCCTTGCATGCAATAATTTTAAATTAAATGGTTTAAATAAATAATCATTAAACCCTAGTTTTTTAGCTTCTTTGGCATCGCCGTTTGAGGCATGAGCCGTTAAGGCTATTATTGGGATTTCTTGTTTATGACATGTAAACTCTGACCGTATTCGTTTTGTAGCATCATACCCATTTAATAAAGGCATTTGTATATCCATTAAAATTAAATGGTAATCGTTAACCCTTAGTTTTTCAATAGCCTCGAGTCCATTATTTGCAATATCCACCATACAATTCCAAGATTCTAATCTTGTTTTTGCTAAAATTTGATTAAACTCATTATCCTCGGCTAATAAAATATTAAGATTTAATGGCTCATCAACTGTATTGTTTTTTGAAGCCATTAATGGTGTTGTGTTTTGAGCTAAAATTTCTTGGTTTGAAATTTCAAAAGGAATCACTAGCTTAAACTCTGTACCTTTGCCAACTGTACTGGTTACACTAATATCGCCTTTTAACTGATCCATTAGTTTTTTAACAATGGTAAGCCCTAAACCTGTACCTCCAAACTCGCGTGTTATGTATCGAGATGATTGTGTAAAGGACTCAAAAATAGTGTCTATTTTATCTTTAGGTATCCCGATGCCGCTATCGCTTATTTTAAAAACAACTCTTGCAACATGTTCGTCTTTTGACTCTAACTCAACGGTAATTTTAACATACCCAATTTTTGTAAATTTAATGGCATTATTTACAATGTTTACTAAAATTTGTTCAATCCTAGTGGCATCACTTGACACATATTTGGGTATAGTATTATCTATTTTTACTTTAAAAAATAAATCTTTTTTATTAGCCTCAATCTCAAGCATATCTTTAACCGACAAAACAAGGTGCTTTAAATCAAATGCGGTATCGTCTAAAACTATTTTACCCGATTCTAGTTTTGATAAATCTAAAATGTCGTTAATTATGGACAACAAAAGTTTACTTGATTTTTTTATAGTACTTATTTGCTTGTATTGTTCGTTTTCCATTTCGGATTCGAGCAATAAATCGGCATAGCCTAAAATAACATTAAGTGGTGTCCTTATTTCATGGCTCATATTAGCCATAAACTCATCCTTCATTTTTAAGGATTTGTCCATCAAAATATTTTCTTTCTCTTTATCTTCTAATAGTTTTCGTTGTGTAATATCATTACAAAACAACATGTGCTTTACCGTTACGCCTTGATCGTCTACAAAAGGTACAATGGTAACATCTAGGCAAAATTCAACTCCCGATTTTGCTTTTTGAAACAATTCACCCTTCCATATTTTTCCACTTTCAATCGTGTCAAATAAACTTTTATAAATAGGCTTATTTATGTTATCAGATTTAAGTACCGAAAATGGTTTACCTACAACATCATGCTCTTGACAGCCATAAATGTTTAAAAAATTATCATTTACATTAATTATTATCCCTTTTCTATCAATTGTTGCAACAATTATTGATTTATCAATGGCATATTTATAATTATTTAGTTCATCGGTTAATTGCTTGATATGTGTAGTATCTTTTCCTATAACATATAAACCGTCAACCTTACCGTCCTCATTTTTAACTGGTAAAAATGTTAAAAGTACGTTTACATAAGTCCCATCTTTTCGTCTTGCAACTCTCGAAAAATGTTGTTCTTTTTGTGTCGAAAATATTTTTTGGATTATTTGTTTTGATTGCTCTGTATTTTCATTAGGCACAATTGTCGAAAACGATTTGCCAACAATATCCTTTTTAGTAAACTTAAATATATTTTTGGCGCCTAGGCTCCAATTTAAAATAACACCTGCTGTATTAATTTTAAAAATTGCAATTAGTGAGCTATTAACAAAGCTTTGCATGTTAAACTTTTCAAATTTTTGCACACTATCTAGTTCTAACTCTTGCAATACCAATATTGTATTTATAAACTCCTGCTGGTCATTATAAATAAATATAAAACTTGCAGAAAATGGTTTTGAACCAATTTGAACTTTAAGGTCTAGACCCTCAATTTTCTCAATTATAGCCGTTTTTAAATCTGCTTTAATTTGATTAACATCGGTATGAAATAAATCCAGTAAATTAACCAATACGTCATTATGCAATGTATAAACCTGCTTTTCAAATGCCTTATTGGTTTTTTTAACATCAAGCTTCTCATCCAATAACATTAAAGGCAAAGGCGAATTTTCAAACAAAACATTAGTTTTGTTAATTGCGAGACTGTGCTCTACATGGCAGTTGTTTTTTAATATCAGTGTATTTATTTGAGATAATATATCAATCTCGGGAGTAGATTTTTTTAAATACGTAAACTGCTTGTCATCAGTTAATTTTAAATCATTTGCATTGGTAACCAGTATAGGTATGTTTTTAATATTGCTATGATTACTGTTTTTGATAATTTCATAAAAATTTACTTTTGCATTTTCAATACAACTATTATTTACAACAATTAAATTTATTATTTCATTTTTATTATTGATTACTTCGTAGATAACATCAATAGATTTAGAGAAAATAGTTTTAGTATAACTAGGACTAAAAAACGCCTCTATTACCCTATAAAGGTTCACATTATCATCAATAACTAAAATTTTGTTTGTAATCATTTTAAAATATTTATTCTATTACTTCAATACCGCTGAAATTTTTAACATTTAACAGATTAGCAATTACTTAACTTTATTTTAAAATTAAATAAGGTGATATATGTGATTACATAAATAGTGGTTTACCCTGCTATTAAAACAAACCTAGTATTTGTAACCAAATAAAAAACTAGGCAAAAACCCTAAATGAAAACCTTAGCTTAATATTTAATTTTACATACGATACAAAAGTTAATGTTAGCAAATTATCTAAGAGGTATTATTGAACTATGGAGGAATTAAAAAAAATAACTGTAATTATAACAGATGACCACAAACTCGTTATTAACGGGTTAATGTCTATTTTAAAAAACAATGATACAATTGATGTTATTCATGCTTGTTATAATGCGCAAGATTTGCTGTTATACCTAACAAACAACACGCCTAATGTACTATTATTAGACATCAATTTACCAGATATCAATGGAATTGAAATTTGCAAAATAATTAGCCGACAATATGCCGATTTAAAAGTTATAGCCCTAACAAATTATAATGAGATTACTTTTGTTAGAAACATGCTTAACAATGGCGCAAAAGGATACTTATTAAAAAATAGTGCACCTAATGAAATTGTAAAGGCTATCAAACAAGTACATGCAGGAGGAATTTATTTACCTGACGTTATTCAAGATAAAATATTACAAAATAATTTTTCAAAACAAGAAAATAAAACTGCACTTACCCGAAACGAACGAAAAATAATTAATGCACTAAAAGAAGACAATTCGATAAAAAGCGTGGCTTTGTCCACACTAATAAATGAGGAAACAATTTTAAATCATTTAAATAATTTATATCAAAAATTTGAAGTAAATACTATTGATGATTTACTAACTAAAGCTACTTCAGATTAAAGCGCCAATTACCAAGTTAAAAAACACTTTACCTTTTAAATACGTTTTATTAGGTATAACCTTATGTTTAAACCTTGTTTGCTTTAGTCAAGTCAAGGATTCAACCTATATCAAAAACTTGATTAACCATGCAAAACAAAACACACGTAAAAACCATACTGAAGCCCTAAAACTCGCAAAAACAGCACTTCAATTATCAAAAGAAATTAAATACACCAAAGGTGAACTTATTGCTAATGCCCGACTCGGATTAATTAATTATTATTTAGGACGTCATGAAACTTCTATTTCATATTATAAAAAAAACATTAAAGTTGCCGAAAAATTAAATAACTCCGACGCTATTGCGGTGTCTTACTTAAATATAGCCATAGCAAATTTTTATTTAAACAATTACCATTTAACACTTAAAAATTGTGTGTTAGGGTTACAATTTACTAATAAAAGAGTAGATATTAAAATAAAACTATTTCAACAATTAGCCGAAACTTACACCTATACAAACCAATACAAAAACGCAATTGAAGCCTTTGACAAGGCCATAAAAATAGCCCTTAAACAAAATGACCCAACAAAATTTGAACGCACTATTGCCGAACTAACTATAAATAAAGGCTATGCGTTTTATAAATTAAAAAAAACTGAGGTTGCTTATAATTTATATTTAAAATCTAAAGCAATTATCGAAAAACATAAAAACAATTACACAACAATTTTGCTTTATGATTACCTAACAGAGTTTCACCTTAAAAACAAAAAGCTTGATTCTGCTAAATTTTACACTTCAAAAATATTAGAAATCACTAAAAAAGAAAAATTTGCAAACTCTGAAAACAAAAGCACTTATATAGCAGGTAAGATACAATTACTTGAAGGTAATTATAAACTTGCCAAAACTTATTTTGATGCAAGTCTTAAAATGGCAAACGCCATTAATTATAAAAAATTACAAAAAGATATTTACTATAGCCTGTATGAATTAAACATTGCTATAAATAAACACAAAACAGCTTATAACTATCTTAAAAAATATTCAACTATTAATCATAACGCTGCAATTAACGAAATAAAAAACACCTTTAACACCACAAATTTATTATATCAAGACGAGATTAAAACTCATGAAATTAACACTCAAAAACTAACCCTTGAACAACAAGCAAATAAGCTTAAAAAAAAACAACAACAAGCAGGATTTATATTCTCTAGTCTAGCCATATTATTGTTGGCATTAATTCAAATATTAATTGTGTTTAAAAGCAAAAAAAAGATATCACTTAAACAGGTTGAAAATCTTAAAATTGAAAATCAAGTTTTAAAACTAGGTTCTGTGTTATCTGGTGAAAAAAACGAAAAAAAACGCCTTGTTCAAGACTTAAATTATATTGTTACTTCAGATTTGTCATCAATTATATTTAAGCTTGAATCGATACAATCTGGTGCTATAAATACACCTTTAAAAAATCAAATAAATACTATTATAAAACAATTCGAAAAATCAATAACGCATATTCAAAATTTATCATCCGATTTTTCTGAAAAACCTAAAATTGAGTATAATTTATCTAAATTGCTTCAAAAGTATTGCGATAAAATTTCGCTACTATCACCAACAAATTTCACTTTCAATAATTTAACCAATAACCTAAATATCACTAACAAACAAAAAACCGAGCTTTATAGAATAGTTCAAGAGTTGGTTAATAACATTTTAAAACATGCGCAAGCAACGGCTGCACTAATTGTACTTAAAAACGATAATACGGGTAAACTTGAGTTAACAATAAAAGATAACGGAGTTGGTTTTGATAAAAATACAGTCAAAAGTGGTATAGGAATGAAAAGCTTAAAAACCAGAGTAGAAAGCTTACATGGAGAACTTTTAATAAACTCAACCCTCACCTCAGGAACAACTACAAAAGTTGTTATCCCTATAGGATAAAATTAACGTTTTAATGTAAAATGGTGTTACAACATTAAACTAACACCTCCTCACTATACCAAAATCTAAATAAACGTAAAAATTCAGAGTTGAAATAGTTATTATTTAATCCTGTTTTATATATAGTTGAAAATTGATTTAGTAATAGCTTTATTTATTGGGAATGAGAGTTTGTTTTTGGCATAACCATTACGCAAAAGGTTATTTCCTTTACTTTTGTGATGTCTATCATAGCCCTAAATGGGCATTAAGCTTACCTTAAAATTTTCTTCTAGATCTTGTTTTTGAAGCTATTCTAAAAGCTGATTAGCTTTGGTTATTTTTAAATTGTTTTAAAAAATCATCCGATTTTATAAGTGTGTAAATTTTAGAAATTACTAAAAAAGCTCAAGATTGATTTTAATCCTGAGCTTTTTTAAACTTATACAGTTTATGTGTTAAGTGATACTATTTTTATTCGAAATTATAGATAAAATTGAATTTTTTTAGCACACCTCCATCATCGTACCATATCTCACCATTATTTTGTGATGAATTAAATAGGGTGTCATATTGAGCTTGTGTAATTGCAAAATTTAGTGTCGTTGGACTAGAAGGAACTAAATTTACAAACTCTATACCATCAAGAAGAACCGACTGTACAGCAAAACTATCAGTGGAAGTAATAAATACAGTAGGCCCAAAAAACCCATTCTCAATATTAACGACAGATACAGAAAAAGCCCCATCAATTGGCAATGTAACAAAGGACGCTTCACTTTCAGTTTTTGCGCCAGTACTATCCCTAGCGACAACTTTAATAGTATAACTTGTATTTGGTTGTAAATCTCTAAGCGTCGATATAGAGAAAGTTCTGCCAATCGCTTCTTCAATACCATTTACGTAAATATCATATACAACTTCATCGCCGTCTGGATCCATAACATTAGGCCAATCAAAAAGAACACCTGATTCTGTTACACTTCCATCTCCAATTTTTACAATAAAATTATCAGGAGGATTACTTACAGTAGTAAATGTATTTATTGCTTCGCTAGAAAACTCACTATCACTTGCAACTATTTTTATATTATAACTTGTTGAAAGCGTAAGTCCAGCCAAGGTAGTTTCCAATGCTTCGCCTTCCTCTGTAAGTATCCTTAAGTTTTCTGTAACCAAAACATCATTTAAAAAAATATCGTACGAAACTGTGTCTGGACCATTAGGGTCGTTTGGGTTAGTCCAATTTATTTTAGCGCTATTTTGGGTTATTTCACTAACCTCGATTTGGAATTCGCCCGGAGGTAAATTGGTTTCAAGAGTTTCAAACTCAACTTCATTAGATACAGTAGGTGTATTTAAATTATCTGAAGCACTAACTGCAACGGTATAGTTAGTTTTTTCATCTAAATTAGCTAGTTCATAAGTTAATTCAGATATATTTTCAGCAACAATTTCTTGATTTAAAGTTATTGTGTAACTTACAGCATCTCCTTCCATATCCATAGCTTGACTCCAACTTAAATTAGCACTATTTATAGTAATATTAGAAAATTCAAGTACAAATGTACTTGGAGCTATATTATCAAGAGTCATAAAAGAATTCATGCTAATAGTTGGGTTATTATTTTCATCACTTGCAATAATAGATATTGAATATTCAGTATTATCATCTAAATCACTTAGATTAAACATAGTTTCTGATAAGTTTTCTGCAATAAGAAGATCATTTAATTGAATAGAATAGCTAACAGAATCACCTTCTAAATCAATTGCATCTTCCCAATTAATTGTAGCAGAATTTGTAGTAATCTCAGAAACTGTAACATCAAAATTTTGAGGACCAAAATTCTCTAAAGTTAAAAAAGAAATAGTACTAATGGTAGGCTCATTATTTTGATCGGAAGCTATAATAGCTATTGAGTATTCTGTATTATCATCTAACCCTTCCAAACTATAAGTAGTCTCTGTCAAATTTTCAATAACTACATCATTATTTAGCTGAATAGCATAATTAATTATATCTCCTTCTGGATCAACAGCTTCTTCCCAATTTAAAACAGCACTAGTTGTTGTAATTTCTGAAACTGTAACATCAAAATTTTGAGGACCTAAGTTATCCAAAGTTGAAAAGGTAATTTCACTAGTAGTGTTATTATTTCCATCAGTAGCAGCTATAATCAAAACATAATCAGTAGCCTCTGCTAAACCAATTAAATTAAAAGTAGTTTCTGATAAATTAGATGCTATAAGGTTCTCATTTAAAAATACCGAATATGTAACTGAATCTCCATCAGGGTCTGTCGCAATTGTCCAATTTAAAACAGCACTATTAGCAGTTATATCACTTGATGTAATTTGAAAATTAGCCGGAGCTGAATTATCATCATCATCATTGCAAGACATCATAAAAAAGCTAACAATAAATAAAAGTAAAATCTTTTTTGTCATTTTTGTTTTTGTTTTTGTTAGCTGTAAATGTAGCATAAAAAACTCAAACCACTACAAGAAATAAAATCTTAGTATTGAAAACAAATATTTAACAAGTTATTTCTATTAATCTTGCAAAAATTTTGCGTAACGTTGCCTTAAATACATTTGTAATTTAAAAAAAAGATAACCCACAATTGTACCATAAATTAAACCACAAATAATATCAAGCGGATAATGTACCCCTACATAAATACGGCTATAGGCTACAATCAAACTCCAAGCTATTAAACCATAAATTAAACGTCGATAAAAGGGCATTAATAGCAAGCCTCCAAAAATGGCTGCTGCCATTGAATTTGATGAATGACCAGAGAAAAAACCGTATTTACCACAACCCACCAACACTCTTGTAAACTCACTTACACCTTCGGTTCTACAAGGTCTTAATCGCTCAACACCATGCTTAAATGCATTTGTACCTTGATCGGTAACCGTAACCATTACGGCTATAACTACAATTAAAAAACCTAATGTTTTTAGTCCAAATTTTTTATAAATAACAAACAACAATATTGCATATAATGGTGCAAATGTTAATTTATGGGTTATTAAAACCCATAACCAATCCCACGTTTCATTGCCTAAATTATTTAGGTAAAGAAAAAGTTCGGTGTCATATTTCACTAATTTATCTAGCATTTAAAATAAATTTAATTAATCATCATATCGCGCTACTTCTCTATCATAAAATTCGGTAGCGCTTACAATAGCATTTTCTGTTTCATTAACCAATTCTTCCTCATCATTAGCATCAAAATCCTCAAACCACTCTACCTCATCATTTTCAAGGTTTATAATAAACCTCGGAAATTGTGTATGAATAACATATATGCCATCTGGGTAATCGGTATTATCACCTAATATAAACTTTGGTAACTCCATTAGTTTTGTTGGTTTAAAATTAACTTTTTAGTTAAATAATTAAATCTAATATAT